>DASUCS010000294.1:0-2859 GCA_036275935.1 Acidimicrobiales bacterium
TCTCGCGGCCTCGGAACATGATCGTGACCTTGACCTTGTGGCCCTCGTCGAGGAACTTCTCGACTTTGCGGGTCTTGGTGTCGAAGTCGCCGGTTCCGATCTTCGGGCGGTACTTCATCTCCTTGATCGAGATGTTCGTGCTCTTGCGGCGGGAGTCACGTTGGCGCTGCGACTCCTCGTACTTCCACTTGCCGTAGTCCATGATCCGGCAGACCGGAGGGTTGGCCTGAGCAGCGACCTCGACGAGGTCGAGATCCTGCTCCCGTGCGATGGCCAGGGCTTCGGGAAGTGGCTTTATCCCGATCTGTCCACCGTCGGCTCCGACAAGTCGAACTTCTCGAGCTCGGATGCGATCGTTGATCCGGGGCTCGTTGTTGCCCGCCGGCGCTGCTATCTGGGATCAGTCCTCATGTATCGCGTTGGTCCTCCCTGACGCTTCTCGATGTGATGGGTCGAAACGACAAAAGGCGGGCGTCGAAAGGCCGACACCCGCCCGCAACGGAACCCGTTCGGGGTGGTCATCGACCCGGACGCACTGCCAGCTGCGGCTTCGTGGCCGGGTGGGGGCTGTGCTCGCACTCGAGACGACCCCGCTTCCGGTGTTGAGTTGTCGGCGTAGGGTACCAGCAGGCCCCCCGCAGACAACAGTTTGGAGCAGGTATGTCCCTGTGGACACCGGATGGCGAGCACCGAGTCGAGCGGGACGCGCCAGGTGCCGAGCCGGACGAACGCGACACCTCAGCCGAGTTCGTCTCCGGTGAGGACCCCCTCGCCGGGTTGTCGCCCGAGGAGCGGGAACAGGCGATCGCCATGGCCCAGGAGATGGACGAGGTGCGCCGCCAGCTCGCCTCGGTGCCGGCGGCCGTGGTCGTCGCCAACCACGCGATGGGTCTCTACGAGCTGGCGGCGATCCATCTGTCGAGCCAGCCGCCGGCGTTCTCCGAAGCCCTCGTGGCGATCGACGGCATGACGGCGGTGGTCGAGGCCCTGCAAGGACGGCTCGGCGAGAACGAACCCACCCTGCGCGATGCCCTCTCCCAGCTGCGGATGGCGTACGTCCAGCTGAAGGGGGCCACCGAGGCCTCGGCCGCTACGCCCGAGGAGTGACGGCGCCGGCCTCGTAGTGGCCGTGACGGGCGGGGCGCAGCTCGAACTCCACCTTCGTGTCGACGTCGATCGTGCGGGTGCCGTCCGTGATCGCCGTGCAGTGGAAGCGGTAGGCGGCGCCGTCGTCTGCGGTGATGGTGCCGAGTCCGGCGGCGTCGTCGAACTCCGTGACAACTCCGATCATCAGTGGATGATCTTGGCCAGCGGGAGCTCGATGATGTCGGTGGCGCCGGCGTCCTTCAGTGCGGGGATGAGCGTGTTGATCGTCGCCTTCGGCACGACCGTCTCGACCGCGAAGCCGTCCTTGCCGAAGAGCTCGGAGACCGTCGGCGACTTCATGGAGGGGAGCAGCGCGATGACCGAGCTGAGGTTCGCCGCGCCCACGTTGAGCTTCACCAGCACCTTGCCGCGGGCTTCGAGGGTTCCTTGTAGCAGTGTGAGCAGCTGGCCCATCGCGTGGGCCTTCTGCGGATCGCTGTAGCTCGTGGGGTTGGCGATCAGTTCGGTGTACGACTCGACGATCGTGTCGATGACCTTCAGACCCGCGGCGCGCAGTGCCCGTCCGGTCTCGGTTCCGTCGACGATGCAGTCGACGATGTCGGGCACCTTTGCTTCGGTGGCGCCGTAGCTGAGGCGGATGTCGGCGTCGATCCCCTTCTTCTCGAAGAACCGCCGCGTGAGCTCGGGGTATTCGGACGACACGCGCACGCCTTGGGGCAGGTCCTCGACGCGCTCGAAGCCCGAGCTCGCCGGCACCGCGACGACGATCCGGAACGGCTTGCTCGTCGCCTTCGAGTACTCGAGCACGCCGAGCGACGTCACCTCGCTCGCGGTCTCTTCGATCCAGTCCCGGCCCGTGATGCCGAGATCGAACAGCCCGTCGGCCACGTAGCGCGGGATCTCCTGCGGCCGCAGGATGCGCACGTCGTCGATCCTCGGGTCGTCGATCGACGCCTTGTACGCGACGTCCGACGAGCGGCTCACGCTCAAGTCGGCGTTGTCGAACAGCTCGAGGGTCGCCTTCTCGAGCGACCCCTTCGGCAGAACCAGCTTCAGCATCGATCCAGTCTTACGGTCAATTCCTCTTCATACGTACACATTTGTGTGTCTCTATGCAGAGGATTTCGTGATGGAGCCGACCAGCTTGGCCATCTCGACGGCGGTGCGGGCACCGTCGTAGCCCGCGTTCTCCCCGCCTTCTGCCTCGGAGCGGGCGAGTGCCTGGTCGAGGTTCTCGGTGGTGAGCACGCCGAACACCACCGGCACGCCGGTGTCGAGCGCGGCTTGGCGGATCCCCGCGGCCGCTTGCGTGCCGACGTGCTCGTAGTGGCCCGTCTCGCCGCGGATGACGCAACCGAGGCACACGACGGCATCGACCTCGCCGGACGCGGCGAAGGTCTTCGCCGCGATCGGGAGCTCGAACGCGCCCGGCACCCAGACCTCGGTCACATCGGCGTCGTCCACCTTGCACTCGGCGAGCCCGCGGTGCACGCCGTCGAGCAGTCGCAGGGTCACATGGTCGTTGAAGCGCGCACAGACGACGGCGATGCGCACCCCACGTCCATCGAGATCCGGTGCTTCGCGCGTGGACGAGACGACGTCACGCGACATCGTTGTCACCGATCTCGCCGAGCGCGCCGAGGAGGTGACCCATGCGTTCGCGCTTCGTGCGCAGGTAGTGCTCGTTGTGGGGATTCGGGGCGATCTCGAGCGGCACTCGTTCGGTGATCTCCACGCCGAAGCCTTCGAGTC
>DASUCS010000295.1:0-29307 GCA_036275935.1 Acidimicrobiales bacterium
GTGCGAGTCGTCGGGCGGCGTCACCGGGTCGTACTCGTTGCCGTAGACGAGCGTCGGGATGTCGCTGTGGACCTGGTCGTTGAATCCCGTCGGCGCGGGGGTCACCGCGAGCGACGGGCACACGCCATAGCCGACGAGGAGCCGCGAGGAGCTCGGATCCTTGGCGACGAGCGCGCCGGCGTCCTGTTGATCGACGGAGGACGCTCGGTCGGAGCAGTTCACCGACTGGTGCTGCGCCTCGGCCGCGCCGTTGATCGTCGGCCCGAGCTGTTGCACCAGCGCATCGAGGAGCGGTCCCGCGGTGCCCGCCTTGATCTGCTCGATGACGCCGGGCAGCTGGGGGATGAGATCGGAGTTGTACAGCGCGTTGTAGAAGCCGGCGGCCGCCGTCGGGCCGTCGATCACGAACGCCGAGCTCTTCTTGGAGAACGTGTCGGTGTAGGTCGTGCGGTAGGGGTTGGCATCGAGCGCGGCGACCGCATCGCGAAAGTCTGTTTCGAGGTTCGGGAACCGCGCATGACAGGCAGCGTCCTTCGCGCAGCCGTCGAAGAACACGCGTTGCACACGATTGAAATCGGTGACGGTCTTGGTCGCGTTCCATGCGACGTCGGTTGGGAACACGGAGTCGATGACGACGCTGCGGATCCCGTCGGGATGCGCGCGCATGGTTTGCAGCGCGACCGTCGTCCCGTAGGAAGCGCCGAACAGGTTCCACTCCTCGATCCCCATCGCAGTCCGCAGGTCGGCGACGTCGTCGGCAACGACCGGGGTGTTGTACTGGTTCAAATCGACACCGTTCTCTCGGAGTCGATTGGCACAGGCCACCACCGCATCACGGAACACCTGCTGCGCTTCGGCGAATGGCTGCGTGTTGCCGTTGATGGTCGCGTTCGCGTCGTAGACCTCTGGGCACGCAAGACTGGGCTGCGACTCGCCCGTGCCTCGTTGGTCGAAGACGATCACATCGTGATTGCCGGTGAGGTCATCGTGCAGGAAGCGTGCGGCGGTCGGGAGACCGGCGAATCCGGGGCCGCCGGAGAAGTAGACGATCGGATCCGGCGCGGGATGCGGATCCGCGGTGTGCACCACCGCGACGGGCAGGACAACCTTCTTGCCGTCCGGCTTCGTGCGGTCCTCCGGCACGGTGAGCGTGCCGCACTCCACCCGCGGGTCCTGGGGCACCTCGTCGTTGCACGTGCCTCTCGCGTAGACCGGTGTGTACGCGGGCTTCGGCGCACTGGTCGTTGTGGTGCTGGCGGGCGCGGCGGAGCTTCCCGACGAACACGCAGCAACGAGCAACAACATGACGATGTGGGCTCGCTTCATGCCGCTCGTTCGTCACCGGTGTCCTTCGAGGATCAGGCGGGATACACGTCGATCTCCGTCGCCTTGACTGCCACCCACACGTCGGCGCCGTCGGTGAGACCAACCTCCTGGACCGCGCCGCTCGTGACCTCGGCGACGATGGACGGCTGGCCGTCGATCTGCACACGAAAGCGGTCGCCGAGCCGCTCGACCGCAGTCACGCGTCCCGGCCACGTGTTGCGCGGTGACCCTTCGGGACGAGAACGGTGGATCGCGACCGCCCGCGGATGCACGACCGCGAAGACGCGGCCAGGCGTCACCTCGTCGGCACTCACGAGCACGCCACCCTCGTCGAGGGCCACGTGCCGATCCGCAGATGCCACGCCGCCGAACAGGTTCGTCCCGGCGAGGTCCGCCACCCACCGAGTCCGCGGGTGGCGTGTGATCTCCTCCGGACTCCCGGTCTGTGCCACCTCACCGTCGTCGAGCACGATCACATGATCGGCGAGGACTGCGGCATCGATCGGATCGTGGGTGATCAGCACCCGAACGCCGGCGAACGTCGAGAGGTGGCGCCGGAGATCGCGCCGGACCTCGTTGCGCGTCGTTGCGTCGAGGGCGGCGAGGGGCTCGTCGAGGAGCAGCACCGCGGGTTCCGTAGCCAGGGCCCGGGCCAGCGCGACCCGTTGGGCCTGCCCACCGGACAGTTGGTGCGGTCGAGCCGCTGCGTGACGCTCGAGGCCGACACGTTCGAGCCAGCCCGTCGCGGTGGTCCGTGCCTGCGAACGCCCGATCCCGCGGGCGCGTAGGCCGTATGCGACGTTGTCGACGGCCGAGAGGTGCGGGAACAGCAGGTTGTCCTGGAAGACCACGCCGACGGGCCGCCGCTCCGGCGGGACGTAGACCCCGCGGCTCGGTTCGTCGAGCACCACACCGTCGAGCTCGATGCGCCCGGATGTCAGCGCGCGCAAGCCGGCGATGGCATGCAGCATCGTGGTCTTGCCGGCGCCGTTCGGACCGACCAGCGCAATCGTCTGGCCTGACGCCACCGACAGTTCGGCATCGAGCGTGAATTGCTCCAGCGCGACATGGATCTGCGCGGTGAGCGTCACCGCAACACGAGCCAGTGGTCGCGCAGGCTGACGAGCACGACGAGCGACACCGCCAGCAGCACCAACGACAGGATGATCGCGGCGTCTGGACTCGATCCCTCGAGCTTGATGTAGACGAACAGCGGCAGCGTCTGTGTGGTTCCCTGCAGGTTGCCGGCGAACGTGATCGTCGCGCCGAACTCTCCCAATGCTCGTGCCCAGCACAGCACCGCGCCCGCGATGAACGACGGTCGCACCATCGGAAGCGTGATCGTGCGGAAGACCCGCAGCCGCCCGGCGCCCAGGCTGCGCGCCGCGTCCTCGAGCCGTAGGTCCGACGACCGGAACGCCGCCTCGAGGGTGAGGACCAGAAACGGCATGGCGACGAACGTCTCGGCCACGACCGCGCCGGCCGTGGTGAACGGAAGGTGGACGCCGATCGAATCGAGCGGACCGCCGACGAGGCCGCGACGGCCGAGCGCCAGCAACAGCGCGACACCGCCCACGACCGGCGGGAGCACCATTGGCAGGATCGTCAGCGCGCGCACGAGTCGCTTGCCGGGATACTCGACGCGCGCCTGCACCCACGCCAGTGGGACGCCGAGCACGATCGCGATTCCCGTCGCCGACAACGACGTGACCAACGACAAACGCAACGCGTCGCGCGACGCCTCGGTACCGAGCACGTCCCACGCCGACGCCCACGGGGCACGCCACAGCAGACCCGCGAGCGGAAGCGCGAACAGTGCCGCACCGATCGCCGCGATGACGACGGGGACGAGCGGGACACGATCCGGCACGCCGTCGCGTCGAGTACGTCGCAACGACTGCACGTCAGGGCGCGGCGATCTCGACGACGACATTCGTGGACTTCACCGATGCCACCGCGAGCACGCCCGGGGCGAGTCCGAGCTCGTCTGCCGCCTCGCGAGTCATGAGCGAGACCACTCGGTGAGGACCTGCTTGGATCTCCACCTGGGCGGCGACCTTGTCCTTGACGACGTTGGTCACGATGCCCGGGAAGCGGTTGCGGGCCGAACGGGCGACGACGACGTCCTCCTCGTGCTCGTTCGACACCTCGATGGCGAACTTGGCCAGCGCCGCACCGTCGATCAGTCGCCGTCCGCCTTCCGTGCGCGTGGCGCGTAGGCGGCCGGTGTCCACCCATCGGCGCACGGTGTCGACGCTCACGCCGAGCAGCTCGGCGGCTTGTCCGATCTTGTACGACGGCATCGCTGAGCCCTCTCAGGTCGGTGGCAGGAAGCCACGCTTGTACAACGCGTCTCGGCCGCTGCCGGTGATGAGTGCGTCGATGAACGCCCGTGCCGCGGCCTTGTCCTTCGCGGACTTCACGACCGCGATGGGGTAGGTCGCCACGACGTTCTGGTCGTCGGGGATCGTCACACCGGCGCCCTTCGAACCGGCCGCGGTGACGTCGGTGAGGTACACGATGGTCGCGTCGGCTTCACCGCTCGTGATCTTGGCGACCGCCGACTTCACGTCGGCTTCCTCGGACACCGGATTCGTCGTGACGTTCGCCTTCTGCAACACCTCCGCGGCGTACTTGCCGGCGGGGACGCTGTCGTCCTCGGTCACGAACACGACGTCGCTGCGGGCGAGATCGCTCAGTCCCTGGATCTTCTTCGGGTTCCCGGGTGCGACGAGGATCTGGAGCTTGTTCCTTGCAAACGTCTGAGGGGTCTCGACGAGTCCGGCGTCGACGAGCCTCTGCATCGACGCGGTGTCCGCCGCGGCGATCACGTCGGCGGGCGCGCCCTGCTGGATCTGCGTCACCAGGGATCCCGATCCGCCGTAGTTGAAAGTGATGTGCAGTCCTGGTTGCTCGGACTTCAACGTCTGCTGCTCGTCGTCGAACGACTCGGTCAGCGACGCGGCCGCGAACACGGTGATGGAGCCCGACGCTGACGATCCGGACGACGGTGCAGCTGACGCGCTGGACGTCGTGGTCGCGGTGTTGCTGTCCGAACTGCACGCGCCGACAACGACGGCCGTGGCGAGCGCGAGTGCGACGAGACGGCGGAGCCGGGCCGGCATGGCCGCGCAGGTTATCGGAGACTGCGAGCTTGACCCGACAAATACCTTGCAGAACAGAGCGAACAGGCGCTCTAGACTTGAATCTGCCGTATCAATCGAAGTCGGCCATCGCCTTCTCGCGAGGTCCTCGAGGAGTCCGAGGTCCTCGTCAGTCCAGTCGCGCACCTTCGTGTCGACGACGCAGAACGAGCCGAGGCGCTGGCCCGCGTACCGAAGCGGACTCTTCTCGACGCGCCGGATGATCGTCCGCTCGCCGAGCGCTCGCGCGCTTTACGATCTTGCTGGCGGAGTTGGGGCCGTTCGGTCGCGTATTCGGAGCCCAGCGTGCTGTTTCCAACCATCCGCTTCGCCATCTTCTTCTCGGTGGTGCTACCAGCGAGCTGGCTGCTCATGCCGCGCCACTTCCGCTGGCGGGTGTTCATGGTGGCGGCGAGCTTCGTGTTCTACGCGTCCTGGAACACGAGCTACGTCCTGCTGCTCGGCGCATCGATCGTCGGCAATCAGTTCTTCGCCAACCTCGTGCACCGCGCGCCGGACGACGGGGCCCGCCGCCGGCGCGTCGTCGCTGCGCTCATCGGGAACCTCACCGTGCTCGGATGGTTCAAGTACGTCGGCTTCGTGTCGAGCTCCGCCGGCTCCGCGCTGCGCTTCCTGCACATCGGATGGCAGCCGCCCGTTCCGAACGTGTTGTTGCCGGTGGGGATCTCGTTCTTCACGTTCCAAGCGATCAGCTACGTCGTCGACGTGTATCGCCGAGAGATCGAGCCGGCGTCCTTCCTCGACTTCGCGGTGTACCTGTCGTTCTTCCCGCACCTCGTGGCGGGCCCCATCGTCCGGGCGAAGGAGCTCGTGCCGCAGCTGCGCGTGCGTCGCGACCCGAGGCGGGTCGAGGCGGGGCGAGCGTTCTGGCTGATCGGCGCAGGCCTCTTCAAGAAGGTCGTCATCGCGAGCTATCTCGCGGGGGCCGCAGACTCGGTCTTCGACTTCCCGCATCAACACGGCGGGCTCAGCACCCTCGTCGGCATCTACGCCTACGCGTTGCAGATCTACGCCGACTTCAGCGGCTACACCGACATCGCCATCGGCCTCGCGCTGCTGCTCGGGTTCCGCTTCCCGCTGAACTTCGACGCGCCGTACACATCGTCGTCCCTGCAGGACTTCTGGCGGCGTTGGCACATGACGCTTTCTCGTTGGCTGCGCGACTACGTGTACATCGGGCTCGGCGGCAACCGCGACGGCCGGACGCGGATGTACCGCAACATCATGCTCACGATGTTGCTCGGTGGGCTCTGGCACGGGGCGGCCTGGACGTTCGTGTTCTGGGGCGCGCTCCACGGTGGGGGATTGGTGCTCGAGCGGTACTGGCGGGAGCGGCGGACCGCTCGCCACCACGACGCGATGGTGGCACTTGCATCGGTGACGTCCCGGGCCGGCGGCGAAGCAGACGTCACGGTCGAGCCACCGCCGCCGAGCGTGCCACTCGAGCTCCCCGAGTCGACCCCACGGCTGTGGATGCGCCGCGTGTTGGTGTTCCAATTCGTGTGTCTCGGTTGGGTGTTCTTCCGCGCGCCCACCATCCACGACGCCTTCGTGGTCCTCGGTCGGCTCCTGTTCCACCGTGGCGGCAACGTCGATCTCGGGGTCGTGCTCGTGATCGTGCTGATGCTCGCGTCGCAGTTCGTCCCTCGTGATGTCGTCGGCCGCATGCAGGTGGCGTTCACGCGATGGGGGCTCGGCATGCAGATCGGAACGCTCGCCCTCGTGTTGCTGCTCATCGACGTCCTCGGGCCGACCGGCATCGCCCCCTTCATCTACTTCCAGTTCTGATGAGCACCGCCACGCGGTCGTCGCCATTGGATCATCCAGCGCTGGCACCGCGGCGCGGCACGATGCCCGCCGGTCGCGCGATCGCGACGTTGCTCCTGGCGTTGCTCGTCGCCTCGCTGCTCGGCGCCGACAGCCTGGAGCGGGTCGCCGAACGCCAGCCGTACGGCGCGTCCCGAGATGTCGCCCTGTTCGTCACCAAGCCGATGCGATCGGTCAGTCATGCGCTGTTCTTCGACCGCCCGCGCGAGTGGATTGCCGACGTCGCCAACCGCGACGAGCAACCGGTGGCCTCGGTGCTCCTACCGGCCGCGTCCGTCGCTCCGACGACGACCCTGGTTTCGTCCGGTCCGTCGACGACCGCACCGCCGCCGCCGATCCCCCGGAAGCGGACGCCGACGGCTGCGCATCCGCTGCGCGTGTTGTTCGCCGGCGACTCGCTCGTCGGCAACATCAGTCAGGGCGTCGCCAAGTTCATCGGCGACGACGCCCGCATCGACTTGCACACTGACGTGCAGGTGGGCACCGGGCTGGCCCGTCCCGACATCTTGGACTGGGGTGCCGAGCTCACGCAGCAGCTCAAGCGCATCGGCCCGGACGTCGTCTTCCTCGCGTTCGGTGGCAACGACGACCAACCGTTGAAGGACCCCACCGGCCAGGTGCACAGCTTGTTCACGGATGGCTGGGCCAAGGAGTACGCCCGTCGCGTGGCTGCAGTGATGGATCTCGCATCCGCGGGCGGTCAGCGCACGGTGGTGTGGATCGGGATGCCGACCGAGCGGCCGGAGCGCCTCAATCAGGCGAAGGACACGTTCAACGACGCCGCCCGCCGCAACGCAGCACAACGCGTCGACGTGCACTTCGCCGATCTCCTCGCGTTCTTCGGGCCCGCGTATTCGGACACCTACACGCGGCCCGACGGAAGTGTGATCACTGCACGCGACACCGACGGGGTCCATCTCACCCACGACGGGGCCAACCTGCTGGCGCCGATGCTGTGGCAGCCGATCATCCCGGAGTACCACTTGTCGGGACCGTGAAGCGCGGTTCCGGTCGGCCGCGCACGTCGAGGCCGTCGATGCGCAGCAGCGCGCCTGCGAGGTCATCGGGCCCGTTGGTCGACACGACGTACAGCACGTCGAGGTCCACGCCACCGAAGGTCACGTCGGTGGGATTGCGCATCGGCATCGGCACGGTGCGTTCCAGTCCCCTCGTCGTGAAGCGGGCGAGCTGGCCACCGTCGAACAGCGCGCACCACAAGCCGCCGTCCACGTCGAGGGTGGCGCCGTCCGGCCCGCCGTCGAGGGACGACACGTCGCCGAACACGGTGCGGGCGCCGACCGTCCCGGCCGACGGGGTGTACGGGTACGAGAAGTACTGCGCGCTCGTGTCACCGATGATCAGCGTCATCGCGCCGTCGAGCTCGGCAACCGTCGGGCCGTTGGTGTTCGCGATGTCGGGGTCGAGCATCCGCCACCCGTCGCTGTTCGAGTACCACCAGGCCGAACCTTCGGCCGGGCCGAGGTTGAGCTTGCCGGTGATCAAGTGCCCGTCGAGGTCGGCACAGGCATCGTTGCAACGGCCGCCGATCTCGTCGGGGTAGTGCGTGAGCAGCTCCCACCTCGCACCGTCGGGGTCGACGAGGTGCAGACCGTCGTCGAGCACCACGAGGAGCCGACCGTCGTCACAGGGCACGACTCCCGTCGGCATGGACGGGGTGGCCACGGTGTGCAACTCGTCGGACCCGTCCTCCAACCAGTGCAACGTCGACTTCATGCAGTCGACGAAGTAGAGACGATTCCGTCGATCGTCCCAGACGACGCTCTCACCCCAGTCCAGCGTGAACGAGCCCACGCGCGTGATGTCCACGCTGCTCTTCTACTGCGGAAGCGGTCCGGGCGTCACGCCGGCTCGAATCGGATGAGCGCCCGGTGGACGCGCACGACGTCGTGTGCCGTCACCGGTGCGTACGGCGGCCGCGCCTCTGTCACCTCCGGCGTCATCGCGCTCGCTCGCCCAATGCGCGGCCGCGCCGGAGGTCTACGAGCTCCTCGTGCGACGGCGCGGCTGGTCGCGGGCCCGCTTCGGCCGGCATGTGGCGCGAACGATCCGCACCATCACCGGCTGACGCCAATCCCTTCTCGAGGTTCTCCCGGTACCAGGAGGACGGGTCGGTCTCGGGCGAGCTACGCCGGTGTGCGGGCCGTTGCCGGGGTGTGGCGGACGTCGGACTCGTCGAACGTCGTGGTCCAGCACGCGAACTCGAGGGTCGTGCCGTTCGGATCCTTGAAGTACATGGAACGAACGAACACGTCCCCGTCGTCGGTGGCGGGGTCGTAGTCCGCCTTGTGACCGCCATCGAGCGAGTTGCAGTGGTTGATGATCTGGGTGACCTCGACGCCCTTGTCGATCAACCGCTGGCGGTACTCGTCGAACCGCTCGGCCGGCACGTCGAACGCGAGATGGTTCATCGTGCCGATCGCTGTCATCCCCATGCGGTTCTGGTGGGTGACGCCCTTCTCGCCTTCGACGGCGTCGGGGAACCAGAAGAACGCGATGCCGTCGACGCCGTTGCCCATGTCGAGGAAGAAGTGCTGTCCGTGACCGCCGGGAAGCTCGAGCGTCTTCACGAGCTTCATGCCGAGCTTCTCCTCGTACCACTCGACCGTCTCGGCCATGTCCCGGGCGACGAGCGCAAGGTGGTTGAACCCACGGAGCTCGAATTCGGTGTTGGTCTGCTTGCCGGTCGCGGCCACGTCGTTCCCCTCGGTCGACTGCCTTCATTGTTTCGTATACAAACGGGCAGTGCCACGTCTCCAGCAGATCCCCCGTGACCAGGCCGAGGCGCCGATCGTCCTGTCGATGTATGACCGGTTGTTCGGCGATCGTGATCCGGTGGCGGAGCCCGGCACCGCCACTGGAACTCCGGGTGACTGGTGGACGGTCTTCGCCAACTCGCCCGACGTGCTCGAGCACGCGTGCCGCGGGTTCGCGCTGTACGCGAGCCCTGACCGCAAGGTGAAGGCCACCCTCCGGGAACTCGGCCAGACGCGGGCCGGATGGCTCGTGGGCAGCCAGTTCGTGTTCTCGCAGCACTGCAAATCGTGTCGCGCCCTCGGTTTCTCCGAGGAGAAGATCGAGGCGCTCAAGGCGTGGCAGGTGTCCGACCTGTTCGATCCCCTCGAGCGCGCGCTGCTCGCGTACACCGACGCGCTCGTGCTCGGCTTCGGTCGCGTCGACGATGCGGTGTTCGATGCGATGCGCGCGCACCTGAGCGACGAGGCGATCCTCGAGTTCACCTACATCACGATGATGTACACCATGCACGCAGTGATCTCGCGTGCCCTGCACCTGGAGTACGACGAGCGCGACGACCCGATCGTCGAGATCGCCGCGCCGGAGGGCTACGAAGCGGCGGACGTCGGTCGACAGATCGCGCATGAGTGACGCCGTGCACGGGCCGCTGACCGGCGTCCGGGTCCTCGAGCTCGGGAACTTCATCGCCGGTCCGTTCGCTGGCCAGTTGCTGGGCGACTACGGCGCGGATGTCATCAAGGTCGAGGCGCCGGACGGCGGCGATCCGATGCGTCACTGGGGCGTGACGCGCGACGGCGACAGCCTTTGGTGGCCGGCGATCGCGCGCAACAAGCGGTCGATCGTGCTCGACCTGCGCCACGAGCCCGGCCGGCGCGTTGCCGCGCAACTCGCGGAGCGCTGTGACGTCGTGCTCGAGAACTTTCGGCCTGGCACGCTCGACCGCTGGGGCCTCGGCTATGACGTGCTGTCCGCTCGCAACCCGAAGCTCGTGATGGTGCACATCAGCGGGTTCGGCCAGACCGGGCCGCTCGCCGGCCAGGCCGGGTTCGGCAGCGTCGGTGAGGCGATGGGCGGCATCCGGTACACGACCGGCAGCCCCGACCGGCCTCCGTCACGCGCCGGGATCAGCCTGGGTGACGCGCTCGCCTCCGCCTTCGGCGTGATGGGGACGCTCGCCGCGTTGCTGCAAGCGCGCGAGTCGGGGCGCGGGCAAGAGGTCGACGTCGCCATCTACGAAGCCGTGGCCGCACTCATGGAGTCGACGATGGCCGACTACGAGCTCGGCGGTGTGGTGCGGACACGATCGGGCAGCGTGCTCAAGGGTGTCGCGCCGTCGAACGTGTACCCGACGGAGGACGGCGCCGAAGTCGTGATCGCAGCGAACGCGGACAGTGTGTTCGTTCGCCTGTGCGAGGCGATGGGCCGGCCGGAACTGGCGCAGGACCCGCGCTACGCAACGCACAACCCGCGTGGCGACAACGCGGCAGAGCTCGACGCCGTCATCGGCGGATGGACCGCAGCCGCGACGTGCGACGAGCTGCTCGCGACCCTGGAAACGTATGGTGTCCCCGCGGGACGCATCTTCACCGCGCCGGACATGCTCACCGACCCCCAGTACCTGGCGCGCGAGATGGTCCGCCGCGTGACCTCGGCGCAGGGTTGGGAGGTACCGATGACCGGGATCGTGCCGCGCTTCACCGCGACGCCCGGCACGATCCGCCACGCGGGACCACGTCTCGGTGAGCACACGGACGAGGTCTTGGCGGAAGTGCTCGGACTCGACGGGACGGCCATCGAGGAACTGCGAGACGCTGGCGTACTTTCCACATCGCCCAAGGAGGCGTCCCATTGAGTGAACCCCACATCGACCTCGGCATCGTCGTGCGCGACATCGACGCGTGCCTGCCGTTCTACCGCGACGTGCTCGGACTGAAGTTGCTGTTCGACTTCGAGCTTCCGACCGGATCGCACATGTGGCAGCTCGCGGTCGGGCCGTGTGTGGTGAAGCTGGTGACGCACAAGACGTCGCCCGCCGCGGCGAACCCGCCTGGTGGTTCGGCCGGCGGTACCGGACTGCGGTACTGGACGATGGGTGTGGACGACATCGACGCGGCGATCGAGCCGGCAGTTGCCGCCGGCTCACCGATCCCGCTCCCGGTCACGCAGCTCATGCCCGGCATCCGCATCGCGATGATCGAAGACCCGGAAGGCAACGTCGTCGAATTGCTCGAGCAGAAGCACGGCTGAGGTCCGGCACGATTCACGGGCGCCGAGTTGCCCGGTTCCTCGGAGTCAGGAGAGAGTGGGCGCAGTGGCTGAACGCAGCCTGAGGGGGGCCGCGGCGTTGGTCGGCGTCGCGGACGCGGCATCGCCGACGGGGGACCTGGAGCTCCATGGCCGCGCCCTCGAGGCCGCGATGGTGCGCGAGGCGCTGGCGGACGCGGGGCTGACGCTGGCCGACGTCGATGGTGTCTGCCACCACGCCTCCTCGATGGCCTTCGCCGAGTACCTCGAGATCACTCCCAACTTCACCGACTCGACCAACACCGGTGGTTCGAGCTTCGAGGTCCACGTCGAGCACGCGGCCGCCGCCATCGCCGCCGGCGTGTGCGACGTCGTGATCGGGGTCTACGCCGCCACCCCACACAGTGATCGAAAGCGCAACGCGGGCCGACGCATGCCGCGTCGCGGTGGCGGTGCAGGGCGCGAGGCGATGGTCGAGTGGGAGATGCCGTACGGGATGCGGATGCCGATGGGACCGTACGCGCTCGCCGCGTCCCGACACATGGCCGAGTTCGGCACGACGTCGGAGCAACTCGCGCAGATCGCAGTGAGCACGCGCGAGTGGGCCGTCATGAATCCCAGGGCGAGGTTCCAGGAGCCGATCACCATCGACGATGTGTTGGCGTCGCGGATGGAGACCACACCGCTGCACCAGCTCGACTGCTGCCTCGTGACGGATGGTGCCGGCGCATTCGTGCTCGCCAGCGCCGAGCGCGCCGCGTCACTTGCCAAGCCCCCGATCTACGTGCTCGGCGCGGCGACCTGCCACGACCACTCGATGATCTCCCAGATGCCGGACCTCACCAGGACGCCCGGCGCGGTGAGTGGACCGGCGGCGTTCGCGATGGCCGGCGTGAAGCCCGACGACGTCGATGTGTTGATGGGCTACGACAGCTTCACCATCACGGCGCTGCTCCATCTCGAGGATCTCGGCTTCTGCGCGAAGGGCGAGGGCGGCGCGTTCGCAGAGGACGGCAAGCTCGGCCCCGGCGGCTCGCTTCCCATGAACACCAACGGCGGCGGCCTGTCCTACACCCATCCGGGGATGTACGGCATGTTCCTCATCGTCGAAGCGGTGCGGCAGCTGCGCGGGGAGTGCGGCGCGCGGCAGGTTCGTGACGCACAGATCGCGATCGCACACGGTTCCGGGATGGTGCTGTCCTGCATGTCGACGCTCGTCTTGGGAACGGAGGCGACGCTGTGACAGAGGTGACGCGATGACAGAGGCGACGCGGCTCGAGCCGCCGGTGTCCGAGGTCTCGCAGCCGTTCTGGGATGCAACCCGTGAGCGCCGGCTGCTCGTGCAGTGGTGCCGGGACTGCGATCGTCCCGTCTTCTACCCGCGTGAGGTGTGCCCGACCTGCCTCGGTGCCGATCTCGAGTGGCGCGAGTCGGCGGGCACAGGGATCGTGCACGCGATCACCGTCGAGCACCGCCCGCAGAACCCGATGTTCGCGGACCGAGCTCCCTACGCGATCGCGTTGGTGGATGTTGCCGAGGGTTGGCGGATGCTCACCAACCTCGTCGAGTGCGATCCGATGACGGTCTCCGTCGGCACGCCCGTGACCGTGACCTGGGAGCCGCTGTCCGACGGCCGCAACCTGCCCCTGTTCACTCCCGCGGGCACCCCCAATGGCTGACCTCGCGCACTGGGCCGCGGAGACGCCCGACGCGCCGGCGATCATCGCCGAGTCGGGCACCCGCACCTTCGCCGAGCTCGACGCCAACACGAACCGTCTCGCCCGTGCGCTCCGCGCGCGGGGACTCGTCGCGGGCGACGCCGTCGCGCTGATCGCCGGCAACCATCCCGCGTTCGTCGAGACGTTCGCCGCGTGCATCCGCGCCGGTTTCCGCCTCACGCCCGTCAACTGGCACCTCACCGGTGACGAGGCGAGCTACATCGTCACCGACTGCGAAGCGAAGGCCCTCGTCGCCACCGCGGATGTTGCGGAGATGGCGGCCTCGTGTCTCGCGGCGACGCCGAGCTGCACAGTCGCGCTGATGGCGCTCGGTACGACCGACGGGTTCGAGTCGTACGAAGACGCGCTCGCCGCGGAATCATCTGATGCGCTGCCCGACCCCACACTCGGCAGCACCATGCTCTACACGTCGGGTACCACCGGTCGCCCGAAGGGAGTGCACCGTCCGCCCGGTACGGCCGCGGCAGCGACCAACCTCGGTGGCTACAACGAGGCCGGCGGCGACGTGCATCTCTGCACCGGGCCGCTGTACCACGCCGCCCCGCTGGCGTTCTCGCTCAACATCCCGCTCGCGTTCGGCGCGACCGTCGTGGTGATGGACAAGTGGGATCCCGAGGAGACCTTGCGGCTCATCGACGCGCACGGCGTCACGCACACCCACATGGTTCCGACGATGTTCCACCGACTCTTGTCGCTGCCCGACGACGTGAAGGGCAAGTACGACCTGTCGTCCCTGCGTTTCGTGCTGCATGGTGCGGCGCCGTGTCCGGTGCCCGTGAAGCGGCGCATCATCGAGTGGTTCGGTCCGATTGTGTGGGAGTACTACGCCGCCACCGAAGGCGTGGGCAGCTTCATCGACTCCGCCACGTGGCTCGAACATCCCGGAACGGTCGGCCGTCCGTACCTGCCGGAACAGGTGGTGATCGGTGACGAAGAGGGGACGCCGTTGCCGACGGGAGAGATCGGCCTCGTGTACCTCAAGGCGCCTGGGCCCACTCGGTTCACCTACTTCAAGGACGAGGACAAGACGGCGTCGATCTTCCGCGGCGACTACTTCACGCTCGGCGACGTCGGCTTCCTCGACGACGACGGTTTCCTGCACCTGACCGACCGCACGGCGAACCTCATCATCTCGGGCGGCGTCAACATCTACCCGGCCGAAGTCGACGCCGTCCTGCTGGAACATCCGGCGGTGGGAGACGCTGCGGTGATCGGCGTGCCGGACGAGGAGTGGGGCGAGGCGGTGCTCGCGGTCGTCGAGCTCAAGCCCGATGTGGAGCCATCGGATGCGCTCGCCCGAGAGCTGCTCGACTTCTGTCGGGACAAGCTCGCTCATTACAAGTGTCCACGCGAGCTCGAGTTCGTCGACACGCTGCCGCGCGAAGACAACGGCAAGATCTACAAGCGTCGGCTGCGCGAGACCTATCGCGTGCTGCGGAGCGCTGGAGGGGGCACCACGTGACCGGTATCTGCGAGGGACGAGTCGTCATCATCACCGGAGCGGGTCGAGGCATCGGCCGCGAGCACGCCCTCGAATTCGCGCGGCAGGGCGCGGACATCGTCGTCAACGACCTCGGTGGCGACATGGACGGGAGCGGCTCGTCGATCACACCGGCGCAGGAGGTGGCGGAGGAGGTCCGCGCGCTCGGCCGCCGCGCCATCGTGAACGGCGACGACGTGTCCGACGAGGCCGGCGCCGAGAAGCTCGTGAACAGCGCGATCGAGGAGTTCGGTCGTCTCGACGTCCTGGTGAACAACGCCGGCATCCTGCGTGACCGCATGCTGACCAACATGTCGTTCTCCGAGTGGGACGACGTGATCCGTGTTCACCTGCGCGGCACGTTCGCGCCCTCGCACTTCGCCGCGGCCTATTGGCGTGATCGCGCGAAGGCGGGCGAGGAAAACGACGCCCGCATCATCAACACGAGCTCGTCCTCCGGCATCTATGGCAACACAGGGCAGACGAACTACGGCGCCGCAAAGGCCGGTATCGCCGCGTTCACGATCATCGCGGCGATGGAGCTCGAGCGCTACGGCGTGACGGTGAACGCGATCGCGCCGGGTGCGGCGACCCGCATGACGATCCCGCTGCGCCAAGCGCGAGGCGTGACCTCGGCCGCCAACGATCAAGGCTTCGACGCGTCATCCCCCGACAACATCGCGCCCTTGGTCGTGTGGCTCGGGAGCCCGGAGGCTCGTCACGTCACGGGTCGGGTCTTCAACGTGCACGGTGGTCGCATCAGCGTTGCCGAGGGTTGGGAGCCTGGACCCGAGGCGAGCGTCGACCGGCGCTGGGATCCGGCTGAGCTCGGTGAGATCATCCCGAAGCTCGTGGCCGATGCGAAGCCGAACGTCGCGATGGCGCGTCGCGCCGCGAGGAGCTGACGATGACGATCACCGACGAACCGACGACCACCGGCGGTTCCGAGTCGACGTGGGTCGATGACCTGCACTCGTTCCTCGACGACAACTGGGACCCCGATCTCAGCGTCGGCGACTGGTGGGAGCGGCTCGGCGCCGCCGGATGGTCGGCGCCGCTGCTGCCCGCGGACGCGTACGGCCGCGGGTTGAACCGCGCCGACGCGATGCTCGCGGCGCGCATCATCGCCGAGCACGGCGCGCTCGGCGCGCCGGTCGGGATGGGTACGTCGTTGGTCGCGCCGACGATCGTCACGCACGGCACGCGTGTGCAGATCGACCGTTACCTGCCCGACATCGTCAGCGGCCGCGTGTGGTGGTGCCAGCTCTTCAGTGAGCCGGGCGCCGGCTCCGACCTCGCCGGGCTCGGCACTCGCGCCGTGCGCGACGGCGACGTGTGGGTCATCAACGGCCAGAAGGTGTGGACCTCGGGTGGGCATTGGGCCGACCTCGGGATGCTGCTCGCCCGCACCGACGCGAATGCGCCGAAGCATCAAGGCATCACGTGGTTCGTTCTCGACATGCATCAGCCGGGCGTCGACGTGCGCACGCTGCGCGAGATGACCGGCGGCTCCATGTTCTGCGAGGTGTTCTTCACCGACGCGACGGTGAGTGACGATGCTCGCATCGGTGACGCCAACAACGGTTGGACTGTCGCCAACACGACGTTGTTCCACGAGCGATCCGGCATGGGTGCCGGGGGTGAGCGCGGGCAGCGTCTCGGTGGTCCCCGACCCGGGACGATCGCCGACGATCTCGGCAAGCGTGCTGGCGACTTCGTCAAGGCGCGCGCCGCACGACCGGAGCGGGCCGAGTCGCAGCAGCCGTCGAGCCCCGCGCAGCTCTACATCGACACCGCACGCGCTGCAGGCAAAGCAAAGGACCCCGCGATCCGCCAAGCGCTCGTGCAGTCGTACATCCTCAGCGAGGTGCAGCGCCTGAACACGCAGCGGCACAAGGCGGTTCGGGCCCAGGGCGGCGACATCCCCGGTCTGCCGAACTTCTCGAAGCTCCTCACCGCGCAGATCCTGCGTCACAACCGCGATCTCGGCCTGCAGCTGCTCGGTGCTCGCGGGATGTTGCACGGCTACGACGACGAGCAGCGCGCCACGCTGAAGGACGTTCCCGGCGGCTCGTCCGCGCATGTGCTCACGGCGAGCGCACTGCAGGCGCAGGCGTTGCCGATCTTCGGTGGGACCGACCAGATCCAACGCAACATCGTCGGCGAGCGCGTGCTCGGCCTCCCGAAGGAACCCGGTGACCTGTCGCGCCTGCCGTGGAACGAGCTGCCGAAGAACGGCTGACGTCTCGGCGCCTCGGTTCGCCTGCAAATCCCGACAGTTCGTAGCTTTGTGGGCATGACGACGCTGGAAGCCACCACGAACGACCCGCTCATCGACGAGATCCGGACGTGGTTGGCCGAGAACTGGGACCCCGAGCTCACGATCGCCGAGTGGTGGGAGCGGCTGGGGACGGCAGGCTGGTCGGCACCGACGCTGCCGGAGGATTCCTACGGGCGGGGGTTGTCCCGCAGCGACGCCGTGCGGGTGCTCTCCGAGATCTCGTCGTTCGGCGCCGTCGGACCTCCCGCCGGGCTCGGGCTGTTGCTCGCGGCCCCGACGATCGCGACGCACGGCACGCGCGAGCAGATCGACACCTACGTCCGCGACATCGTCACCGGACAACGCGCGTGGTGCCAGCTGTTCAGCGAGCCCGGCGCCGGATCGGACCTCGCCGGCCTGACCACGAAGGCGATCAAGGACGGTGACGAGTGGATCATCACCGGTCAGAAGGTGTGGACCTCGCTCGGCCAGTCCGCCGACCTCGGCATGCTCCTCGCCCGCACCAACCCTGACGCGCCGAAGCATCAAGGCATCACGTGGTTCGCACTCGACATGCGCCAGCCCGGCGTCGAGCTCCGTCCCCTCAAGGAGATGACGGGCCACGCGATGTTCAACGAGGTCTTCATCGAGGAAGCCCGGGTCTCGAACGACGCGGTGATCGGTGAGCTGAACGGTGGCTGGGCCGTCGCGAACACCACGCTGGCCAACGAGCGCGCCGGCCTCGGCGCGGGTGGCGGCATGGGCGGGATGACGGCGACGCCCGGACAGATCGCCGGTCAGCTCGGTCGCCGCGCCGGCGACTTCGCCAGCGCGCCCAAGAAGCAGAAGTCCGAGAAGTCGGAACGTCCGCGGCGCGCACCGTCCGGCGCACAGATGCTCATCGACCTGGCGCGTGGTGCGGGGAGGACGAGCGATCCCACGATCCGCCAGCGCCTGGTGCAGCTGCACATCATGAGCGAGCTCGGCCGCCTCAACGGCGAGCGAGTCAAGTCGGCCAAGGCCGCCGGCAAGGACATCCCCGGCATGGCCAACATCGCCAAGCTGGCGATGAGCGACATCGTGCGGCTCCAGCGCGACCTCGGGCTACAGATCTACGGCCCCTACGGCACGCTGCACGCGTACACCGACGAGCAGCGCAAGGCACTGGATGAGGCGACGGGCAATCCGTTCCTCGCGATGGTCACCGGCACCGCGCTGTACGCGCAGGCGCCGCCGATCTACGGCGGCACCGATCAGATCCAGCGCAACATCATCGGCGAGCGCGTGCTCGGACTGCCGAAGGAACCCGGCAACGAGTCGAAGGTCCCCTTCTCGTCGCTGCCCAAGAACGCCTGAAACTCGACGAAATAGGCATCGGGAACCGATGCCTATTTCGTCGAGAATGAAGGGCTAGGGCATCGCGCCGAGCTGGCGCATCATCGTGACCTGATCGAAGTAGGTGCGATGTTCGACGATCTTGCCGTTGCTCACCTTGAAGTAGTCCGCGAACGGCAGTTCGATCTTGTTGCCGCTCGCGGGGATCGTCCCGTCAGGGGTCTGGAAATCGCCGCTGTGCGTCCCGATGAACCGGCCCTCGAGGAACACGGTGTCGCCGCCGTCGACCGCGTTGTCCACGACCATGTGGGCGTCAGCAAGTGCCGCCTTGAAGGCCTCGCCCATCGCGCGATGCCCCGTCTTGTCGAGCGGGCCGGCCGGCATGTTGAACGCACAGTCGTCCGCGAACAAGTCGTCGGCCGCCTGCATGTCACCATCGGCGAAATGGTCGAAGAACCGGTTCGCCGTGTCGAGCGCTGTACCCATGGATCCTCCTCGGCTGCGTGCTCCCGGGGTACGACGCGTGACCGCGCCGTGGATCACCCGGCATCGCTCAGGGACGGACCGCCTTGGCGAACTCGAGCAGCGCGGCGTTGACCTCGTCCGGCTTCTCCTGCTGCACCCAGTGGCCTGCCCCGTCGACGAGCACGTTGCCCCGGTGGTCGGTGAGGAACTCGACGAACGCCTCGGGGTTGGTCATCAGCAGCACGGGGTCCTGCTTCCCGCCGATGAACAGCGACGGGACTTGCACCTTCGCGCCCTCGAGCTGCGGTGTGAGCTCCCAGTTGCGGTCGAAGTTCCGGTACCAGTTGATGCCGCCGGTGAAGCCCGTGCGCGAGAACTCCTCGATGTAGTGGTCGAGCTCGGCTTGCGACAGCCAGTCGGGCAGTGCGTCCGGTTTCGGGATGCGATCGACGAACCCGGCGCCTTCCGGCGCAGCCAGCCCAGAGGCGCCGATCTCCTGCCCTTCCGGAACCGTGAGCGCGCACAGCAGGCGCGTCATCGTCTCGCGTGGATCGCGGCCGAGATCGGCGTCGGCCACGCCCGGTTCCTGGAAGTAGAGGATGTAGAAGAAGTTGTCGCCGAACGCCGCTTTCATCAGCTGGATCGGTGGCATCGGTGCGCGAGGGATGAACGCGACGCTCATGCCGCAGACGCCGGCGACGCGCTCGGGATGCAGCAACGACATCTGCCACACCACCATCGAGCCCCAGTCGTGTCCGACGAAGATCGCCTTCTCCTCGCCGATGTCGTCGAGCAGCCCGAGCAGGTCATCGGTCAGGTGGACGATGTCGTAGTCCTCGATCTTCTCCGGACGCGATGACTTCCCGTAGCCGCGCTGATCAGGAGCGAGGACGCGGAAGCCGGCATCGGCGAGGGCCGGGATCTGGTGCCGCCACGAGTACGCGAGCTCCGGGAAGCCGTGCGCGAGCACGATCGGGTAACCCTCGCCTGCGTCGAGGACATGAAGGTCGACACCGTTGGTGCTGACGGTTCGTTCGTGGACCTTCGGATCGATCATGGCGGCGACCGTAGAGGGCTCGCCGCTGCGCGTGCGAACCGTCCGAGCACGGTCGACCATGCCGTCTCGAGGAAGGCGGCGGAGGAAGAATGACCATGGTGGACAAGGCTGAGATCTGGACACTCATCCACAAGGAACGCGCCGCGCTCGCGGACGACCTTGCGGGGTTGACCGATGTGCAGTGGGACACGGCCTCGCTGTGTGACGGCTGGTCGGTGCGCGATGTGCTCGCGCACATGACGGCGACCGCCAAGATCAGTCCTGGCTCGTTCTTCGGGAAGCTGATCAGGTCGGGCTTCAGCTTCAATCGGCTGCAGCGCAAGGACATCGCCGTCGAGCGGGGTGACTCCGGCACAGACACACTGGCGCGGTTCCGCGCGGTGGTCGCGTCGTCGAAACATCCGCCGGGGCCCAACGACTCGTGGCTGGGCGAGACCGTCATCCACGGCGAGGACATCCGCCGTCCGCTTGGCATCGCGCACGACTACCCGGCAGCGGCGACCGTCGAGGTTGCGGAGTTCTACAAGGGCTCGAATCTCATCGTCGGCGCCAAGAAGCGCATCGCAGGGTTGCATCTGATCGCGACCGACTCCGACTTCGCGCACGGCGACGGTCCGGAGGTGAAGGGCTCGACGATCGCGCTCGTGATGGCGATGACCGGTCGCAAGGCCGCGCTCGCCGATCTCGAAGGCGAGGGCGTCGCGACGCTGCAGTCGCGCTGACAGGCTTGTGGCTACGACAGGCGATCCGCGGGATATCCCGCGTACGACTCCTTGAACATGCCAGAGTGCAGCAGCACGACGGCGGTGACGGTGTTGGTGTCGACGTCGGTGACGGTCGTGCGCGTCCAGTAGGACTCGGTGCGCCGGCTCTCGCTCATCCCGACGATCTCGCTCTCGATGGCGTACGGCTGATCGACGAACACCGGACCGTTCACCAGTCGCACCTCGAGGTCGAGGAACAAACCCAGCGCGGGACCGCGCAGTGGCCATTGCACCGGCGTCTTGTGCGCGAGCACGCTGATCATCTCCATCGGGAGGACAGCTCGTCCCCAGGGTGAGCTGCCCGCCCCGTCCGCCGTGTACCAAGGATGCGGCTCGGTGATGCGCGCCACCTTCTCGTCGAGGGAGAACGGGTACAGCGAGCCGTTGCGCGTGCCGTGGTCCACCGTGACCGTGCCAGCGTCGCGCGTCATGCCGACCTCGAGTTGATCGATGATGAAGAGCTCGCTCGGCGGGCCCTGTCGCGCGCGGCGGGTCTCCAGCTCAGTCTCCCCGTACTCGGGCCCGACTGCTGCAGTGCCCGTCAGCACGACCGCACCGTCAGCTTTGACGGCGGTCAGTCGAGCGGGACCACTGCCGGACGTCGTGAGGCTCGCCTGCACCTGCTCGCCCTCGACGACCATCGTCGAGAAGTGGCAGCTGATGCACCCGCGTTCGAACCACGCCTGCTCACCCCACGCCAGCGCGGCCAACGGATCGAACTGGCTGAAGTGGGTCGGCGCCTCGATCGGCGCGCCCGACAGTCCGAGCTTCCCGGCCGTGGCCTCGTCGTGGACGCTGTGGTGGCCGCCGTACTCCTGCTCTTGCAGCATCTGGGCCGGCGACCGGAGCGGACCGGTGAGTGTGATCTCGGTGTCGAAGGACGTCACTTCCTCACCGTAGGTCGAGCACGCGACGACACCGCCCGGATCCCTACGTGTGCTGGCCGGGAGAGACGTCGACGTCGGACTTGTGCCAGGCCGGATGGTCACCCGCGGTCTCGACGTTGAAGCCGTAGTCGTAGACCAGCGTGCCGCCGTACGTGGCGCCGAGCGACACGAGCGCGGCGATCACGACCGACAGGATCATGATCCCGACCGGCGTGTTGAACTCCGAGTGGTACTGGCTGAGCCGCCACGCGATGTCGACCAGGGCGAGCACGGTGACGGTCACCATGATCAGCGCATGGGCGTTGATGGTGCGGCGCGCTTGCGTGCCTGCTTCGGAGGATTTCCACGCGTCCCACAACCCGGTGAGTGCCGCGAACACCGACACGACGGCGCCGCCGATGAACGCGTAGGTGCCGGCCCGCCAGAAGTCGTGGGCCCACCCGTGTGAGTCACCACCGATCACCGAGATCACGTCGAACACCGCGCCCAGCACGTACGCGGTGATCGGGAAGTCGGTCAACGGAGGGTGGGTCGGCTTCCCCGACCAGCCTCGGAGGCCCTTGAACTTCCTTCCCCGCAGCGTGAGGGTCGGGCGAAAGGCGAACTTGCTCATCGGTTCACTCCTGTCAACGTGAAGAACTCTTGGCGCGTCCGCAGGTCGTCGCGCAGCAGGCCTTGCACCGCGGACGTGACGGTCTTGGCGCCTTGGGCGCGCACGCCACGCAACGACATGCAGAGGTGCTCGGCCTCGATGACGACGCCGACACCCTTCGGCTGCACGTGCGTGTCGAGCCAATCGGCGATCTGCTTGGTGAGCCGCTCCTGCACCTGCAGCCCGCGAGCGAACAGCTCCACCACCCGTGCCAGCTTCGACAGGCCGAGGATGCGGTCGCCGGGGACGTAGCCGACGTGTGCGACACCGTGGAAGGGAAGGAGGTGGTGCTCGCACAACGACTCGAACGGGATGTCGCGAGCAAGGACGAGCTCGTCGTAGTCCTCGTCGTTCGGGAACGTCGTGAGGTCGAACGCGCGCGGTGTCAGGAGCTCGGCGTACGCGTTGGCGACTCGCCGCGGTGTCTCCGCCAGGTGTTCGGACGCAGGATCGTGACCGAGCGCCACGAGCAGATCGGCGACCGCGCGCTCGGCACCGTCGAGGTCGACGGTGTGCTCCCGGACAGCCCGCAAGCGCGCCGGTGTCGCCGGCTCCCGCTCGATCAGTTCCGCAGGAAGAGTGGTCACTGGGTGTCGGTCCTCCAGTTTCTAACGAACATTGGAATGTACGTTAGATGTCGCCCGGCTCCTCGTCAACCACACTTGCCCCGGTGAAGGTCGATCGAATCGACGCCACGCTCGGCGCGGTCGTCACCGGCGTGCGGCTGGCGGCGCTCGACGACGCGGGGTGGCGGGCGGTCGAGCACGCGTTCCACGAGCACGCGGTGCTCGTGTTTCCTGATCAGTACCTCAGCTCGGAGGAACAGAAGGCGTTCGCCCGTCGCTTCGGCGCGCTCGAGACGCAACTCGGGCCGGACGGGACGGTTCCGATCACGAACGCAACGAAAGACGGGCGCATCCTCGATCGCGACAACCCCGTGCTCGAAATCCTCCGCGGGAACGAAGGCTGGCACACCGACAGCTCGTACATGCCCGTGTCCGCGAAGGCGTCGATGCTGTCGGCGCACGTCGTGCCGCGCGACGGCGGCACGACCGAGTGGGCCGACATGCGCGCCGCCTACGACGCACTCGACCCGGAGACGAAGGCGCTCGTGGGCACGCTCGCCGCGCATCACTCGATCATCTGGTCCCAGCGTCGCATCGGCGCCGAGGCGCAGGCCGGCGCCTTCTATGGGTACAGCGAGGACGAGCCGTTACGCCCGCTGGTCAAGACCCATCCGGCCACTGGCCGTCCCGCGCTCTTCATCGGTCGTCACGCCCACGCCATTCCGGGGATGACCGAGGACGAATCGATCGAGTTGCTCGATCGGCTCCTGGCGGAGGCGTGCCGGCCCCCGCGTCTGTACGAGCACCACTGGACCGTGGGCGATCTGGTGGTGTGGGACAACCGTTGCGTGTTGCACCGGGCCCACCCGTGGCCGCACGAGCAGCGCCGGTTGATGCGTCACACGCGCGTGAGCGGCGACCCCGTGACCGAGGCCGCGCTCGCACTTTCTCAGTGACGTGCTACGGCGTCCTCGTGGGAGGGCGGCGCCGCAGGACGAGGATCGCGATGTCGTCGACGGTGCCCGAGGCATGGCCGACGGCGGCCAGTTCGATCCGCCGCGCGATCCCTTCGGCACTTCGGCCCGACGAGGTCGACACGAGGTCGACGAGCCGCTCGGTGCCGAACAGCTCACCGTGCTTGTCGCGGGCTTCGACCACGCCGTCGGTGTACAGGATCAACGCGTCGCCGGCGCCGAGCTCGACGGGGATGTCCGTCGCGCCGACGTTCGGGAACATCCCGAGGAGTGCGCCGTGCGGATGTTCGAGCAGCGCGGTCGTCCCGTCGTCACGCAACACGATCGGCGAGGGATGACCGGCGTTGGCCAGCCGGACCGCGAGCTCGCCGGACGGTGCGACGGTGAGGTCGGCGAGCACCGAGGTCAGGAAGCGGGTGTTCGTGTACTGACCGAGCGCGAGATTGAGACGCTCCAGCGCGTGGGATGGCTCGTGCTCGGCCGCCAGCGCCCGGATGCTGTAACGCGCGATTCCCGTGATGGCCGCGGCCTCGGGCCCGGTGCCGCATACATCACCGACGATCGCCGACCACCGACTCTCACCCGACCGGAACACGTCGTAGAAGTCGCCGCCGATGCGCGCCGCGTCGTCCGCGGCGCGGTACCGCGCCGCGAGATCGAGCCCCGGGATGTCAGGCAGCAGCGGCGGCAGCAACGAGCTCTCGAGCGCAGTGAGGACGCGTTCGCGTTCGGCCGTGAGCTGCGCGGCGTCGAGCGCGATGCCCAGACTCGAGCCCAAGAGCGCCACGTGCTGTTCGTGGTTCGAGTCGAACGCGTCCGGCTGGGGGTGCCCCACGTACAGCACGCCGCGGAGCGCGTGATCCTGGCCTCGTACCGGGGTCAGCAGCCAGCTGCGCACGAGGCGTCCGTCGTTCAGGACTCCGTACAGCAACGACGCCGCGTCGTGGGTCGGCAGACGGGTCACGTCGTCGACCCGCCGTGACTGCGTGCGCCGGTCGACGCCCAGCACGGGAGCCAGCCCCGGCGCGGGTGCCTCGGAGAAGTCCGTCCACTCGACGCCCACGAGCGTCTGCACCGCCTCGTCGTCCGCCGGCACGAACAATCCGAACGTCGCGCCGCTGGCGGCCCGCGCCGTCTCCGCGCACGCGGCGACGAGCGCCTCCGGCTCACGTGGCGCGAACAGTCGCGGCATGTCCAGCAACAGTTGCTGGAGCCCGGCGCGGTTGGCTTCGAGCTCGTCGATGACCGCTCGCTGCCGTGCGAGCTCGGCCTCGAGCTCTGTGGTGGTCCGTGGCGCGGTCATCCCGCCACCGGAACCGAACGTCGCGGTACTTCGAACCACACGCACTTGCCCGTGCGTCGCGCCTGCACGCCCCACCGCGTCGATGTCTGGTCGACGATCCGCATCCCCCGACCGTTCGACTCGCTCGCCTCCGGCGTGCGCATCACCGGCAGGACGGGGTCGCGGTCGTGGACTTCGATGCGCACGGTTGCCGCGGTCACGGCGATGCGCACGTCGACCTGCGTCTCCGCGTGTTCGACGCCGTTGGCGACGAGCTCGCTGATCAGCAGCTCGATGTCGGCGAACTCGGCTGGGTCGCACCATCCGGCCAGCGCGCTCCGCGCCAGCTGTCGCGAGTGGCGGGGACTCGTGACGTTCGGTGGAAGCGTGGCCGCGGCGGTGCGCACCGCGCGCTGCGCGACGTCCGTCAGCGACGCGAGCTCCCGCAGGGTCGCGCCGAGGTGGCGAAGCGGGACGTCCTTCGCAAGTGAGCCGCGGGCTCCGGTGTCGGCCACGCGACCAGCCACCAGGCGCGCCGGCAACGACGACGTGAGCACGACCATCACGTCAGGAGCCGTGACGGCCAGCTCGGCTGCGACCGCCGCTGCGTCTTCGAGCGACGCGTCCAGCAGCACGAGATCCGGCGCGAGCGTGGGCATCGAGTCGGCGAGCGCCGCCGCGGTCGCCACCGCACCCACGAGCTCGAAGTCGGCGTCGTTGGCCAGGGCAGCGGCGACCAGGAACCGGTAGTGCTCGTCGTCGTCGGCGACCGCGACGCGCACGGTCACGCGTTGCTCCCGTCGGGCAAGGTGAAGTCGATCTCGGTGCCGGCGGCGTCGACCTGCGGCGTGGCCCAGATCGTTCCACCGTGCCGTTCGACGATCCGACGCGACACGACGAGTCCGACGACTGCGGGATCATCGACGGCGAGGTTGGTCCGGCCGTCGAACATCGCAGCCGCTTCGGGAGCGGTGATGCGCTTGCCGTCGTCTCTGACGCGCACGATGACGCCGCCGCCGTCCCGCTCGACCTCGACGGTCACCGTCGATGCTCCCGCCCTTCGCACGGCGCGATCGATGAGCAGCTCGAGCAGCCGCACGATCTGCTGGCGATCGCCGTGGACCTCGGGTTGGGACCCCGTCGCGATCTGCACGGTGGCGCCCCCGAGCGAGAGTCCAGCGCGGGCGCAGGCCTCCTCGATCGCCGCGGCGAGATCGACGGTCGCGACATCGACGCGGACCGCTCCGGCGTCGGCGTAGTCGAGCAACGCCGCGACGCGTTCACGTTGCGAGTTCGCAACCTTGGTCGCGCGGGTCACCAGATCGTCATCACCGTTCGACAGCTCGGGATGGCGCTCGGTGATCAGCTCGAGGTACCCGGCGATGGCATCGAGCGGTTCGAGCAGATCCTCCGCCGCTCGCGCCGCGAACGAGTCGAGCACGGCGTTGGACCGTTCGAGCTGCCCGTTCAGACGCTCGATGTCCTTCACCTGCTCGGCCAGCGCGGCACGTTGCGCGTCGATGGTCTGGCCGCGACGCCACAACTCGGCGAAGACCGACACCTTGGCCCGCAGGATGTCCGCGTCGAACGGCTTGCCGATGTAGTCGACAGCACCGACTTGGTAGCCGGCGAGGTGATGGTGAGGTTCGTTGCTGATCGCGGTGAGGAAGATGATCGGGACGAGACGCGTCCGCTCACGGCCCTTGATGAGCCGCGCGGTCTCGAAGCCGTCCATGTCCGGCATCTGCACGTCGAGGACCACCACTGCGAACTCGTCGACGAGCAGAGCGCCGAGTGCTTCGGCGCCGGAGTTCGCCATCACGAGCTCCAGCCCGAGCGGCTCGAGCACGGCTTCGAGCAGCACGAGGTTGTCCTCGCGGTCGTCGACGAGCAGGACCTTCGGCTGGGCCGTGGCCGCAGGTGCGTTCATCGCGCCACCCATACGCGCAGCACCTCGAGGAGGCTGTCGAGCTCGACCGGCTTGGTCACGTAGTCGGACGCGCCGGCACCGAGGCTCTCCTCTCGGTCACCGCGCATCGCCTTCGCCGTGAGCGCGACGATCGGCAGGTCGGTGAACTGCTCCTTCGTGCGGATGGCGCGGATGGCTTCGTAGCCGTCCATGCCCGG
Organism: Acidimicrobiales bacterium; assembly: GCA_036275935.1. Lineage (GTDB taxonomy): Bacteria > Actinomycetota > Acidimicrobiia > Acidimicrobiales > JACDCH01 > DASUCS01. The sequence goes on from DASUCS010000295.1 coordinate 26,925, forward strand.
CATCATGATGTCCATCAGCACGAGCTCGATGCCCGGCGTGGTCTCGAGCAACTCGATGCCGCGTTGTCCGCTCGTCGCGCAGACGACTTCGAGCCCGTGATCCTCGAGCGCACTGGTGAGGGCGTACACGTTGCGGACGTCGTCGTCGACGATGAGGATGCGATGTCCTTGCAGCTCGCCGCTCGCCGACGTGACCGTCGGGCGAACGACCGCAGGCACGGCGTGCTGTGGCGCCGCAGTCAGCGACATGGCCGAAGGAGCAACGACGGGGAGGAGCAACGTGAACGTCGTGCCTTCACCCGGCTCGCTGGTGACCTGGATCTCTCCGCCGAGCAGACGGGCGATCTCCCGGCTGATCGACAAACCGAGACCAGTGCCGCCGTACTTTCGGCTGGTGGTGCCATCCGCTTGCTGGAACGCCTCGAAGATCACGAGCAGCTGATCGGGCTTGATGCCGATCCCCGTGTCGATCACCGAGAAGGCCACGATCCCGCGGGCGTCGGCCAGATCCGTGTTGTCGAAGCGCGTGCCCGGAGCCGGGCTTCCCACCCTGAGGGTGACGGACCCGGACTCGGTGAACTTGTGCGCGTTCGACAGCAGGTTCTTCAGGATCTGCTGCACCCGGTGCTCGTCCGTGGTGATCGTCTCGGCGACGCCCTGGTCGATTTCGACGTTGAACGACAGCGCCTGCTGCTCGGCGATCGGACGGAACACCTGCTCGAGGTCCTTGCACAGCGTGCGGACGCTGAGCGGCGCCACGGCGATGTCCATCTTCCCTGCTTCGACCTTGGACAGGTCGAGGATGTCGGAGATCAGCGTGAGCAGATCGGTGCCCGCGTCGTAGATGCTGTGCGCGAACTCGACCTGCCGTTCCGACAGGTTGCCGTCGGCGTTCTCGCCGAGCAGCTTCGCCAGGATCAGCAGGCTGTTGAGCGGTGTGCGCAGCTCGTGCGACATGTTGGCGAGGAACTCGGACTTGTACTTCGAGCTCAACGCCAGCTGTTCGGCGCGTGCTTCGAGCTCACGCCGAGCGAGCTCGATCTCGGCATTCGTGTGCTGCAACTCGCGCTGTTGGCGTTGCAGCTCCTCGGACTGGCTCTGCAGCTCTTGGGCAAGAGACTGTGACTGCTGCAGCAGCTCTTCGGTGCGCATCGTGGCCATGATGTTGTTCAGCACGATGCCGACGGTTTCGACGATCTGCTCGAGGAACACCTGGTTGATCCCCGACAGCGGTCGCAGCGAGGCCAGCTCGATGACGGCGAGCACTTGCTCCTCGAACACGACCGGGAGCGCAATGATGTGCGACGGTTCGGACTCGGTCAGGCCGGAACGGAACCTGACGGAGCCGTCGGGGAACTCGACGACGATCGGCTTGCGCTCGATCGCTGCCTGGCCGATCAGACCGTCACCGATGCGCCACACGGTCGGCACGCCTTTGTTGCCGCGGAACCCGTAGCCGGCGACGAGCCGGAACGCCACGTCCTCCTCTTGGTCGGCGGGCTGCACCATGTAGAAGCCGCCCTGCTGCGCCCCCACGAGGGGGGTCAGCTCGGACATGATCAGCTTCGACACGGCCCGTAGGTCGCGGTGGCCCTGCAACATCGCGCCGATCCGCGCGAGGTTCGACTTCAGCCAGTCCTGATCGTGGTTGCGTCGCGTCGTCTCCGCGAGCGTGACGATCATCCGGTTGATGTTGTCCTTCAGCTCTCCGACCTCGCCGGCGGCGTCGACGGTGATCGTTCGCGTGAGGTCGCCTTGCGTCACTGCAGTTGCGACGTCGGCGATCGAGCGGACCTGTGTCGTCAGGTTGCCGGCGAGCTGGTTCACGCTCTCGGTGAGTCGGAACCACGTGCCCGACACACCCTCGACTTCGGCCTGGCCGCCGAGCTTGCCTTCGGTGCCGACCTCGCGGGCCACGCGGGTCACTTCGGCCGCGAATGCCGACAGCTGGTCGACCATCTTGTTGATGGTGTCCTTCAGCTGCGCCACCTCACCGCGCGCCGGCACGGTGATGTGTTGCGACAGGTCGCCGAGTGCGACCGCCGTGGTGACCTGCGCGATGTTGCGCACCTGGTCGGTCAAGTTGTCGGCCATCGAGTTGACGGATTCCGTAAGGTCCTTCCACACGCCGGTCACGCCGCGCACCTGGGCCTGGCCGCCGAGCTTGCCGTCGGTGCCGACCTCGCGGGCGACGCGCGTCACTTCCGAGGCGAAGGAGCGCAGCTGATCGACCATCGTGTTGATGGCTTCCTTGAGCTGGAGAATCTCGCCGCGCACGTCGACGGTGATCTTCTTCGACAAGTCTCCGTTGGCCACGGCAATCGTCACGTCGGCGATGTTGCGCACCTGGGCCGTCAGGTTGTCGGCCATCGAGTTGACGGAT
>DASUCS010000296.1:0-7717 GCA_036275935.1 Acidimicrobiales bacterium
GTGCGAGCTCCTCGGGACGCTCGAGGTACGCATGGTTGTGGCGCGCGGCCACCTCCTGCGCGATCACATCGAGACCGACGCCACCGAGCTTCGAGGTGGTGCCCGTGAAGAAGTCGGCGATGACCTCCCCGCTCAGCCCGACGGCCTCGAACACCTGCGCTCCGGTGTAGGACGCGACGGTGGAGATGCCCATCTTCGACACCACCTTCAGCACGCCCTTGCCACAGGCCTTGATGTAGTTGCGGATCGCCTGACCCTTCGACAGGCCCGGGAGGAAGCCCTCGTTGATCATGTCGTCGATCGTCTCGAAGGCGAGGTACGGGTTGATCGCCGCGGCGCCGTAGCCGAGCAGGAGCGCCATGTGATGGACCTCGCGGGCGTCGCCGCACTCGATCACGAGTCCGACCTTGGTGCGGGTCTTCTCGCGGATGAGGTGGTGGTGCACCGCGGCGACGAGCAGCAGCGACGGAATCGGCGCCAGCGCGTCGTTCGAGTGCCGGTCCGAGAGGATGATGATCTTCGCCCCGTCGGCGATCGCATCGCTCACACGCGCGCGGACGTCGTCGAGCGCGCGTCGAAGACCCTCACCGCCTTCGTTGACCGGGAACAGGCCGTCGACTGCGTACGGCTTGAAGCCGGGTTGATCGCCGTCCTCGTTGATGTACAGCAGCTTGGCGAGGTCGCTGTTGGACAGGATCGGCGAGGGCAGCACGATCTGGCGGCACGACGCCGGCGTCGGGTCGAGCAGGTTGCCCTCGGGGCCGAGCGTCGACGACAGCGACGTGACGAGCTCTTCGCGGATCGCGTCGAGCGGCGGGTTCGTCACCTGTGCAAAGAGCTGCTGGTAGTAGTCGAACAGCAGTCGGGGGCGGCTCGACAGCGCGGCGATCGGCGTGTCGGTGCCCATCGACCCGATCGGATCGCCGCCCGTCTTGGCCATCGGACCCAGGTAGACCTTGAGGTCCTCGAACGTGAAGCCGAAGGTTCGCTGCTGCTTCACCACCGACCCGTGCTGGGGGACGAGGAAATTGCGCGGCGGAAGGTCGTCGAGGTGCACCAACCCACCGTGCAGCCACTCGTCGTACGGGTGATGCGATGCGAGGTCGGTCTTCAGCTCGTCGTCACCGATGATGCGGCCCTGCGACGTGTCGACGAGGAACATGCGGCCGGGTTGCAGCCGTCCACGCTGCACGATCTCGGACGGGTCGATGTCGAGCACACCGACCTCGCTCGCCATCACGACCAAGCCGTCGGCGGTGACCCAGTAACGCGACGGGCGAAGGCCGTTGCGATCGAGCACGGCGCCGATGACGGTTCCGTCGGTGAAGGCGATCGACGCCGGGCCGTCCCACGGCTCCATCAACGACGCATGGAACCGGTAGAACGCGCGCTTGTCCGGCGGCATCGACTCGTGGTTCTCCCACGCTTCCGGAATCATCATCAGCACCGAGTGCGGAAGGCTGCGCCCACCGAGCTGCAGCAGTTCGAGCACCTCGTCGAACCGTGCCGTGTCAGACGCGCCGCCCGTGCAGATGGGGTAGGCGCGCTCGAGGCCCTGGATGAGGTCGCTCTCGAGCAGCGCCTCGCGAGCGCGCATCCAGTTCTCGTTGCCCATCACGGTGTTGATCTCACCGTTGTGGGCGATGATCCGGTACGGGTGCGCGAGCGGCCACGACGGGAACGTGTTCGTCGAGAACCGTGAGTGCACGAGTGCGAGCGCGGATTCGAGCCGCTCGTCGGCGAGGTCGGGGTAGAAGTCGCGCAGCTGCTGCGTGACGAGCATGCCCTTGTACACGAGGGTGCGCGCCGACAGCGACGGGAAGTACGCACCTCTCTGGCCGGTCACCGAGGCCGCACTCGCCGACGCGGTCTCGTGCTCGAAGCGCTTGCGGGCAACGAACACCCGGCGATCGAGCTCGATGCCGCTGAGCGGGGGCGAGCCCTCGGAAGAGGCGAGGAACAGCTGCTTGAACGTCGGCATGGCGTCGCGAGCCATCTGGCCGATCATCGAGTCGTCGGTCGGCAGGTCCCGCCACGCCAGCACCCGAAGGTCCTCGCTGGCCGCGATCTTCTCGATGGCCGCCATCGCGGTCGCGCACTCCCCCGCGTCCTTGGGAAGGAAGGCGCACCCGACGGCGTACGAACCCTGGGGCGGCAGCTCGACGTCGACGACCTCGCGAAGGAACCGATCCGGGATCTGGATCAGGATGCCGGCGCCGTCGCCGACGTTGGCCTCAGCGCCGGTGGCGCCGCGGTGGTCGAGGTGGCAGAGCGACGAGATGCCCAGTTCGACCATCCGGTGCGACGGCCGACCGTGCATGTCGACCACGAAGCCGACACCGCACGCGTCGTGCTCGAACGCGGGGTCGTAGAGACCCTGTTTGTCAGGCATGTTGAAACCTCGGTTGCGTCGGATCGGTTCGGTCCAGGCGCTCTCGAGACAACGTTGGCCCGACAGCAGACGTCAGATTCTAGATGGATTCAAGATTCTCGAGGCAATGCGGTGCGGCGTGCGCACGTCATTGCCTCGCGAAGGGAACTAGCGGTCCCACTCCTTGTGCTGTTGCTTGTGGGCCTCTTGCTTCTGGTGCTTGGCGGCCCGCTTCTCCTTGAGGGACCGGCCCGGCTTCTTGGCCTGGCTGGTCGGTTTGGACTTCTCTCCCATGCGACCAGCGTAATTTCCGATGGTGCCCGAGATTCGGCATATACCGCTGATCGACATCGGCCGGGACCCCGACGACATCGCGGCCGAGCTCGACCGGGCCTGCCGCGACACCGGGTTCTTCTTCGTCGTCGGCCACGACGTGCCCGTCGACCTCCAGCAGCGTCTCGATGCGCTCAGCCGCGAGTTCTTCGCGTTGCCCGACCGCGAGAAGGCGGCGATCGACATGCGCCTCGGCGGCCGGGCGTGGCGCGGCTGGTTTCCGGTCGGCCGAGAGCTCACCTCGGGTGTGCCGGATCAGAAGGAAGGCATCTATTTCGGCCAGGAGCGTCCGCCGAGCGATCTCCCGTTGCACGGGCCGAATCTGTTCCCCGAGCGACCTGCGGGCCTCCGTGACGCGGTGCTCGCGTACATCGACGCCGTCACCGCACTCGGGCACCGCGTCCTGCGCGCGCTCGCGGTCGCACTCGGTCTCGAGGCCGGGTGGTTCGACGCGCATCTCACCCATGACCCACTCGTTCTCTTCCGCATCTTCCACTACCCGCCGCTCGAACAACGCGACGAACGGTGGAGCGTCGGCGAGCACACCGACTACGGGTTGATCACGATCCTTGCCCAGGACGAATCCGGTGGCCTCGAAGTGCGCGGTCCCGACGGGTGGATCGCGGCGCCGCCCATCGCCAACTCGTTCGTCGTGAACCTCGGCGACATGCTCGAACGGATGACCGGTGGCCGCTACAAGTCGACGCCGCACCGTGTGCACAACACGAGCGGTGCCGATCGCCTGTCGTTCCCGTTGTTCCTCGATCCGGCGTGGGCCGCCGAAGTGCTGCCCGTGCCGACCGTCGGCGACGCACGCGAGAACAGCGACGCGATCGACCGGTGGGACGGCGCCAGCGTCCACGAATGGTCGGGTACGTACGGCGACTACCTGTTGACGAAGGTCGGTCGAGTCTTTCCCGAGCTCCGCGACGAGGTGCTCTAGGAGCAGAGGTGCTCTACGACGACGTGCCGTGCAGCTGCGCGGTGCGGTCGAGCACCCGGCGGACGTACGCGTGCGAGTGGTTGTACTTCCAGATCGCCGACTCCCGGGTGGCGGAATTCGTCACGCCCTGCTCGCACAGGAAGTGCGTCGCGCCGGCGAGCGCATCGCTGAGGTTCCACACGTCGGCCTGACCGTCCCCGTTGCCGTCGAGTCCGTACGCCGCCCACGTGTCGGGAAGGAATTGCATCGGGCCGACGGCGCCGGCGACCGAGGTGGCACCGCGGGCATCACGATTGGTCTCGACGTCATGAATTGCCACGAGGATCATCGGATCGAGCCCACGACACGCCGCCGCGGCCCGCGTGTAGGCATCGACGACCACCATCGGCCGGGCCGCCATCGGCGGCGCCGTCCGGGCAGCCGCTCGTACGGGCGGGGCGGGCGTCGCGGCATCGGCATCCGCGATTGCCAGAGCGAGGCCCAGCACGAGCACCGACGCGGCGACGCCCAACAGGACGCGCGGCGCTGGGATGATCACCGGAGACGGGTACCCCGTCACGCCGACAGCGACACGTGTTGCACCTGTTCAGGAGGCATGTCGCGCACGACTAGGGTCGCCGCCTCATCTCGATCACCGAACGGAGAAGCAAATGCGGGGAACCCGAGCGGTGGGAGTGGCCATCGCCTGCCTCATGGCGGCGCTCGTGGGCGGAGCCTGCGGCGGTGGCAGCTCCTCCAACGGCGACAAGACGGCGTTCTGCAAGACGAATGCGGACATCAACGCCAAGCTCCAGGGCGTCACGAGCGAGTCGGAGGCGATCGGCGTCTTCAAGAGCTTCGAGAGCCAGTTCGACTCCTACGTGAAGAACGCGCCGAGCGAGGTGAAGGCGGACGCGCAGAAGCAGGTCGACGCGGCCCGCAAGGCGATCAAGGACAACAACGCGTCGAACATCCCGAACGACCAGGACCTCCAGAAGGCCGGCGACCACATCGACACGTTCTGTGGTCAGAAGAGCTCGTCGTCGTCGACCTCGACATCGTCGTCGTCGTCCTCGTCGACTGAGTCCTCGAGCGACTCGACCACGTCGTCGTCGGGCAGTGGGTCCGCGACCGCGGCGTGCACGCTGTTCAACCTCGACGCGCTCAACAGCGCGACCAACCTCACCTGGAAGGTGGTCGACAGCACCCAGCCGAACAGCTGCGTCGTCCAAGCCGACAACGGCAACACCGTGTCGATGAACCTCGCCACCACCGGAGGTCGGGGTGACGAAGCGATTCAGGGCGGCAAGTCCGCCTGCGACGCGGGGACCGTGAAGGACGTCGACATCGCCGACGGAGGCTTCGTCTGCAAGTCGAGCGGCGTGAACACGGCGGTCGCGGCGTTCAACGGCAGCCAGAAGCTGGTCGCCGTCGCGGCGGTCACGTTCAACAACGCCACGGACGACGACATCCAGCAGGCGCTCGTCGCGCTCCTCAAGTCGTTCCAGGCTTCGTAATCTGGGCGGCTTGTCCGCCGCCGAAGAGCTCATCGAATTCATCGACGCGTCGCCGTCGCCGTTCCACGCCTGTGCAACGGCGGCGGCCCGTCTCGATGCCGCCGGGTTCCGCCGTGTCGAGGAGTCGGCGGAGTGGTCCGACGCCGGACCGCGTGCCTATGCCGTGCGGGACGGCAGCCTCGTCGCGTGGAGCGCGCCCGAGCGCGTCGGCCGGTCGATGCCGTTCCGCATCATCGGCGCGCACACCGACAGTCCGAACCTGCGCATCAAGCCACAGCCGGATCTGAGCCGAGCAGGTGCTCACCTGCTGGCGGTCGAGGTGTACGGCGGGGTCCTCTTCAACACGTGGCTGGACCGAGACCTCGGCCTGTCGGGACGCGTCGCGTTGCGCGGCGGGGAGATCCGGCTGGTGAAGATCGACCGGGCTGTCGCACGGATCCCGCAGCTGGCGATTCACCTCGACCGCGACGTGAACAACGGCCTCTCGCTCAATCCACAGCAACACCTCGTGCCGCTGTGGTCACTGGATCAGGGCGACTTCCACGGGTTCCTCACCCACGAAATCGGGGCAGCCGAAGGCGATGTCGTGTTCTGGGACCTCATGCTCCACGACACGAATCCCGGCGCGGTGATCGGCCGTGACCTCGAGTTCATCAGCGCACCTCGGCTCGACAACCTGTGCTCTTGCTGGGCGGCGATCGACGCGTTGACCGAAGCGGTGAGCAGCGGTGCGATCAACGTCGTCGCCCTGTTCGATCACGAGGAGATCGGCAGCTCGAGCAATCGCGGTGCGTCGAGCCCCCTCCTCGAGTCGACGCTCGAACGCATCACGCTCGGACTCGGCGGTGGACGAGAGGAGTGGCGACGCGCGCTCGCGGGCTCCGTCTGCCTGTCGGCGGACATGGCCCACGCGACCCACCCGAACTACAGCGAACGTCATGAACCGAACCACTGGATCGCACTCAACCGCGGCCCTGTCGTCAAGACCAACGTGTCCGAGCGATATGCGACGGACGCCGCGTCGGTGAGTCAGTTCATGGAGGCGTGCGCCGGCGGCGGCGTTCCGCTCCAGCACTTCGTGAGCCGCAACGACATGCCGTGCGGATCGACCATCGGTCCGATCACGGCCGCACGGCTCGGCATTCGCACCTTCGACCTCGGGGCGCCACAGCTCGCGATGCATTCCGCCCGCGAGCTCATGGGCGCCGCCGACGCGGACCTCTACCGCCGGGCCCTCACGACGTTCTTTGCGAACTCGACGACATAGGCATCGCCCGTCGATGCCTATGTCGTCGAGAATCGGGTCGGTCCCGAGGAGCGATGCGCGAGGGTACGTCGATGGACATCGACACTGCCGTGGGCTTCATGCGCACCAATCACCGCGCCGTGCTGGCGACGAATCGCCGCGACGGTTCCGTGCAGCTGACACCCGTTGCCGTCGGTGTGATCGACGACGCTCCTGTGGTGTCGAGCCGGGAGACCGCCTTCAAGACCAAGCACCTGCTCCGCGACCCGCGCGCCTCGCTGTGCGTGATGACCGACGGGTTCTACGGGGAGTGGATCTACGTCGACGCGACCTGCGAGGTCGTCCATCTGCCCGACGCGATGGAGCTGCTCGTGGAGTACTTCCGCCAGGTCAGTGGCGAGCATCCCGACTGGGACGAGTACCGGGCCGCGATGACGCGAGACCAGCGAGTGATCCTGAAGTTCACGATCGTCAAGGCCGGTCCGGACCGCCACGGCTGAACCGCGACCACCGATTTGAAATTTCGGGGGTCCGAAATCCACACTCCGAACCGACATGGACCTCACGAAGCTCACGAAGTCGGAGCGCGAGACCCTCAAAGCCGTGTATCGGCTGACGAAAGGTGACGAACCGGCTCACACCGGCGATCTCGCCGAGAAGCTCGAGGTCAGCCCGTCGACGGTGACGACGACGGTGAAGCGGTTGGCGGATCGGGGGCTGGTCGAGCACCGCCTCTACAAGGGTGTCGAACTCACCCCGGCCGGCCGTCGCGCCGCGGTGAGCGCCATCCGCCGCCACCGCATCGTCGAGCGCTTCCTGTCGGACATGCTCGGTTACGCCTGGAACGAAGCAGACCGGCTGGCCACCTCGTTCGAGCACGACCTGCCCGACGAGGTCGAGACGCGGATCTTCATCGCACTGGACCGGCCCGCCACCTGCCCCCACGGGTTCCCGATCCCCGCCCCGATGTCCGATGACCTGCCCGACATGCCGCCGCTCTACGACCTCGAGCCCGGCGACATCGCAGTGGTCGCGGTGCCGGGGTCGACCGATCCGGAGGTCGTCGCGTTCCTCGACACGCTCGGGCTGCGTCCGGGCGGCCGTGTCGAGGTGCGCGAGAAGCACCCCTTCGACGGCCCGCTCGTGCTGCGGGTCGACGGACAGGACCGCACGCTCGGCCGCACCGTCGCGCAACAGGTCTTCGTCCAACGCGTCGCGGTCTAGGACACTCCTGGACCACAATCAGGGCGATGCTGCTCCTGGTCACCGAGCCCGCGTTCACCCGCTTCGGTGATCGCATCGGCGCGGTGGCCACCGACGCGCGGTTC
>DASUCS010000297.1:0-5327 GCA_036275935.1 Acidimicrobiales bacterium
CCTCGGTGTCGAACGGGCGGGCGCCGAACGCGACCGGGCCGCACCCGGGGAGTCCGACTTCGTCGTCGGCTTCGATCGACGCCAGGAACGACTGCGCGTCGGACCACGGCACGCGGGCGACCTCCCCGCGCCCGGCGAGTCCGCACCGGTTCCGTTCGAACAGCACGTCACCGGCGGCGAGGAGGTCGACGTCGGCGTCGAGGCGACGGGTGACGGCTCTCACGTTCGTGTTCCGGTGACGAGTTGTGCGATGCCGGTCGACAACAGATCGCGGCGCACGTGGTCGAAGCCCGCAGCGCGCACCATGTCGAGCATCGCCTCGGGCTCGGGGAGATACGCGACGGAGTCCGGCAAGTAGCGATACGCCGCGGCGTCCGACAGCAACGCACCGATGCGGGGAACGACATGCCCGAAGTACACCGAGTGACCCCACCGCAGCACCGGGTTCGCCGGCGTCGCCACCTCCAGGAGTGCGATCCGGCCGCCGGGTCGAACCACGCGAGCGAGCGACGCGAGGAACGGCTCCAACGCGACGAAGTTGCGCAGGGCGAACCCGCAGGTCGCTCCGTCGAACGCCGCGTCCGGGAACGGGAGCCGAAGTGCGTCGCCGTGCACCAGCGGCGCGTCGGTGTGTGCAGCCGCGAGCATCCCGAACGACAGATCGACACCGACGGCCCGGTAGTCCGAGCGCAGCAGCTCGTCGCACAGGTCCCCAGTGCCGCAGGCAAGGTCGACGATGCCAGAGCCGCGGGGGAGTGACAACGATCGAACGGTTCGGCGCCGCCACCCGACATCCATGCGAAACGTCATGATCCGGTTCACGAGGTCGTAGCGCGGCGCGATCGCGTCGAACATGGCCCGAACCGAGCGGACTTTGTCCTCGCCCTGAGGCAACACCTCGTCGCGCGCCGTCATCTCGCGCAGGACCGTATCGTCGTGGCGATGGCCGAAGCCCGCCCGCAGTTCTCGATCGCCGGCATCCCGGTGCGCATCGAGTGGTCCTTCTGGATCATCGCGGTCTTCCTGGGCTTCGAAGCACGAGAGGGCTGGCTGCTCGTCGCGTGGGTCGCGATCGTGCTCGTGTCGATCCTGGTGCACGAATTCGGGCATGCCGTCGCGTTGCGGATCTACCATCAGAAGCCTCGAGTGGTGCTGCACGCGTTCGGCGGACTCACCTACGGGAGCTCGGCGTACCGCAGCCGGGCGCAGTCGATCGTCGTCAGCGCCGCCGGACCGTTGACGGCGCTCGTGCTGCTCGGGATTCCCGCGTACCTGCTCCACGACGGCGACTGGGCGCGCGAGACGTACGAGCGCTACGTGATCGTGCACGACGTGATGTGGGTGAACATCGGGTGGTCGATCGTGAACCTCTTGCCGATCCTGCCGCTCGATGGCGGCAACATCGCCGCGTCGCTGTTCGGTAACCGCAACGCGCGGTTGGTCTCGATGGTCACCGCGTTCGCTGCCGCGACCTACTTCTTCCAGCAGCAGAACCAGTTCGCGGGTTTCTTCCTGATGATGTTCGCCATCATGAACTTCGCGTCGTTCCAGCAGGAGAAGAGCGGCGCGCCACCCGCGGTTCCGGTTCGCGAGATGAAGATCGCGGCGCTGGAGACGATGAGGACACCGGCGCAAGGTGATCCGTTCGCAGCCGGAGCCCGGGCCCTTGCCGAGGGCCGCACGACCGAAGGGCTCGACGCGCTTGCTGCCGGCTACGCCGCTCGTCCGGCCGGGCCGACGAACCTCGTGCCCGCGCAGCAACTCGCGCGGGCCGGCTTGTCGACCACGCTCGCGGCGCGCTTGCTCACGCCGAACGGTGCCGGTCCGCAAGCGGCGTCGTCACTCCTCAACCACCTGCACTACGCCCAGTGCTTCCGCGAGGCGGCGGAGGTCGGAGAGCTGCTCTACGTGGACGGACGCGTCAGTAGGGCACAGACGGCGTTCGAAGTTGCGTGCGCACGGGCCCGCGCCGGTGACGTGATGGGCGCGATGGCATGGGTCGATCGCGCCATCGATGCGGGATTCACCGCGGGCGCGGTGCTCGATGGTGAGCCCGATCTCGCAACCGTGCGCGCCCTGCCGCAATGGCAGCAGGCTCGCGCCCGTGTCGTGTAGGTGCTAGCGGCGGCGCGACAAGTACTGCCGGTAGGCCTCGGCCTTTTCGCGTAGCCCGGGGTTCGCCTGGAACTTGGGCTCGAACTTCTCCCACGCCTTCTCGCGCTTGGCCGGGAAGTACTCGGTCGGCCAGTAGGGATGCTCCTGTGGGCGGTACTCCTTCAGCACCCGGCGAGCGACCGTGGCCTTGTGCACCTCGTCGACGCCGTCGGCGATGCCCATCGTGGGCGCCGCTGCGTACATGGCTTGGATCGGCGTGAGGTCGGTGGTCCCGATCGAGCCGAGGATGTGCAGTGCGTTGAACGACACCTCGCGCAGCACCTTCGCCATCGTGTACTTCACCGCGGCGATGTCGGTGCGGGCTTCCTGACTCGACGTCTGGTCGATCTTCCACGCCGTCTCGAGCACGAACAGTCGCAGCATCTTGATCGAGGCGTAGGAGTCGGCGATCTTCTCCTGCACCATCTGGTGCTCGGCGATGATCTTGCCGTGCGACTCACGCGACAGCGCGCGCTCGCACATCATGTCGAAGGCGAGCTTGCACTGGCTGATCGTGCGCATCGCGTGGTGGATGCGTCCGCCGCCGAGGCGCCGCTGCGCGAGCACCTTCGCACCGTCCTCCGGACCGAGCAGGTGGTCGAGCGGAACGCGTACGTCGTTGTAGATGATGTGGTTGTGGTTGCGCGGCTCGGGTTGGATCTCGACGCCCGGCGTGTCACGAGGCACGACGAACATGCCGTTCGTGCACATCACGAAGAGGATGTCGGCGACCCGCCCTGCGCTGGTGAACCACTTCTCACCGTTGATGACCCACTCGTTGCCGTCCTTCATGGCGTGGGTCTTGAACAGGTTGGGGTCTGACCCGCCCTGCGGCTCGGTCATGGAGTACGCCGAGAACATCTCCTGGTTGAGCATCGGCTCGAGCCAACGCTTCTTCTGCTCGTCGGTGCCGTACGCGGCGAGCATCTCCATGTTCCCGGTGTCCGGCGCGGCCGCGCCGAACATCTGCGGGGCCGACGGGTAGCGGCCGATGACCTCGTTGAGGAGCCCGAGCTTGAGCTGACCGAACCCGGGTCCGCCGAGCTCCTCGTCCAAGAAGATCGCCCACAGTCCTTGATCCTTGACCTGCTGTTGCAGATCGCGGACCAGCGCCTTGACCTCGGGATCAGGCGACCGGACCGCGTAGGGGAAGACGTACTCGAGCGGCTCGACCTCCTCCCGACAGAACTCTTCGACCCAGTCGAGCTTCTTCTGGAATTCGGGTTCGGTGGAGAAGTCCCAAGCCATGGGACGTGACGCTACTTCGCAGGTGCGGCGGCGGTCTCCTTGGCCCAGCGGTAGTCGGCCTTGCCGGCAGGGGACCGCACCACGGTGTCGACGAACACGAATGCCTTCGGCAGCTTGTAACGAGCGATGTGCTTCGCGCACTCGTCCAACAGCGACTGCTCGACCTCGGCGCTGGGCGAGACGTTCTCGCGCAGCTGCACGATCGCGACGACTTCCTGACCCCACTGGTCGCTCGCACGACCGCACACCACCGAGTCGTACACGTCCGGATGGTGGCCGAGGGCCGCCTCGACCTCTTCGGCGAAGATCTTCTCGCCGCCGGAGTTGATCGTCACGGAATCGCGACCGAACATCTCGACGATGCCGTCCTCGCGCTGGCGGCCGCGGTCACCCGGCACCGAGTACCGCACGCCGTCGATGACCGGGAAGGTCTTGGCGCTCTTCTCGGCGTCACCGAAGTAGCCGAGCGGAACGTTGCCCTGCTTCGCGACCCAGCCGATCTTCTCCGAGCCGAGCGGCAGCAGATGAGTGAAGTCCTCACTGATGATGCACGTGCCCGGCGCCGGGGTGAACGTACCGGTCGTCGCCTCGCTCCCCGCGGTCGTGACCTGGGTCATCTGTCCGCCGCCCTCCGACGATCCCATGCCGTCCAGGATCATCGCTTGCGGCACGACCTTCAGGAACCGATCCTTCAGCGTCGAGTTCAGAGCGGCACCGCCCGACAGGATGATGAAGAGCGAAGAGAGGTCGTACGAACCGGTCTCCATCTCGTCGAGGATCGGCCGCGCGAACGCATCGCCGACGATCTGCAGGAACGAGATCTTCTCCCGCTCGACGATCGACAGCACGTCCTTCGGATCGAGCCGCCGCACCTCGCTCTGGATCACGACGGTGTTGCCGCCGTTCATCGCGAGGAACGCGATCCAGTGGCCCGCGCCGTGCATGAACGGCGCCGCGGGCATGACGCGCATCGCGCCGGCCTTGGCAGCTTCGACCACGGACTCGAGCGACTCATGTGGTGTACCGGCGACCGCGCCGCCCATCACCGACAGGAAGATGTCGTGTTGCCGCCACAGCACGCCCTTGGGCATGCCGGTCGTGCCGCCGGTGTAGAGGATGTAGAGGTCGTCGGGCGACCACGAGTCCGCACACGCAGGACGGTCGGTCGACGCCCCCGCGAGTGCTTCCTCGTACCACTGTGCGCCGGGCAGCAGGTCGTTGCCCGATTCGTCGTCGATCTGCAGGAGCAGCTTCAGCTCGGGCAGCTGCGGCAGCACCTCGGCGAGCGTCGGCGCGAACTGCGAGTGGTAGACGATCGCCTTTGCCTTGCTGTTGTCGAGGAGGTACTGCAGCTCTTCGGCGACGTAGCGGTAGTTGACGTTGATCGGTCCGACCCGCGCCTTGAACGCGCCGAGCATGGACTCGAGGTACTCGTTGCCGTTGTAGCAGTAGATGGCGAGATGGTCCTCGTGCGACTCGTGGCCCTCGAGACCGTCTCGCCCGTTCGGCCGGGCACCGAGGCCGGCCGCGCCGAGCACGTTCGCGAGCTGCCGGGTCCGATCGGTGACGTCCTTCCACGTCAGCCGGCGGTCGCGGAACACGATGCACTCCTTGTCGGGGATCGCTTCCGCGATCGCCTCGTGCACTTGGGCCAGATTGAACTCCATCGCCTCGGAAGCTAGCGACGGACGCCTAGTTGCTGCAGATCGTGCCTTCAGGCGGCAACTGGAGGTCGACGAAGTAGGCGGCCTCGGCATCGGCGACGCACGTGCTCGCCCCGTAGGCCGCGTGTTGGTTGCCCTGGTAGGTGATCAGGCGACCATGGGCGAGCGTCTTGGCGACGTCGACGGCCTGTTCGTACGGCGTGGCGGCATCACCGGTCGTGCCCACGACCAGGATCGCTGGCGCGTCGGGCGCCGTCACCG
>DASUCS010000298.1:0-6189 GCA_036275935.1 Acidimicrobiales bacterium
ATCCAGTTCGGCGCGGGCCCCGAGGCGGACGTCGAGCTGGCGAAGTCGAACATCCTGCTGATCGGTCCGACGGGCTGCGGCAAGACGCTGCTGGCGCAGACGCTGGCGCGCATGCTGAACGTTCCGTTCGCGATCGCGGATGCAACCGCGTTGACGGAAGCCGGTTACGTCGGTGAGGACGTCGAGAACATCCTGCTGAAGCTGATCCAAGCGGCGGACTACGACGTCAAGAAGGCCGAGACCGGCATCATCTACATCGACGAGATCGACAAGATCGCACGCAAGAGCGAGAACCCGTCGATCACGCGTGACGTGTCAGGTGAAGGTGTGCAGCAAGCGCTGCTCAAGATCCTCGAAGGCACGACGGCGTCGGTGCCGCCGCAGGGTGGACGCAAGCACCCGCACCAAGAGTTCATCCAGATCGACACCACCAACATCCTGTTCATCTGTGGTGGTGCGTTCGCCGGCATCGAGAAGATCATCGAGAGCCGCTCGGGGCGCAAGGGGGTCGGGTTCGGTGCCGACATCCGCCGCGCCGACGAGAAGGACATCGGTGCGATCCTCGAGCAGGTCCTCCCTGAAGATCTCCTCAAGTTCGGACTCATCCCCGAGTTCATCGGTCGCTTGCCGGTCATCGGTGCGGTGTCGAACCTCGACAAGGAAGCGCTGATCCGCATCCTCGTCGAACCGAAGAACGCGCTGATCAAGCAGTACCGCAAGTTCTTCGAGTTCGAAGACGTCGAGCTCGAGTTCAGCGACGACGCACTCGACGCGGTGGCGGATCAGGCGCTGCTTCGGGGGACCGGCGCACGCGGGTTGCGAGCCATCCTCGAAGAGGTCCTCCTCAACATCATGTACGACCTCCCGAGCCGCTCCGACATCGGCAAGTGCGTGATCGACGGCAAGGTCGTGCTCGAGAAGGTCAACCCGACGCTGGTGCCGCGCTCCGAAGCGCCGCGCCAGACGCGACCGCGCCGCGCGGCCAGCTGACTGACATCGCGACGGGCGGGGTAGCCCGAACGCCATGAAAAGGCTGGTCCTGTGTGCATTGATCGGTGGCGGTATCGGTGCAGGTGTTGCGTTCACCCGCAGCGATCCCACTTCCGGTGAGTCCGAAGCTTCGAACGGAATGACGAATGCGGCGATGACCGGCGTCGCCGGGGGTGCGCTGGTCGGGTTCGTGCTGGATCGACGCGCCAAGCGCAAGCGCAAGGCGAGCGCGCTCGTCGGCTACGCCGACAAGGCTCGCCCGAAGGTGGACGCCGCGGTCGAAGCCGCGTTCTCCGCCGCCGAAGTGGCGCTCCCGATCATCGAAGCCCGTGCGTCCGCCGCCCGCGAGCGGGCCAAGGAAACGGCTGCCCAAGCCGCGGGCGTCGCCAAGGAGCGGGCGGCCGAGGCGAGCGCCGCGGCCCGGGACAAGGCGGCCGAGACCGCCATCCACGCCCGCCACGTAGCCGCCGAGCGAGCCGACCTCGCTCGCCACAAGGTCAAGAAGTCCGGCCACTCCAAGGCCGCCAAGGCCCTCGACCTCCTCCCCGTCTGATGTTTGTGCGGTAGTAACGCGCTCTGAGGGCGCGTTACTACCGGCGGAACGGTGAGAATGCGCCGGTGAGTCTGGGCGATCGTCTCCAGTGGCTGGACCGCCACGTCAACCTCGAGGCGACGGCCGGCAAGGTCGAGGGGCTCTCGCTGGAGCGGATGCGGGCGCTGGTGGACGCCCTCGGTGATCCACAGACCAGCTATCCGGTCATCCACCTCACGGGGACGAACGGCAAGGGCTCGACGGCTCGCATGATCACGGCCCTGTTGGCCGAATCGGGCCTCACGGTCGGGACCTACACGAGCCCCCACCTCGAGCGGGTCAACGAGCGGATCTCCCGGAACAACGAGCCGATCGACGACGAGGACCTGGCCGATCTGCTGGCCGATCTCGAGCGGCTCGAGCCGGTGGTCGGGGTCACCAACAGCTACTTCGAGCTCCTCACCGCGGCTGCCCTGAAGTGGTTCGCGGACATCGCGGTCGACGTGGCTGTGGTCGAGGTCGGCCTCCTCGGCCGCTACGACGCCACCAACGTGTGTGATGGGCTCGTCGCCGTGGTCACCAACGTCGGCCACGACCACACCGACGGGCTGGAGGGCTGGAATGCGCGCATCGCAGAAGAGAAGAGCGGCATCGTCAAACCGGTCAGCTCGCTCGTGCTGGGCGAGACGGATCCGGAGCTCCTCCCGATCTTTCACCGCGCGGGCGCGCGCGAGATCTTCGAGCGCGAACGCGACTTCGAGTGTGAGTCGAACGAGCTCGCAGTCGGCGGACGGTTGCTGTACCTCCGCACACCGCAAGCCGCGTACGAAGACGTGTTCCTGTCGTTGCACGGCGCGCATCAAGGTGACAACGCCGCATGCGCGCTCACTGCCGCGGAATCGTTCTTCGACGCGCCGCTCTCGGACGATGTCGTGCGCACCGCGCTCGCGTCGATGCGCGTTCCGGGTCGGTTCGAAGTGGTCGCGCGCGAGCCGCTGATCATCATTGACGGCGCGCACAACATCGAGGGCGCGGCAACCGCAGCCGCGACGCTCAGGGACGACTTCAAAGCGGATGGAGAAACCATCCTTGTGGTCGCGATGCTGTCGCCGCGCGAGCCGTTGCCGATCCTCGAGGCACTCGACGCGGAGGATGCGTCCATCGTCATCGCCTCGAGCGCGCCCTCACCGCGCGCGGTGCCGCCCGAGGAGATCGCGAAGGCGGCGGAGGAGCTCGGTACGCGCACCATCGTCGAACCCGACATCGCCACGGCCCTCGACCGGGCCAAGCGTCTCGCCAATCCCGAGGACGTCATCCTCGTGACCGGGTCTCTCTGGTTCATCGGCGCCGCCAGAGCACTACTAACTTCCCCCCGATGAATCGCACCTTCGTCATGGCCAAGCCCGATGCGGTGGAGCGCGGGCTGATCGGCGAGATCGTCAGCCGCATCGAGCGCAAGGGACTGAACGTCGTCGCCGCGGAGCTGCGGTCCGTCGACGACGACCTCGCCGCCAAGCACTACGCCGAGCACGAGGGCAAGCCGTTCTACAACGAGCTCATCACCTTCATCACGCGCTCACCTGTGTTCGCGATGGTCGTGCAGGGTCCGGCGGACAACACGTTCTCGCTCGTGCGCAAGCTCGTGGGTGCGACCAAGGTCGACGACGCGGAACCGGGGACGATTCGCGGCGATTTCGCCACGACCACCACCGAGAACCTCGTGCACGCGAGCGATGGTCACGAATCCGCTGCTCGCGAGATCGCGCTCTGGTTCCCGACGCTCTGACGAAGCTGATTGTTGCAAACGCGTTACACCGTCTACCCTGTGGCGCTGAGTAGGGGCCGGACCTCTGTGTTGGGCGCCGACTAGGGTTCGCCAACTGTTCGCACGTACTGACGGGACGCGTATGTCCGAAACTGTTCTTTCCCAGTTCATGGGCCGCGACATGGCAGTGGACTTGGGCACGGCCAACACGGTTGTGTACGTGCGCGGCCGAGGCATCGTGCTCGACGAGCCGTCCGTCGTTGCCGTCAACGCCCGCGATGGCCGCTTGCTCGCCGTCGGGACCGAGGCCAAGCGGATGATCGGGCGCACGCCCGCACACATCCAGGCGATCCGGCCCCTCAAGGACGGCGTCATCGCAGATTTCGAGATCTGCGAGAAGATGCTCAAGTACTTCATCACCAAGGTGCACCCGCGGCGTCTGTCGCTGCACCCCCGCATGGTGATCTGCGTACCGTCCGGCATCACGGGCGTCGAGCAGCGGGCCGTGCAGGAAGCCGCCGAGTTCGCCGGCGCCCGCAAGCCCGCCTACATCATCGAAGAGCCGATGGCCGCCGCGATCGGCGCCGGTCTGCCGGTGCAGGAACCGACCGGCAACATGATCGTCGACATCGGCGGTGGCACGACCGAGGTCGCTGTCATCTCGCTCGGTGGCATCGTCGCGAGCCAGTCGGTGCGCGTCGGCGGTGACGAGCTCGACGACGCGATCGTCAACTACATCAAGAAGGAGTACAGCCTCGCCCTCGGTGATCGCACTGCGGAAGAGGTGAAGATCGCGCTCGGCTCGGCGTGGCCGCTGGTCGACGAGGTGCACGCGGAGATCCGCGGCCGTGATCTCGTCACCGGTCTCCCGAAGACGATCGTCGTGTCCACCGACGAGGTGCGCGGCGCACTCGAAGAGCCGGTGTCCGCGGTCGTCGACGCTGTGAAGGTGACGCTCGACAAGACGCCACCCGAGCTCGCCGCCGACATCATGGAACAAGGGATCGTGTTGACCGGTGGAGGCGCGCTGCTGCACGGCATCGATGCGCGGCTGCAGCATGAAACCGGTATGCCGATCGTGATCGCGCCCGATCCTCTGCACGCAGTGGCGATCGGGTCCGGGCAGTCGCTGGAAGAGTTCGACGCACTCAAAGGCGTGCTGTTCTCGTCGAACTCCGACCACTAACTGCCTAGGGCCGCCCATTGGCTCTCTCGCGCCGATCCGGCCGGTCTCGGTTCACGCTCGCGCTGCTCATTCTGACGTCGATCACCGCGCTCACTCTGGACTTCCGGGGTTCGAGCGCCATCCAGTCGATCCGGAATGCCGCGTCGAGCGCCTTCAGCCCCGTCCGCGACGGGGCCGACCGCGCGTTCTCCCCGGTCAGCAACGCCTGGAACGGGTTGTGGCACTACGGCAACGTCAAGAACGAGAACGATCGCCTTCGGGCCCAGCTCGAAGACGCGCAGGGCCAGGCCGCCCAGAACGCGGACGCCAAGAAGCAGCTCGAGGCCCTGAGCGCGCTCGAAGGCATCACCCAGTTCACGCAGCTCCCCAGCGTCACGGCGTCGGTGATCGCCGGGCCGCTCACCAATTTCGAGCACACCCTCGAGATCGACCGGGGCTCGGCCAAGGGCATCAAGGTCGGGATGCCCGTCGTCACCGGCGCCGGGCTGATCGGCCGCGTCGTCGACGTCCAGACCAATCGCAGCGTGATCAAGCTGCTGACGGACCCCGACGTCGTCGTCGGCGTGCGGCTGGCGGCGTCGGGCGAGACCGGGCTCCTTCACGGCCAAGGCGACGGCAAGCCGCTCGTGATCGATGCCGGCATCGATCCGCCGGTCAAGGTCCCGCAGGACGACATGGTGTTCACCAGTGGTGAGGACCGGGCGACGTTCCCGGGAGCGATCCCGGTCGGGCAGGTGACGCAGGCCGACCTCTCTGCTGACCACCTCACGCAAGTGCTGACGGTGACCCCCCTCGCGGACCTCGGACGGCTTACCTTCGTGAAGGTGCTGGTCTGGGAGCCCCCGCAATGAAGTACGCCCGGCCGGCGTTCGTGATCTTCGTGTTGATCACGCTGCAGACGACCTTGTTCGCCGACTTGGACCTGTTCGGTGCAAAGGGCGACATCGTGATGCTGTTTCCGATCGCGGCGGGGATCACGGGCGGTCGCGATCGTGGCGCGATCGTCGGCTTCATCACCGGCCTCTGCCTCGACCTCGTCGTGCACGGCACGCCGACGGGCTTCTTCGCGCTCGGCTACACGCTGGTGGGCTACGTCGTGGGGATGTTGCAGGCAGGTGTGCTGCGCGCCGCATGGTGGATCCCGGTGCTCACTGCCTTTGGCGCGAGTGCGTTGGGCGTGCTCACGCTTGCCGTCGTCGGCAAGTTCATCGGCATCGAGGGACTGTTCGTCGTCAATCACCTTGCCCGCGTCGCGATCGTCGTCGCAGTGCTGAATGCGCTGCTCATCCTTCCGATGATCCGCGTCACGAAGTGGGCGCTGCCTGCGACGACGCGCAGCGGACGGATGGTCCCCGTATGAGCTGGCGCAGCCAATGAGCTCCGCCATGCGCAGCGACAACCCGCGCCTGCGGCTCGGGATCCTCGGCATCGTCATCGTGTCGTTGTTCGCCGCGCTCTTCGCGCGCCTCTGGTACTTGCAGATCATGGCGAGCCAGCAGTTCCGCTCGGTCGCAACCGCCAACCGCGAGCGCATCATCCTCGAAGAAGCGCCGCGCGGTCGCATCTTCGACCGCAACGGCACCACGCTGGTCGACAATCGCATCTCGATCGTCGTGACCGTCGACAAGAACAAGCTCCCCGACGGCGCCAAGCACCCGGATCAGCGGTCGGCCATCCTCGATCGGCTCGCGCTCGAGCTGACCCGCTACACGGGCA
>DASUCS010000299.1:0-2023 GCA_036275935.1 Acidimicrobiales bacterium
GCACAGTCACACAACCGAGGAGGCGCGAGGACGATGGCGTGGACCTTGGAAGGCACCTACTTCGAGAACTGCTCGTGCGACACGATCTGTCCCTGCACGTGGTCGGGTCTGACCGCGCGTGCGAGCCACGATCGCTGCAAGGCGATGCTGGCGTTCCACATCGACAGGGGTGAGGTCGAAGGGGTCGACGTCAGCGGGCTGACGTTCGCGCTCGTCGCCGACACTCCACCGGTGATGTCGGAAGGCAACTGGAAGCTCGGCGTGGTCGTCGACGACGCCGCCGACGACGCGCAGATGGGTGTGCTCGGGCGACTGCTGGCAGGAGACCTCGGCGGTCCTCCCGCGATGCTCGGTCCGCTCATCGGCGAGATGGCCGGCATCGCACAAGCGCCAGCGGAGTGGACCGAACGAGATGGAACGATCTCGGTGCGGTTCGGCGACTTGATCGACGTCGAAGTCGACACGCTCGTCACGCCCGGGCTGGACAAGCCGGTACAGCTCGCGAACATCTTCCATCCCGCCAACTCCACCTTGACGGTGTCGCCCGCGACGAAGTCGAAGGTCGATGCGTTCGGCATCTCGTTCGACGGCACGGGCACCAGCGGCTTCAACGCGCCGTACTCCTGGTCTGCGTGACGGCGGCGTGAGCGCACCGGTCACACCGGCGACTCCGGTCACGCCGGCGCAGCGAACCGCGCACCAGTGGACCGCGACGTTCGCGCTGCTTGGCCTCGCGGCTCTCGCGTGGGCTGGGGTCATCGCCTACGCGCGCGACATGGGTAACGGGCCCGGCACCATGGGCATGTCGTTGCGGGCGTTCATCCCGATGTGGGGCGGGATGATGGCGGCGATGATGCTGCCGGCAGTTGCACCGGTCGCGATGCTCTACTCCCGCACGATCAAGACCGACCGAGGTGCTCGGCTGACGTTGTTCGTCGCGGGCTACCTCGTGGTGTGGACCTTGGCCGGAGTTCCCGCGTACTACATCCTTCGAGTCGTCGATCACTACGCCGCGGACAGCGAGACCGCGCTGCGCAACATCGCAGTGGTCACGTTGCTCGCCGCCGGTGCGTATCAGCTCAGCCCGTTCAAGGCGCGCTGCCTACGCCACTGTCGTTCGCCGTTGGCGCAACTGTTGCGCTACGGGAACATGAAGGGTCGATTCCGTGATCTGAAGGTCGCGGTGCACCATGCGGGCTACTGCCTCGGATGCTGCTGGGCGTTGATGGCTCTGTTCGTTGCGTTCGGCGTGATGAACGTGTGGGCGATGATCGTTCTCGCAGCGATCGTCTTCGCGGAGAAGATGCTCCGAAGGGGCGAGCTGATCGGGCGGATCGCCGGCGTGGTGTTCGTCGTCGTCGGAGGGCTCGTTCTGCTGTCGCCGTCAGTCGCGGACACTCTGATCCCGGCGATGGATTCGATGGACAATCCGATGACGCCGATGAGCTGAACAGGGGTAGGGTGCCTCTGTACACACGGGAGTCCGGAGGACCGGGCTGAGAGGGGGGCTGCCGTTCCCGACCGTCGGAACCTGATCCGGGTCATGCCGGCGCAGGGAGGAGCGCATGGCCATCGGCCGATTGCACGTCATCACCGACACGAGGCCTGGGTGCGACGCGCTCGCGGTTGTGACCGCGGCGGTGGAAGCGGGCGCGCCGGTGGTGCAGGTGCGGGGGAAGGAGCTGACCGACCGTGAGCTCTACGACCTGACCTGTCGAGTGCTGGACGTCTGCACCACGCACGACGCGACGTGTCTCGTGGACGACCGGTTGCACGTCGCGATGGGCGCCAACGCGCACGGCGCCCACATCGGAGAGCACGATCTGCCCGTCGACGTCGCTCGTCGCGTGCTCGGACCCGACCGGATCCTCGGCGCAACCGCCCGCGATCCCGACACCGGTCTCGCGCATCAGGCTGCGGGCGCGACGTATCTCGGTGTCGGTCCTGCGTACGCCACCACGACCAAGACCGGCCTGCCCGACGCGCTCGGACCGGCCGGCATCGGTCGCGTCGCCGCCGCGGT
>DASUCS010000300.1:0-17863 GCA_036275935.1 Acidimicrobiales bacterium
GGGCCACGCCGGCTACGGGGATCGACGGTATCCGCCGCTACCCTCTCGGGCCATGACGTCAGATCCGTCCCTTCTACGAGAGCTCGCGCAGGCCGGGGGCTTCGGTGACCCCCAGAACGAGGTCTACAACCGCCTCCTGAAGAACCGCATCGTGTTCCTCGGCACCGAGGTCGACGATGCGATCGCCAACCTGATCACGGCGCAGCTGCTCTATCTCGAAGGCGACGATCCCGACAAGGACATCTGGCTCTACGTGAACTCTCCCGGCGGATCGGTCACCGCAGGAATGGCGATCTACGACACGATGCAGTTCGTCCAGCCCGACGTCGGCACGATCTGCATGGGTCTGGCCGCGTCGATGGGGCAGTTCCTGTTGTGCGCCGGAGCCAAGGGCAAGCGCTATGCGCTGCCGCACGCGCGGATCATGATGCACCAGCCGTCCGGCGGCATCCGGGGGCAGGCGAGCGACATCGCCATCCAGGCCGAGCAGATGATCTACATCAAGCGGCTGATGGCGGAGCGCATCGCCTTCCACACGGGCCAGAACGTCGAGCAGATCGAGCTGGATTCCGATCGCGACCGTTGGTTCAAGCCGGACGAAGCCAAGGACTACGGCATGATCGATCGGGTGCTGACGAGCCGCCAGGACATGCCGACTTCCTAGGAAGCCGGCATGTCGCTCGCGTTCGTCAGCGGTCGACGAAGAACTGCGTGACGTAGAGCCGGCCGTCGCTGCCGCGCGCAGTGCCGACGCCGACCTGGTCGTACGTGTTGAGCATGTTGTCGCGGTGAGGTCCTGAGGCCTCGAACATCGACTGGATCTGGGCCGGGTCGCCACCGACGCCGACGTTCTCCCCGAGCATCGTCCAGCCGGGCTGGATACCGGCCGCGAGGTCCGGCGAGTGGTACAGGTTCGCGGCGGCCGCCATCTCGTCGGAGTGCTGCTGCGCCTTGGCGGTGGCGTCGCCGGCGACGGCCAGCGCGGGAAGGCCGTTCGCGGCGCGGAACCCGTTGAGCAGGGACAACACCTGGTCGGTGTCAGAGGACGGGGCGACGGCCTGTGCGGCCACGGGAGCAGAGGCAGATCGTTTCAGCTGACACGCCCCGACACCGGCGATGAGCAAGCCGGCGAGCAGGCAAAAAAGGGCGCGTCGAACCAAGGAACGGACGAGGGACACGTGAACTCCAGGAGGGAGGGCGGATGAGTTGCGGTCTTATTACTAGTGTTGCGAACGCGTTACAAACACCCACTTCGACCAGCGGTTTTGCGCCGATCCGCCCGAGTCAGGTTGTGGTCGGGACCGACGCGTTCGGCGCCGACGAGCCGCTGTCCAACGTCACCCCGCACTGCTCGGTCGCATAGCGGGTCACGTTCTGGCTCGCGGCCCGAACCTGGTCGACCTGTGCGGCGCTGAGGTCGGTGACTGGCTGGTGCTTCGCGGCCGCATCGAGGGCCTTGACGATCTGCTCGGCGGTGTCGACCAGCACCTTCACGTCGTTCTTGATCTCCCGCGGCGCCGCGGTCTCGAGCTGTTTGAGCCGGTCGACGCCACGTTGGAGCTGGGCGGTGTCGGCGTTGCTCGGGTCGTAACGATCGAAGGTGTCGAGCGGGTTCTCGCCACCGCGAAGGCCGGCGCAGAACGACGCCGTGCTGCCTGCGTCGTCGCGGGACCAGAACACCACCGTGCCGGCGAGCAGGGCGACGGCCGCGACGGCGACGATGATCACGGCGTTGCGGCGGGACACACCCTCAGTGTCACAGCCCGTCAGTAGCGTCAGTGACATGGTCGCCGGACCGCCACATCGCCTGCAGGTCGTGCCGTTCGGCGCGCCCGCAACGGCAGCGCTGGCCGATCTGATCGCGTCGATCAAGGGCGACGACCTGCTGCACCCGGTCACCGTCGTCATGCCGTCGTCGCTCGCGGCGGTGACGATGCGGCGCGCGCTCGCGAAGGACGGCCTCGTCGCGACCGAGTTCGTCACGTTGCCCGCGTTGGTCCCGCGGCTCGCCGCACGCGTCGTCGCGGCGCACGACGCTCGTCCCATCGGTTCGCTCGAGATGCGGCTGGTGATTCGCGGGGTGCTCGCCGAAGCCGGCGGCCGTCTGTCCGAGCTCGGTCATCATCCGGCGACGCTGTCCGCGCTGGCCGACACGTTTCGCGAGCTGCGTCCGCTCGACGCCCGCCAGCTCGGGGCACTCGCAGCGCAAAGCCGTCGCAGCGCGGAAGTCGTCGACGTGTACCGCGGCGTGCGGCGCGTCGTGGGCGAGCGCGCCGACGAGCACGACGTACTGATCGCGGCCACCGAAGCGGTGCGTGCGAACGACGCGGTCCTCGACGACATCGGCACGATCGTCCTGCACCAGCCGCGCCGGCTTCGCCCGACCGAGCTGACGCTGCTGCGCGAGCTCGCAGAGAAGGATCGGTTGCACGCGATCGTCGGCGACTCGTCGATCGCCGACGAGCTGCTGTTCCTCGGGTCGGTTGCAGACCACACGAATGACGCCCCGGCAGCGCGTGTCGTGCCGCGCATCATGCGTGCGCCCGATCCTGCCGAGGAAGCACGGCTGGCGGTGCGCATCGTCGTCGAGCAGTTGCGAGCGGGGGTCCCCGCCGATCGCATCGCAGTGGTGTCGAGGGTGGCGGCGCCCTACGCGTTGCTGCTGCACGAGGAGCTGTCAGCGGCCGGCATCGAGCACAGCGCGCCGGCTCCGTTGCAGCTGTCACAGAGCATCGCGGGGCGCACGCTGCTCGGGTTGCTCGCGTGGCCGACGAACGGGCACCGGCGCGACGAGCTCATGCGCCTTCTGCGGTCGGTGCCGTTCCGTGATCCGGCGGGCGGCAGCACCCGGCCCGATCGGTGGGATCGCCTGGCGCGACGCGCCGGGGTTGTCGGAGGTCTCGAGCAATGGCAACGGCGACTCGACGAAGCGAAGCGGGGGCGGCTCGAGTGGGCCACCGCGAATCTCGCCGACACGGGCGAACCCACGCTGTTCGAAGAGCTGGATCCGGAAACCGCGAGCCGGATCGCAGAGCTCGATGCGTTGGCGTCGTTCGTCGAGCGGCTGGCGGTCGCGACGGATCCGGGAGACCGGAGGGGCTGGCGGGCGTTGACGCGGTGGGCCGAGGCCCTGCTCGTTCGGCACCTCGGCAACGAAGGCGTGAGTGCGGCGTGGCCCGAGGCCGAGCAGCGGGCGCGTGCCGCAGTGCTCGAGGTGTTGCGCGAGTTCGGCCGCCTCGATGGGGTCGGCCCTGCGCCGGACTTCGAGACGTTCGTTCGGCTCGTGTCGTTCGAGCTCGACCGTCCGTCGGGTCGAGTCGGTCGCTTCGGTCACGGCGTCTTCGTCGGCCGGCTGGTCGACGCGGTGGGCGCCGATCTCGACCTCGTCGTCGTGGTCGGTGCGGCCGAGGGGACGTTCCCGCCGCGGGCGCGTGACGACGCGCTCATCCCCGAGCGCGAACGATTGGCAGCGGGTGGTGCGCTCCGACCTCGCGGCGTGACCTACGCGGAAGAGGAGCGGGATGTGCACGCGGTGCTGGCGAGCGCTGCGAGCGCGGTCGTGACGTTCCCGGCAGCTGACCAGCGCAATCAGCGCGCGTTGCAGCCGGCCGCTCTGCTCGGGTCATTGCACGGTGAGCGCATCGCGGTGGAGTCGTTCGAATGGTGGTTGGCGCAGGGGGGCGCGCCCGCGACGATCACCGACTTCGATCTCGCCGAGCTGCTGCACGCTCGCCACGCGGGCGTCCCCGTCGGGCAGCTGCCGTTGGTGCGCGCCGCGGGCCTCGAACGTGGGTTGCTCGCCGCGTCGTCGCGTGCCCGCGGCGACTTCGGCGTGTGGTCGGGATCGGTCGGTCGCTTCCCTGAACTCGCCGATGATCTGCGGCGGCCGCGTTCGCCCACCGGGTTGCAGCAATGGGCGACGTGCCCGTTCTCGTACTTCCTCGGCAAGGTGCTCGGGCTGCGCGAGCTCGAGGATCCGGGCGAGGCCGAGACCATCTCGCCGATGGACCGCGGCACGCTCGTGCACCTCATCCTCGAGCGCTTCTTTCGTGAGCGCCTCGGTCGTCGAGCGGATGCAACATGGACCGCTCGCGACTACGACGACTTGTTGGCCGTGGCCGACGACGTCGAGAGCATGTTCCGGTCGCGAGGCCTGACCGGCCGACCCTTGCTGTGGCAAGCGGAGTGGGCTGCGCTGCGCCGACACCTCCGCCGCATCCTCGATGCCGACGGCAGCGACGAGCGTCTGGCCGGTGTCTCGCCGGCAGAGGTCGAGCTCGGGTTCGGTCACGAAGGCGAGTCGGCGGCAGTGCACGTCGACGTCGGCGACGGTCGTCAGCTGCGCTTCGGTGGGCGGGTCGACCGCATCGATCGGTCGCCCGACGGTCGCAAGCTGGTCGTGCTCGACTACAAGACGGGCCGCGCGGATCAGTACGGCGTGATCGACGCGGAGCACGCCGAGCACGACATCGTCGCCCGCGGCACGTTGTTGCAACTGCCGATCTACGCGCTCGCCGCGAAGGCTCGCTTCCCGGAGGCCGACGAAGTCGAGGCCTACTACTGGTTCATCGGCCAGCGCGGCGCGATCCAGATGAAGGGTGGCCCGGTCGACGCCGCCGCCACCGAACGATTCGAGACCGTGGTGCGCACGATCGTGGACGGCATCGAGGACGGCCTGTTCCCGGCGCGGCCTGGCGACGACGACTGGCGGCCGAGCATCGGGCCGACGCACACGAACTGCTGCTTCTGCGAGTTCGATCATCTCTGCTCGTCGACCCGCGGCGAGCAGTGGCTCACGATCCGAACCCGCGAGGAGCTCACGCCGTACGTCGAGCTCGCCGAGGGAGCGCCCCTCGTCGCGGACGAGGTGATGGCATGACGCTCTTTGCCGAGACCTTGCCCGTCGATCACGACGTGCGCGAACGCATCCGCACCGACCTCGACCGCAACCTGTTCGTCGAGGCCGGGGCAGGTACGGGCAAGACGCGGGTGCTCGTGGACCGGGTCATCCGGCTCGTCGCCAGCGGAACGGTCTCCGATGTGTCCCGGCTGGTCGCCATCACGTTCACCGAAGCGGCCGCCGCCGAACTTCGCGACCGCATCCGCGAGGAGCTCACCAAGGCTGCGGATGACGAGTACCTGTCGAACGACGAGCGCTCACGCTGCGCCTCGGCGCGGGCCCACATCGATCGGGCCACGATCACCACCCTGCACGGCTTCGCGCAACGCATCCTCGCAGAGCATCCCCTCGACGTCGGATTGGCGCCGGTGTTCGAGATCGACGACGAGGTACGCGCCCGCGTCCGGTTCGTCGAGCGTTGGACGCAGTTCCGGGACGAGCTCTTCGACGACGAGACGGCGGCCCTCGACCTGCTGCGGCTGCACGCGCTGGGGATGTACACCGACCGGTTGCGCGACGTCGCCCGGCTCCTGCACCAACGGTGGGATCAGCTCGTCGGCGTCGAGTTCCCGGTACCGCCGCCAGTCCACGTCGACGTCACGCCGATCATCACGCGGGTGCGTGACGCGCTCGATGCCGCAACACCGCATTGGCACCGCGACGGCGATCACCTGATCAAGCTCGCCGACGAGTGGGGGACGCTGGCCGACGCACTCGAGGACGCCGTATCGGCTGGTGACGAGCTCGAAGTCATCCGGCTGCTCTGCTTCAGGATCTGGAAGCCGAGCAACCAAGGCCGGGCGGACGTGTGGGGCGGTGACAAGCAGAAGGTGCTCGGCCCACTGACGGACGCGTACGAGGCGAGGACGGCGCTGCTCGGGTCGTTGCGCACGACAGTGCTGCAACGGTTCATGCCGAGACTGCAGGCCTTCACCCTGGCGGGCGTCGCCGAACGCCGTGACGCCGGACGGCTCGAGTTCCACGATCTGCTCGTGCACGCGCGGGACGTCTTGTATCGCGACGTTGCGGTGCGCGTCGCGTTGGCGGAGCGAATCGACGTGATCC
This sequence comes from Acidimicrobiales bacterium, assembly GCA_036275935.1. Classification (GTDB taxonomy): domain Bacteria; phylum Actinomycetota; class Acidimicrobiia; order Acidimicrobiales; family JACDCH01; genus DASUCS01. The sequence continues at coordinate 5,966 of DASUCS010000300.1, forward strand.
TGATCGACGAGTTCCAGGACACCGACCCGCTGCAGCTCGACATCGCGTTCGCACTCGCGGCCGAGGATCCGTCACTCCCGCCGCCGCCATGGGCGGAGGCAGTGCTCCGGCCGGGGAAGATCCTCGTGGTCGGTGATCCGAAGCAGTCCATCTACCGCTTCCGAGGCGCCGACATCTCGTTGTGGGATCGCACGAAACGCGTGTTCCCTGACGGCGTCGAACAACTCGGCCAGAACTTCCGCACGGTGCCACCCCTGCTCGAGTGGGTGAACCGCGTGTTCCGGTCGGTGATCGCCGAAGGTGAGGAGGGTGCGCAGCCCGCCTACCACGATCTTGCGCCGTTCCGGCCCGAGGTCCGGGAGGGTCCTGCCGTGGTCGTGGTGGGCGACGCGCACGAGAATGCCAAGGCGGCCGAGCTGCGCGAGCGCGAGGCGGACGACTTGGCGCGGCTGATCGTCGAGATGAAGCTCCAGGAGTGGGAGGTCGAGGACAGGGAGCTAGGAGGCTGTCGACCGGCGCGCTTCGACGACATCGCCATCCTGGTGCCGACCCGGACACCGCTCGCGCAGCTCGAGCGTGCGCTCGACGCGCGCGACGTGCCGTACCGCGTCGAGAGCCGTTCGCTGGTGTGGGCGACGGACGCGGTGCGCGAGCTACTGGCGGTGCTCGCCGCGATCGACGATCCGGCCGACGACATCTCGATCGTCGCCGCGCTTCGGTCGCCCGGATTCGCCTGCTCGGACGCCGACCTCGTCGAGTGGAAGCTGGCCGAGGGCCGGTGGGATCACCGTGCGCCGCGTCCGGAGCGCATCGCCCCCGACCATCCCGTGGCGCGCGGCATGGCGGCGTTGGCCGAGTACCACCGCATCCGGTGGGAGGTCCCCGTCGATCGACTCATCGAGCGGGTGATCCGCGAGCGGAAGTTGACCGAGTTGACGTTCGCGCTGAGGCGGCCGCGTGATCACTGGCGACGGCTGCGGTTCGTCCTCGACCAGTCGCGCGCGTTCGTCGAAGCGGGCGGCTCCTCCCTGGGGGACTTCGTCGCATGGGCTCAGCTGCAGGCCGACGAAGGGGCGAGCGTCGTCGAGACGCCGGCCCCCGAACCAGACGACGACGCGGTGCGCATCCTCACGATCCATGGGTCCAAGGGGCTCGAGTTCCCGATCGTGGTGTTGGCCGGGCTGTCGTCCGCGGGACGGGACACCGGCCCCTGGGTTCTCTACGGCGAGCACGGACCCGAAGTCGCGTTCGGCCCGGCCGAGGGTCGATTCCGCACGCCGGGCTACGCGGCGCTGGACGCGCGCCAGGGCGATGCCGAGGTCCACGAAGGTCACCGTCTGCTCTACGTCGCGGCGACGCGCGCTCGCGACCACCTCGTGATCGGGCTGCATCACTCCACCAAGGGTCAGTCCACGCACGCCCGTGAGCTGTGGCGCGTGTGCCAGGACAGCGCGGTCGGATGGTGGAAGCCGGCGGAGTTCGGTGACCAGCTCGCCTTGCCGGTCAGCGAGCGATCCTCGACGTTCGAGCCGCTGTCGACCGACGCGCGAACGACCTGGATCGCTGAGCGAGACGCGGCGATCGCCGAGGCGAACGAACGCCGCGTGTTCGCCGCGACGGCGGTGGGGGCTGCGTCGGCGGCATTGGACGAACCGATCGATGCCGCCGGCGCCGACGACGACTCGCCGGTGTCGCTGCCGCCCGCTCTGAGCCGAGGCGGCACTGCGCTGGGGAGCGCGGTGCACGCCGTGCTGGCCACGACGGATCTCGACGACGAATCAGGCGCCGATGTCGCGGCGCTCGCCTCGATGCACGCCGCGGCGGAGGGCGTCAGCCGCGCCGACGATGTCGAACGTCGAGTGCGTGCCGCGCTGCAGTCACCTTCGGTGCTCGCGGCGCGCGCCACCAAACGACGTTGGCGGGAGCTGTACGTGTCCGCGCCGATCGGCAGCCACGGTCACCTCGTCGAGGGCTACGTCGACCTGCTGTTCGAGGACGCCGACGGTGGTCTGGTGGTCGTCGACTACAAGACGGACGCTGAGCTCGATCACGCGTTCGACACGTACCGGTTGCAGGCCGCGACCTACGCGTTCGCGCTGCAGATCGCGCTGCAACGTCCCGTGACCCGCGCCGTGTTCGTGCTGTGCCATCCAGACGGCGCCGATGAACGTGAGATCGACGACCTGAACGTCGCGATCGCCGAGGTCGAAGCGCTCGCAGGCTGAGTGTCAGGCGCGCTGCGCTGCTTCGGCGGCGGTGCGCAACGCGCTGACGGCGTGCTCGAGGCCGTCGGGGTCGCGGTAGAGCGAGCTGCCGGCCACGATCACGTTCGCACCTGCATCCACCGCGCCGACGACCGTCTGGTTGTCGAGCCCGCCGTCGACCTCGACATCGACGTCGTGGCCGGATCGATCGATGAGGGCACGAACCTCGGCGATCTTCGCCTCCATCGTGGCGATGTACTTCTGGCCACCGAAGCCCGGGTTCACCGTCATCACCAGCACCATGTCCACGAGGTCCAGGATGTTCGCCACCGCCACTGCAGGGGTCGCGGGGTTGAGAGCGACCGCGGCCCGCGCGCCGGCGTCGCGGACGTGGCCGAGCGTGCGGTGCAGATGGATCGTGCTCTCGACGTGGATGATGAGGCGCTCGCACCCGGCGTCGACCCAACGTTCGACGAGCAGATCGGGCGTCGCCACCATCAGGTGGGCCTCGAAGGGCAGCGAGGTGTGAGCCCGGCACGAGGCGACGACATCGGGTCCGAACGTGAGGTTGGGTACGAACTCGCCGTCCATCACGTCCCATTGGATGCGATCGACGCCCGCCTTTTCGAGCGCAGCGCATTCCTCGCCCAGTCGCGCGAAGTCGGCGGGTAACACCGACGGTGCGATGAGAATCGGACGCGTCGTGGGCATCCCGATGACGATACCGCTCGGCCGTTCCGTTATCGTCCGGCGACGATGACCGCCACCACCCGTTCGTTGCTCGCAGCCGCGGGCGATGCGCTGCTCGATGATCGTCGGCCGCTCACCCTCGATGAGCTCTGCGTCTTGTCGTCGGTGCCCGACGATGCGGTGCCGGCGTTGGCGTCGCTGGCGCACGAAGTTCGGTTGGCGTGGTGCGGTCCGGACGTCGAGGTCGAAGGGATCCTGTCGGCGAAGACCGGTGGATGTCCCGAGGACTGTCACTTCTGCTCGCAGTCCGCGAAGTTCGACACGCCAGTGAAGGCGTCGCCGTTCCTCGACGCCGACGAGATCTTGAAGGCCGCGGAGGAGACAGCGGGTCTGGGCGCGAGCGAATTCTGCATCGTGCTCGCGGTGCGGGGTCCGAGCCCCATCGTCATGGATCAGCTCGTACGCATCGCGCCGCTCGTGCGCGAGCGCACCGGGCTCAACGTCGCGGTGTCCGCGGGCATCCTCACACGCGCGCAAGCAGAACAGCTCGCGAGCGTGGGTGTGCATCGCTACAACCACAACCTCGAAACCGCGCGCTCGTTCTTTCCGAACATCGTCACGACGCACACATGGGAAGAGCGGTTCGACACCTGTGCGCTCGTGCGCGAGGTCGGCATGGAACTGTGCTGCGGCGTCCTGCTCGGTATGGGCGAGACGGACGCGCAGCGCGTCGAGCTCATCGGCCAGCTGCGCGACGCGGGGCCGGCAGAGGTCCCGCTCAACTTCCTCAACCCTCGCCCCGGAACGCCGCTCGGCGATCGCCCGTTGGTCGAGCCGCTCGAAGCGATCAAGTGGATCGCGCTGTTCCGGCTCGGGCTGCCGGACGTCATCCTTCGCTACGCCGGCGGGCGGGAGGTGACGTTGCGCGAGCTCCAGTCGATGGGGATGACCGCGGGCATCAACGCGTTGATCGTCGGCAACTACCTCACGACCCTCGGCCGTGACGCGAATGACGACCTGCGCATGCTCGACGACCTGCGCATGCCCATCGGGGTGCTCTCCAAGGCCATCTAGTGACGTTCTGCGTCGGGTGCGGACAGCCGTCTGACGTGTGTGACGGCGCGTGCCGTCGTCCGCTCGATCCACCCCGCTTCTGTCCGCGCTGCGGACAACGAATGCGAGTGCTGGTGACGCCGACGCGGACAAATGCGACCTGCCGGAAGCACGGCGAGATCACCGTGTCCTAGTTGTCGCGAACGCCCGGAACAGGTCGATGACCTCGGGCCAGTCCTTTCGTAGCATGACGACAACATGCCCGAGACGCGGTTCTTCGAGTTCGCCCTCGACATGTTCGCAGTGAGCGGTCTCGACGGCACGCTGCGGCGTGTCAACCCGGCTTGGAACCGCGTACTCGGCTGGACCGAGGACGACCTCGTCGGTCGAGCGTTCACCGACCTGTTCCACCCGGACGATCGCGAGGCCGACGCGGCGACGATGGCGTTGCCCGTCGAGGGCAGCGCAGAGGAGTCGTTCGAGACACGACTGCGTGCCCGCGACGGGTCGTACCGATGGGTGCTGATCAGCGTGCGCTCCGATGCGGCCAGCGAAGAGCTCTACATCGTGGCCAAGGACATCCACGCCCGCCGCATGGCCGAAGAGCACTTGCGATCGATCGAGGCAGAGCTGCGGTTCCGCATCGGTCTCGAAGATCTCGTCACGAGCATGTCGACGCGCTTCTTCGGAGTACCGGAGCACGAGCTCCAGGAGATCGTCGAAGAGTCGCTCGGCGATCTGTGTGCGTACTTCGGTCTCGATCGCGCCTACGTGCTCAAGACCGGCGACGGTGGACCCGCCACCATCGACTTCTTCGTGGAGTGGTGGGCGAACGGCGTCGAGCAGCAGTCGACGCCGATCTCGACGCTGCCGATCGACGCGCAGCGCTTCTGGCTGCGAACGCTTCGTTCGGGTCAACCCGTGCACGTGCCCGACGTCAACGATCCGCCTCCCGGCGGTGAGGAAGCGATCGCGACACTGGCGCGCGACGGTGTGAAGTCGATCCTGTTCGTGCCGCTCCAGGCCCGTGAACAGACGATCGGGTTCATGGGTTTCGAAGCCCGACGGTCGTACTGCTCGTGGACTGACGAGACCATCGGATTGACACGTACCGTCGGCGAGCTGTACGTCAGCGCGGTCGACCGAAGTCGCGTCGAGCGCGCTCTCGCGATGACGGCCTCCGAACTGGAGCGCCGCAACGAGGAGCTCGAGCGGTCGAACCGTGAGCTCGAGCAGTTCGCATCGATCGTCTCGCACGACTTGAAGTCGCCGCTGCAGGTCGTGCGCGGCTTCGTCGAGCTGTTGGGGCGGGAGGCCGAGTCACGTGGCGCGGGCGATGACGCGCAGACCTACGTGTCCGCAGCACTCCGTGGTGCGACGCGCATGGACCGCCTGATCGACGACCTTCTGATCTATTCGCGTGCGGGGCAACGGCCGGCGTCGTTCGTCCCGGTCGAGCTCGACGCCATCGCGGCCGATGTGCTCGCGGACAGCGCTGCGCTGATCGACGAGACGGATGCCGTGGTGACGATCGACGACCTACCGACCGTCGAGGGCGATCCGACACAGCTCCGTCAGCTGCTGCAGAACCTCGTCACCAACGCCATCAAGTTCCGACGGATGGACGTTCCCGCGTCCGTCCATGTTCACGCCGACGACGATGGCGATGCGTGGACCGTGTACGTCGACGACAACGGGATCGGTATCGAGCCCGAGCATCGCGAGGAGATCTTCACCATGTTCTCCCGGCTGCATGCCGGCGACCGGCCAGGAAGCGGCATCGGGCTCGCGATCTGCGCTCGGGTGGTGGCCAACCACGGCGGTCGCGTCCAGGCAGACGACAGTCCCGACGGAGGGGCGCGGCTGGTCTTCACGCTGGCCAAGAATCCCTCAGCGGCCTCCTAGGCTGAGCTCGTGTCCACCGAGCAGCGCACTGACACCCGCACCGCGGACTCCGACACCGATGGGCCGGGCGATGTGGCCCACTACGCCCGCAAGGACGAGGTGACGCGCGCTGCCGTCGAGGGCGGCTACGTGACCGCGCTGTGCGGCGTGAAATTCCAGCCCGTGCGCGATCCCTCGCGCTTTCCGGTGTGCCGACCGTGTGCGCGACTCCTCGAACAGTTGGGCAACCGCGCCTTCTCCTAAGAGACTGCGGCGCGGACCCATTGCTGAAATGCTCGGACCCCGCCCTCGTGACGCGGGCTGAGCCAGCCCTCGTCGTAGATGCCGGTCTCGAGGTTGCGTTGCACGATCTCGCAGATGGCGATGTCCTCCGCGGTCACCTCTGACGACACGCGCAGGATCTCGGTCTCGTCCTCGATCGATCCCGGGGCGAGCGCGTAGCTGTACCGCAGACGAGTGCGTCTGGCGCCAATGGGATCGAAGCGCTCGACGTTGACACCGTCCGGATAGAGGTTGAGTGCGAAGTTCGGCCAGTGCCACAGCCATCGACCGAGGTTGACGGCGCCATCGCGCGCCGGCGCGTGCTGCTCGACCCAGCGATGGCGAGTGTCGACGTCGACCTGGTAGCGCTTGGAGTCGATCTCCTTGTTCAGTCCCGGGTGCACGAGGGGCACGTGGTAGCCCTCGAGGTAGTTGTCCGCATACGTCTTCCAGTTGCAGTCGAGCTCGTGCGTCCGCTCGATGGCCGGCACGAACTGCTCGAGGGGGAAGTCGGCACACGCATCGACGAACGCCCCGAGCGCCTCCAGCAGCGGCGGAGCGTCGCCGTGCAGGTCGACGTTCACGAACACCAGCCCCCGCCATCGTTCGACCCGGATCGCCGCCAGTGCGACCGAGGCGCAGTCGAACTCGCCGAAGTCACGCGCCGCTCGCAACTGCCCGTCGAGCTCGTAGGCCCAGCCGTGATAGCGGCAGACGAGGCTCGGGACCTGCCCGGTGCCCGGATCAACGAGCGGGCCGGCGCGGTGGCGGCACACGTTGTGGTGTCCGCGGAGCTCGCCGTCGTCGTCGACGATCACGAGCAGGTTCCAGCCTGCGACGTCGGTGGCGACGTACTCACCCGGCGCCTGCAAGTGGTGCGCGAAGGTGAAGAACAACCACTCTCGTCCGAAGATCTCGCGCCGTTCGCGTGCGTGCACCCCGGCATCGCCGTACCACGAGGCCGGGAGCGTCGTCGCAGCACTCATGTCTCGAAGTCTGACAGGCTCACCGTTCATGCGGTTCGTGGTCTACGGCGCGGGCGGGATCGGCGGCGTGCTCGGCGCGCGGCTCTTCGAGAACGGGAACGATGCGTTCCTCATCGCCCGCGGCGCTCACGGCGAGACGATCCAGCGCGACGGTCTGCGAGTCGAGTCGCCGGACGGGACCACGACGGTCCGAGTGCCGGCGGCCACGCACCCGTCAGACCTCGACTGGCGTGAGGACGACGTCGTCCTGTTGGCCATGAAGAGCCAGGACACCGAGCCTGCGCTCGTCGATCTCGTGCCGCTCGTCGACCATCGCATCGCGGTGGTCAGCCTGCAGAACGGGGTTGCCAACGAGCGGATGATGCTCCGCCACTTCCACAACGTGTACGGCGTGTGTGTGATGTGCCCGACGACGTACCTCGAGCCGGGGGTGGTACAGGCCAACTCGACGCCCAACACGGGCATCCTCGACATCGGCCGCTATCCGAACGGCACGGATGACACTGCGATCGCGATCGCGTCGGCGTTCAGCGCCTCGACCTACGTCTCCGAGGCGCGCCCCGACATCATGCGGTGGAAGCACCAGAAGCTCCTGATGAACCTGGGCAACATCATCGAGGCGGCGTGTGGGCCGTCCGCACGCGCGGGTGAGCTCGCGACTCGAGCGCGCGCCGAAGGCATCGCCGTGCTCCAGGCCGCGGGGATCGACTACGCGTCGGACGAAGAGGACCGAGAGCGACGAGGCGAGCTCCTGCGGATGCGACCGATCGATGGGCAGCGCCGGGGCGGCGGATCGACGTGGCAGAGCCTGGCGCGCGGCGCCACGTCGCTCGAGACGGACTACCTCAACGGCGAGATCGTGCTCCTCGGCCGGCTGCACGGAGTGGCAACGCCGGTCAACGCGATGCTGCAGCACCTGGCGTACGAGCTCGCCGCCTCCGGCGCGGTCCCGGGATCGATGGACGCCGACGACGTCCTCGCTCGACTCGAAATGGCGTGAACCTCGGCGCAGACCGCACCCGTGGCCTGTTCGCGTCCGACGGCCGCCGCGCCCTGTCGCTCCGCGAGCTCGGCATCGATCTGCTGACCGCGGGCACGCTCGACCCATTGCTCGCCGCCGGTCGCGCCGCGTGGACCGACGCGCATGCCCGGATCGACCAGGCGTTCCGAACCGCAGGCGATGACCAGTTCGTCGACCCGGCGTCGCTGGACCTGCGGCTGCCGTTCACGGTCGCTGACTACGTCGACTTCTACTCGTCGATAGAGCACGCCACGAACCTGGGACGCATCCTGCGGCCGAACGCCGAGCCGCTGTTCCGCAACTGGCGTCACCTCCCCGTGAGCTACCACGGCCGCGCCGGCACCGTTGTCGTGTCGGGCACGCCGATACGCCGACCTCGAGGTCTGATCGCGGGCAGCAACGACGAACCGACCTACCGGCCCACCGCTCGGCTCGACATCGAGCTCGAGGTCGCCGTCGTCGTCGGCGGTCGAACTGAGCTCGGCCATCCGCTCCCGATCGACGACGTGGGCGAGCACATCTTCGGTCTCGTGTTGCTGAACGACTGGTCGGCGCGCGACATCCAGGCGTACGAGTACCAACCGCTCGGCCCGCACCTCGGCAAGAGCTTCGCCACCTCGATCTCCGCCTGGGTGACGCCGATCGACGATCTCCGGCCGTACCTCGTCGAGCCGCCTCCGCAGGAACCAGCGCCCGCGGCGCACCTCCGTACCGATGAGCCATGGGCCATCGACCTCGACCTGCGCGTGCTGCTGCAGTCCCGAGGCATGCGAGACGCAGGAATGGCTCCACACGAGATCAGCGCGACGAACTTCCGCAGCCTCTATTGGACGATCGCGCAGCAGCTCGCCCACCTCACCGCCAACGGAGCCGCGCTGCGGGCCGGTGACCTGTATGCCTCCGGAACCGTGTCGGGACCGGAGCGCGGCACGGAAGGCAGCCTCATCGAGCTGACCTGGGGTGGCACCGAGCCGCTCTCGTTGCCCGACGGCACGACCCGCACGTTTCTCGAGGACGGCGATCGGGTCGTGCTCGAAGCCCGAGCCGGCGAGCACGTCCACCTCGGAGCAGTCGAGGGCGAGATACTCGTGTGATGCCGTACTACCGACGGGTCGGCGAGGTTCCGAAGAAGCGTCACATCTGGACCGAGGTGGGTGGCTCCCGGCTGCACGAGGAGCTCATGGGCCTCGAGGGGTTCTCGCACGCGTCGTCGCTGCTGTACCACCGGCACTCGCCGTCGGCCATCGTCGCTGCAGAGCCGGTGCACATCGAGCCGGCGCCGATGTCCTACGACACCGCACTCGAGCCGCGGCACCTCCGCACGTTCGATCTGCCGACGGGTGGCGACCCGGTGGCGGGCTTCGTCGCGCTGTTCGAGAACGACGACGTCGTCATCGGCGTGGTCGCCGCTGATGAACCGAGCCCGCTGTACCGCAACGCAATCGGTGATCTGCTCGTGTACGTCCAGAGTGGCACGGCTCGACTGGAGAGCACGTTCGGCGTCCTCGATGTCGGACCTGGCGACTACGTCGTGATTCCACGCTCGACGACGCACCGTTGGGTGCTCGACGGACTGATGCGCGCGCTGATGATCGAAGCGCGGTCGGCGCACGTGCAGCCTCCGCCGCGCTACCTCAACGCGGCCGGGCAGTTCCTCGAGGGCGCGCCCTACAGCGAGCGAGACCTTCGCGTGCCCTCGGAGGTCCTCGATGTGGACGAGACTGACGTCGATGTCTTCGTGCGCCACCGCGGTGGCGTCACGAGATACTCCTACGCCCACCATCCGTTCGACGTCGTCGGATGGGACGGCTGCGTGTACCCGTTCGCCTTCAACATCGCGGACTTCCAGCCGATCGTCGGGCAGGTGCACCAACCGCCGCCGGTACATCAGACCTTCCAAGGCGGCGGCTTCGTCGTTTGTTCGTTCGTGCCGCGACCGTTCGACTTCCATCCCGACGCGATCAAGGTTCCGTACCACCACGCCAACGTCGACTCGGATGAGATCCTCTACTACTCCGACGGCGACTTCATGAGCCGCGCGGGATCGGGCATCGACATCGGTTCGATCAGCTACCACCCGGCCGGCTTCGTGCACGGACCGCAACCGGGCAGCGTCGAGCGCTCGATGGATCAAGACCGCACGAACGAGACCGCGGTCATGATCGACACGTTTCGTCCGTTGCGCGTGAGCGACGCGGCCCGCCGCATCTCGGCGTCCGACTATCCCTGGTCGTGGGCTCGCTGATTCAGAGAGCTTTCAGTGCGATCGTCGTGGGTTCGTCCTGGAGCTGGATCAGCTCGCTGAGCGCGACCTGCTCGTTGTGGCGTGTCCGCAGCCAGCGCGTGAGCTGCACGCCGGTGCCACTGGCGCGCAGGAAGAACCCCTGTGCCTGGTCGCAACCCGCGGCCGACAGCAGCTGCCAGGTCTGACCGTCCTCGACCCCTTCGGCTGTCACCTGCAGACCGAGGTTGTGGCCGAGATCGATCGTGGAGTTCACGATGACGGAGTCGCTGTCGTCGGCGATCATCCGCTGGACGAATGACTTGTCGATCTTGATCTCGTCGACCGGAAGCCGGTGCAGGTAGGAGAGCGAGGAGTAGCCGGTTCCGAAGTCGTCGATCGCGAGCGCGACTCCCATGTCGCTCAAGCGGTTGAGCGTGCTCACCGTTCGCGCCGGATCGGCAATGAGCGTGCTCTCCGTGATCTCCAGCGTGAGCGTCGACGGCGGGACCCGATGTCGCGTGAGCGCGGCGCCGACCATCGCCGGCAGACCCTCGTCGAGCAGATTGCGCGTGGAGATGTTCACCGAGAGCGACAGGTCGAATCCCTCGGTGCGCCACTGCGCCAACTGCCCCAAGGCGACATCGAGCACGTACTCCGTCAGCGGACGGATCAGACCGCTGTGCTCGGCAATGTCGATGAAGACCTCCGGGCTGATGAAACCGTGCTCGGGATGATGCCAGCGGGCGAGCGCCTCGACGCCCACGACATCGCCGCTCGGCAATGCGGCCTTGGGCTGGTACTCGACGAGCAGGCCACCGCGAGCGATGTCGCGGCGCAGCTCCGCGGCGAGTGCCAATTGTGCCGGGATGGCGTGGTCGATCTCCGGCGCGTAGAACTCGACGCTCACGGCGCCACGCTTCGCCGCGTACATCGCGACGTCGGCGTGCTGCAGCAGCGTCGCCGGATCGTCGCCGTCGGTCGGCGCCACCGCGATCCCCACGCTGCATCCCACCTCGAAGACCAGTCCTGCGAACTCGAACGGCTCCAACAGCTGCCGCTCGATGGCCTCCGCCATCGCACGGACCTGATCGCGATCCGGCGCACACGTGCACACGACTGCGAACTCATCGCCGCCGAGTCGGGCGACGAGCGTCCTGTCGTTCACGGCGGACGTGATGCGCTGCGCGATCTTGCGGAGGAGGACGTCGCCCTGGTGATGGCCGAGCGTGTCGTTCACTTCCTTGAACCGATCGAGGTCGAGGAGCATGACGACGACCGCCTCGTCCTGCGTTCGTTCGTTCAGCGCGCTGCGAAGCTCGTCGTCGAGGAGGAGCCGGTTCGGCAGGCCGGTGAGCGTGTCGTGCAACGCTTGGCGGTGGCGCTCGTCGGCCTCCCTCCGAAGCTGCTCGAGCAGGCGATGGTTGCGCAGGCAGATGCCGCCGTGAGTGGCCAGCGTGGCGAGGAGCTGAAGGTCGTCCTCGGTGAAGCGGTCGATCTCGCCGCGTCGGTGGCTCACCTGGAGAGTGCCGAGGAACTCGTCGGTGACTCGAAGGG
>DASUCS010000301.1:0-3484 GCA_036275935.1 Acidimicrobiales bacterium
TCTGCGCGCTGCGGACGAACGATCGCCACGGGTCCTGCAACGCGAACGGGTCGATGTTCTGCGGTGACGCATTGCGCGGGACCGCGGCCGCGACCCGTCCGGCCCACGCCAGCGCGCCAACTCCGAGGATCGCGGCGACGGGGAGTCCGACGAGGATCGCGGCCGACGCACCCGCTCCGGCGAGCAGGATCCCCGACGGCGACGTGATGGCGCGCGCCACCTTCGGCGTGAAGAACCGATCGCGGAAGGAGCGTTTCGCCACCTTGGGGGACTGGCCTTACCGCGGGGACCGGGGCGGGAACTTCGGCGGCCGCTTCTCCGTGAATGCCGCCACGGCCTCTGCGTGTTCGGGGGTCTTCCAGCACTCGCGCAGCAGTTCGCTCTCGAGCCGTTGCACGGCGAGCAGGTCGCGCTCGACCGCGTTCGCCGTGAGGAGCTGCTTGATCATCTGCAGCTGCGGCGCCGGGTTGGCGGCGATCGTCGCCGCGATCTCCAGTGCGTCGTCGATGAGGCTGTCGTTGGCGACGACGCGTTGCACGAGCCCGGCCGCGCCTGCTTCTCCGGACGACCACAGCCGTCCGGAGAGGCACAACTCGCTCGCGTGTCCGAACCCGACGCGCTGCACCAGCAACTGCGTCGACGCGAGCTCGGGCACCAACCCGACCTTGATGAAGAACATCCCGAAGCGAGCCGCCTCGGACGAGATGATGACGTCGAACGGCAGGATCATCGTCATCCCGATGCCGACGGCCGCACCGTTCACCGCGGCGATCAGTGGCTTCGAGTCGCGGCACAGCTGCACCCAGTCGAGCCCCGCCGGCATGCCGCCCTGACCGTCCGCCGTGTTGGCTCCCGGGTCACCGCCGGCGATGCGCACGGAGAACGTCGCCTCCATGTCCGCACCCGCGCAGAAGCCGCGGCCCTCGCCGGTCATCACGATGGCGCCCACCTCGGCGTCGCGGTTCGCGAGCGTGAATGCGTCCGCCAGCTCCTCCGCCATCCGCGGCGTCCACGCGTTGAGGCGATCCGGACGATTCAGCGTCACGAGCTGCACCTCACCCCGCCGCTCACTGCGAATCTGCTGGTACTCCATCGCCCCCCTTTCCGTTTTGGCAGCACCGGCAACACACTTTTGTGTGGCCGGTGCTGCCAAAAGCTAGAAGTTCGAGATCACGGCCGTGAGGACTTGGGAGATCGTGGTCGCGTTGGTGGCGCTGTAGAAGGTGCTGCTGCTGGCATCGGCGATGGCCTTGAGGGTCTGGCTGTCCGCGTCGGCGCCGTAGGCGATGGGGAACACGCGCACGGCGTGGCTCTGCTGGCCCTCGTTGCCGGACCGCAACGTGTTGAGCAGGTCCTGCAGCTGACGCTGGTCGTCGGAGGCGTTGCCGTCGTCGTTCTTGCCGTCCGTGAGCAGCACCACCGCGTTGATGCGCGTCGGGTCGAACGACGCGACCGCGTTCTGGTACGCCTGTTTCGTCACCTCGTACAGCGGTGTGTCGTTGAACGGTGACAGTGCATTGAGCGAGGCCTGCAGCTTCTCGCCGTTGTCCGCCACGCGACCCGGCGGGATCACCTCGAGCAGCTTCTGATCCTCGTTCGGACCGAGCCCCGTCGAGAAGATGTCGAAACCGAGGATGTCGTTCGGGCTGAACAGCGCGATGGAGTCATGGATCGCCTGCTTCGCGAGGTCGAGCTTCGTGCCGGCCGCGTCGTCGGACGGGCTGGCTGGGTCACCCATCGAGCCCGACACGTCGAGCACGAGCGTGACCTGTGCCTTCTTGCGCTGGCCCTCCCACTTGTCGAGCAACGAGGTGAGCACTCGCGGCTGCGGCACCTCGAGCAACGTCTGCGGCTGGTTCGGATCGACGCCGTTCGCCGCCGTGATCGGATCCCCGATCGCCACGGCCGGGTTGCCGGGACGGAAGTTGAACTTGAGAACCTGCTGCTGGTTCTCCGGCTGTTTCACGAAGTCCTCGAAGACCTTCGCCGCGTCCTTCTCCTGCTGCGACACCCACGGCGCGTTGAGGGTGAAGAACGGGCTGTCCGAGAACAGCGTCCCTTCCTTCGGATAGATGGCGACGAGCGGGATCTTCGGGGGCCGCGGCTGCTCGCCAGGATCGAGGATGCCGTCAGGGTTGCCCTGGTTGTAGTCGATGACCGACTTCTCCTCGACGGCCACCGCGGACACGTAGTTGAGCGAGCTGCTGCGTTGGTCGGCGCGGTACCAATTGTTGAGGAACGTGAGTGTCGTGTCGCCGTAGTGCACGACCGACGACTCGATGCCCGTCCCGAACGCGACGACATCGGGCTTGTCGAGATCTTCCTGGGACAATCCAGTGGTCTTCTTGCTGGCGGCGTAGGTCTGGGCGATGAGCTCGTTGAGCCCGCTGGTCGAGAAGTTCGGGTTGGTCTTGCCGAGCTTGAAGGGGCCGAACTCGGGATGACCCACCGCTCCCCAACCGCGCGGATCGGTCGCGAGCGTGAAGATGTCCGACCAGCCCACGGGCTTCGCCGGGTAGCCGAGCGCGTCGGCCATCGGTTTGGGCATCGCGATCACGAGCGGCGTCACCATGAACGGGTCGCCGGTCCCGACGATCGCCTGCTGGCCCTGCTCCGAGAGCCGCTGGTTGACGATCTGGCCCCAGGACCCGGCCGCGGGCGACCACACGACCGGCTTCGGACCGTCCGTGCTCTCGTTCCAGTTCGTGTACAGGAGCTGTGCCGCGGCGCCCGACGACTTCTTCTGGGGGCGCACGAAGATGCAGTTGCCGTCGATCCTCGCCTGCTTCGTGCCGTTGAACGACTTGGCCAGCGCCACGATCAGGTCGATCTTCTCGGGTGACACCGCCATGTCGACCACCGTGCAGCTGCCGGGATCACCCAGGTCGCTGCTGTCCGAGCCGCGGGTGTTCGCCGTCGTGCACGCCCCCGTGATCGTCAGCACCACCGCGGCCACCGCCCACCAACCTCGTCGCGCCATCAGCCCATCATCCCGTAAGCCCGCTCAACGCGAGCAACACACCCGCGTTCGGGAGGCCGGTCGGGGCGTCGAGGTTGTCGGTCGACCACCCGCCGGCGCGTAGCCGGTCCTTCAGCGCGTTGGTCGCGCCCGGGACCTTGTGGCCCGCAACCGGCGCGATCACGACAGCCGCGTCGGCCGACGGCGCCGGGTCGATGGACGTCACCGGCCGGGTGCCGGAGCCGGCGGCGACCTCCACCTTGCTCGTGCCCACTGCGGAGAACGCGGCGGGGAACTGCTGGATGAACGTCGTGAAGGTCGCGGGCGTCGCCGTCACCTTCGACTTCCACACGAGGAACGCATCGTCGAAGTCGTTCGTCGCGAAGTTCTCGGTGCCGAAGTAGCCGCTGGACGCATGACCGAGCAGCAGCAGACCCTCCGCACTGGTCGTGGGGGGCACGCCTGCCTTGACGGTGCCCCACTCGGCCTGTCCGCCGAGGTCGGTCCACGGTCGACCGATGGCGT
>DASUCS010000302.1:0-2968 GCA_036275935.1 Acidimicrobiales bacterium
CGATCGCGGCATGCTCGCTGCGGTCGAAGGGGTCCTCGCGCACTATCGCTCGCCGCAACTGCCCGAGCTGCCGCCGCTGCACGGAGGGCTGGTCGGCTACCTCGGCTACGACATCGTGCGCGAAGTCGAGCACCTGCCGGACATGCCGCCTGACGACCAGGGCAATCCCGACGCGGTGCTCTCGATCATCGGTGAGTTGGCGGCCTATGACCACTACCGCCAACGCGTGACGCTCGTGGCCAACGCGACGATCGCGCCGAACGCCACGACCGCGGCGCTCGATGCGGCTTACGACGACGCCGTCGCCCGCGTCGAGCAGCTCGGTTCCGACGGGGCCCGATCGCTCGACGAACCGCTCGTCACGCCCCCCGACCCGGACGACCCCTTGCCGGACGTTCGCTCGTCGATGGGCTCACGTCTGTACGGCGATGCCGTCGAGGTCGCTCGCGAGCACATCCTTGCCGGCAACATCTTCCAAGTCGTCCTCGCGCAGCGGTTCGATCTCGATCTCGACGCCGAGCCGTTCGACGTCTACCGCGTGCTGCGGCAGGTGAACCCGAGCCCGTACATGTACTTCTTCCGGCATCCGACGGTGACGCTCGTCGGGTCCTCACCGGAGCCGATGGTCCAGCTGCTCGACGGCAAGGTCATCTCTCGCCCGATCGCCGGTACGCGGCGCCGCGGCCGCACCGACGAGGACGATCGCCGCCTCGCCGCCGAGTTGGTGGAGCACCCGAAGGAACGGGCGGAGCACGTGATGCTCGTCGATCTCGCACGCAACGACGTCGGGCGAGTGGTCGACTTCGGCACCGAGAAGGTCGACGAGATGATGACGCTCGAGCGCTACTCGCATGTGATGCACATGACGTCGCAGGTGTCGGGAGCGCTGCGCGAAGGACTCGGACCGATCGACGTGCTGCGAGCGACGCTTCCCGCCGGCACCGTGTCGGGCGCGCCGAAGGTGCGGGCAATGCAGATCATCGACGACCTCGAGCCGGTGAAGCGCGGTGCGTACGCCGGCGTGGTCGGCTACCTCGACTTCTCCGGGAACCTCGACACAGCGATCGCGATCCGCACGATGGTTGTGCAGCCCGACGGCCGTGCGTCGGTGCAGGCAGGCGCGGGCATCGTCGTCGACTCCGTCCCGGAGCACGAAGACCTCGAGTGTCGCAACAAGGCGCAGGCACTCCTCGCTGCTGTTCCTGCGGCGCGCCGGATGACCGCGGCGCGACGAGCGAAGTCGGTTCCGGGGTGACGCCATTCGCAACCGTGATCGAACGCGACGTCGTGCTGGCGCAGGGCCCTGACACCGTGTCGTTCCTGCAGGGACAACTCAGCCAGGACGTCGACATGGCGGTGAGCGACAGCCGCTGGACGTTGCTGCTCGAACCGACCGGCAAGGTCAACAGCTGGCTGCGCATCACGCGCCTGGACGACGAGACCGTGCAGCTCGACACCGACGCCGGTTTCGGTGACGCGATGGTCACTCGGCTCGTCCGCTTCAAGCTGCGCACGAAGTGCGACTTCGACACAGTCCGCACGATCCCATGCGTTGCGGTACGCGGCCGACGCGGAGAGGGTTTGCCGATCGTGTGGCCCGGTATCGACGGTTACGACCTCCTCGGCGCCGATGCCGCGCCCGACGGGGTCCAGCTTCGACCGGACTACGAGCGGGCCCGGATCGAAGCCGGTGTTCCCGCGATGGGCAAAGAGCTCACGGACGCAACCATTCCGATCGAGGCCGGCCAATGGCTGATCGACGCCTCGGTGAGCTTCACGAAGGGCTGTTACACCGGGCAGGAATTGGTGGCGCGTGTCGACTCGCGGGGCGGCAACGCACCCCGACCGATCCGCGGGCTTCGCGTTCTCGGTGAAGTGGCCCCCGGCGCAGCCGTGGTGGCGTCGGACGGGCGTTCGGTCGGTGCGCTCACGAGCGCGTGGTACCAACCCGACCTGGACGAGACGATCGCGTTGGCGCCGCTCGCGCGCGTGGTTGCGCCGCCGGACGAAGTGACCGTCGAGCACCGGCCTGCTCGGCTGGTCGAACTGCCGATGACATGAAGGTTCCCTGGCGCCGGATCGAGCACTGGGTGTTGAGCATCCCTGTCCTCGTCGGCTTGGTGGCACTTGCGGGCATCGCGATCCGCGGCAACCGAACCGCCGATGTACCGAACCTCCAGCCGCCGCCCGGTGTGACGCTGCCGCCGTCGACGCCGAGCACGGCGACGTCGGACCTCACGGGGGTACAGCTCCCGCCCGTCGACGGTTCCACCACTGTCCCGGGTGTGCCCGATGCGGGAACCTCGCAACTCGGCGGTTCGGTCAACGGGCCGCAGGGTCCGGTGCCGGGCGCGACCGTGCGCGTCGAGCACCTCGTGGACAACCGGGCTCGGAGCGTCGATGTGGGAACCGATGCTTCGGGACATTGGGGACTGCCGAACATCGCCGGCGGCCGTTACCGCGTGTTCGCCTTCCTTCCCCCGACGCTCGCGCAGACGGACCCGGAGGTGTTCTTCCTCGGGGCGGGCGAGCAGAAGAACCTCGATCTGAACGTCGACGCGTTCACCGGTGCGCCCGAGGTGGCGATCGCGATCGCGCCCGATCCGCCGAACGTCGGACAGCCCACGAACCTCGTGGTGCGAGTCACGCAACGTGCGGTCGACGGCAACGGCGTGGTCCGCGGGGCGGGGGTCGTCGGTGCCAGCGTGACGTTCAACCCGGGCGACGGGTGGGTGGTGACAGGCTCGCCGGCAGCGTCACCCACCACCGGTACGAACGAGAACGGCGACGCGACCTTCCAGATCGAGTGCCGTAAGGCGGGAGCGAATCAGATCCAGGTGACCGTGCGCCTCAGCTCGAGCCCGCAACCTCTGAGCGTCGTGCAGCCGGTGAGCGCGTGCATCGACCCGCGCTCGACCTCCACGACCACGACCACCGCGCCGCCGGGTTCGTCGACTACGACGTCGAT
>DASUCS010000303.1:0-8191 GCA_036275935.1 Acidimicrobiales bacterium
CGATGCCGTACGGCGATCTCGTCGACAAGGTGGTGTCGACCGCACCCGACCCATTGGCGGTCCCCGCGGGCACCTCTCGGTACACCGACGTCGTCACGGCCTGGTACCGGCACATGGCGACAACGACAGCTCAGTTCCCTGAACGGATGACGTTGTTCTGGCACGGGTTGTTGACCAGCGACTACCGCAAGGCGAACGGTCTCCCCTTCGTGGCGCAGCAGAACGCGCTGTACCGGGACAAGGGAACGAGCGACATGCGATCCTTGCTGCTCGCGGTGACCTCCGATCCGCTGATGATGCGGTACCTGGATCTCGACGCGAGTTCAGCCAAGGCCCCCAACGAGAACTACTCGCGTGAGCTCATGGAGCTGTTCACGCTGGGAGTCGGGAACTTCGACGAGAGCGACGTCCGCGAGGGCGCACGTGCGCTGTCGGGCATGCGAGTGGTGTTCGTCGACCCCTCTGGCGCGGTGACACCGCTGCCGAAGCGTCCCCAGGCCAAGAACGCCATGGACCGACAGCGCTACGAACAACAGATCGCCGATCTCGTCGGCCAGGGTTACAGCTTCCGAGGCCAACTCGACGTCAAGCGCCACGATGGTGGAACCAAGTCCTATCTCGGCCGGACGGGGAATCTCGGGGCCGATGACGTGATCGACGCCATCCTCGCTCGCGATGCATGCGCACCGTTCCTCGCCAACAAGGTGCTCGAGTACTTCGCGACTCCGGCCCCGTCGCGGGACCTCGTGGCCAACATCGCGAAGTCGTTTCGTTCCAGCGGCTACGACATCAAGACCTTGATGCGGGCGGTCTTCAACAGCTCCGAGTTCAAGGCCGGCGCGAACTACCGATCGTTGGTGCGGTCACCCGTCGACTACATGGTCGCGACGATGCGAGTGCTGGGCCGCGCCGATCTCGCGGAGAAATGTGTGAACGCGGGACGCGCGATGGACCAAGCGCTCTACGACATGCCGACCGTGGGCGGTTGGCCGCTCAACGCGGGATGGGTGTCGTCGAGCGCATGGTTGGCGCGCCTGAACTTCTCGCAGACCGTCGTGAGCTCGACGCCGTCACTTCCCGATCCTGGGCGAGCGGTCGCGGACCATCTCGATGGCGTGGTGGGCCCCGACACGGCCACGGTCTTCGATGCGAGTACGACGACGACCGACAAGTGGTACGCGTTGTTGGCGAGCCCGGAGTTCCACCTCAAGTGAGCCTCTTCACGAGACGCGACTTCGTCCGCAGCGGACTCGCGACGGCGGGAGCCACGATGGTGCACCCGGTGTTCGCCAAGGCGGCCTTCGCCGCCGGGGCCGACGGGTCGCCCGCCGACCGAGTGCTCGTCGTCGTGCAGCTCGGCGGCGGCAACGACGGCTTGAACACGGTCGTCCCGTACGCCGACGCCGCGTACGCAACGGCGCGTCCGACGATCGGTGTCCCGTCGGACCAGGTGCTGCACCTCGACGAGCACTTCGGACTCCACCCGGCGCTCACCGGCATCAAGTCGCTGTTCGATCGTGGCCACGTCGCGATCGTGCAAGGCGTCGGCTACCCGAATCCGGTGTACAGCCACTTCGAGTCGCTGTACGTGTGGGAGTTCGCAGACCCCGAGCGGACCCAGACCGACGGATGGCTCGGAAAGCTGCTCGCCGGACAGGCGGCAGCGTCGTCGAGCGCGCTGGCCGCGTGCGCGCTCGGACAGGCCAGCGTGCCGGCGGAGCTGCGAGTCGATGGTCTCAATGTGAGCGTCATCCAATCGGCCACGACCTACCAGCTCGACGGCGGCGCGGGCCGCAACGTCGCGGCACCCGCGTTGTATCGGTCGACCCCCGGCGCCTACGGCGTGTTGTTCGACGAGGCCCTGTCCACTGCGGAAGCAGGAATCAAAGCCGTGCAGAGCTCGGCGTCGACGTACAAACCAGGTGCGCAGTACGACGCGGCCAAGACCGTGTACGGCAGCAAGGGCGACCTGGCCGCAGCCCTTCGGCTCACCGCGCAGATGATCACCACCACGCCCGAGGTGCGCATCTGTCATGTCGTGCTCGGCGGCTTCGACACGCACTTCCAAGAGACGGCTCGCCATCAGCAACTGATGGCGGACCTGGACGCCGCGGTCACTGCGTTCATGGCTGACCTCGACGCGCACGGTCAGGCCGACCGTGTCGTCCTGTTCACCTGGTCGGAGTTCGGTCGGCGCCTCGCCGAGAACGCCAGCGGCGGAACCGACCACGGCGCCGCTGCGCCGATGTTCGTCATCGGCCAGCCGGTCAAGGGTGGGCTCCTCGGCGAACCGCCATCGCTCACTCAGACCGACGCGGGAAACATCCGGTCGACCGTGGACTTCCGCAGCGTCTACCAATCACTCATCACCGATTGGCTTCGAGCTGACGCCAAGGCTGTGCTCGGCGGCTCGTTCCCCGACATCCGTGTGATCGCCTGACGATGGGCAGCGGCAAGCTCAAGGCCGTCACCGCTGTCGCGACCGCGGTGATCTGCGGCGCAGCCGCGGCACTCGTCGCCCGTGACCCGCGACCGGCCGACGCGCCGCTGCAACCGCCGACGAACAACGCCTCGTCCCCCACCGCCGCGTCGACGTCGGACCCCGGACTCGTGATCGAACCGTCGTGCAACAAAGGACGCGGCGCCGCGCCATCGAACCTCACGGCGGCCGAGCGCGACGTCATCCACCAGATGCAGGCGGCGACAACCGCAGCGGCTCGGCGAGCGATCCTCAGCGCCCTTCCCGCCGACGAGCGCCAGCAGGTGACGGCGTACCTCGATTCCCGAAACCGCAACGGACGCTGCGCTGGTGGCGCTGCCAACTCGGATCGCGTCGAGCCTTCCGTCGTCGCGAGTTCGGGTTCGGAGCCCGCGATCTCGAATACCTACGTGTCATGACCTCATCGCGACCGGTCCGCCACACGTTCCACGCCTTCGGCGGCGCTCGCTGCGAGATCATCACACTCGACGGTGACGCCGACGACGTTGCCGGGCTGGTCGACGAAGTCAACGCGTTCGAACGCCGGCTCTCCCGGTTCGACCCACGAAGTGAGCTCTCGGCGCTGAACACATCAGCGGGATTGGCCTTCATACCGAGCCCGCTGCTCCGCGCGCTGTTGCTCGTCGCGCTCGAGGCGTACGAGCTCAGCGATGGCCTGGTCAACGCCGGCGTCCACGATGCGCTCGTCGACGCCGGCTACGACCGGACGTTCTCGGCGCTGGGGTCGGACGAGCGTGCCGTGGACCGTGTTGCCGCAGCACCCGCTCCGGTGCCGCCTCTTCCCTTGGTGCTCGACGTGGGTCCGTCACGAGTTCGCCTCGCACCCGGTTACCGCGTCGACCTCGGTGGCGTCGGCAAGGGTTGGCTCGCCGATCGTCTCGCCGAACGCTTCGACAACACAGTGATCAACCTCGGTGGCGATCTCCGCGCCCGAGGCGACGGGCTCGAGCAACACGGGTGGACCATCGGGCTCTGTGACGGAACCACCGTCACCGTCCGAGACGCGGGTGTCGCCACCAGCGGGACCGCGAGACGGCACTGGAACGACGGGCACCACCTGATCGACCCCAGGATCGGACTGCCGGCGCAGACCGACATCGACGAGATCTCGGTCGTGGCCGCCTCCGCACTCGTCGCCGAGGTCACCGCGAAGACCGCCGTCATCCTCGGAGCCGAACAAGGCGAGCGCTGGCTGCGAGAACGCCGCGTTCGCACCGCGGTGGTCGCGGCGTGAATCACGACCTCTATCTCTGGTATGCCGCACGCGTCTGCGCTCTCACTGCGTTCGCCACGCTCGCTGCGTCGGTGCTCACGGGGACCGCGATCCGCACCGAGTACCTCGCACCGATCGCCCGAAGCCGTGCTGTGCGTGAGTTGCACACCTTCCTCACGTGGTTCTGGCTCCCGCTGGTGGGCGTGCACGTCGTCGCGCTCGTCCTCGACAGCACCGCTCGAATCGGGGTCCTCGACACCGTCGTGCCCTTTCGGGTCAGCTATGGATCGACCGCGATCGGGCTCGGAACCATCAGCTTCCTCGTGCTCATCGGCACACTTCTGACGAGCCTCTTGCGCAGCCACATGCCGCACCGCCTCTGGCGGTGGTTGCATCGGCTGACGTATCCGATGTTCGTCGTCATCCTCCTGCACGCGCAGCTGGCGGGCACCGACTTCAGCAACACGGCGGTCAGCGTGATCGGTTGGGCGACGCTGGGCGCAACGGTCCTGCTGGCGGTCCCGCGGTTGGCGCACGCCCGCATGCAAACCCAGGCATCGACGACGCACCAATGAAGGTGTTCGTGGTCATCGGTCGTCTCCGCTCGAGGCGGTCCTACTTGAGTGCGTTCTCCGCGTGCTTCCACGCTTGTTTGAGGTGGTCGAACGCGTCGTCGTGACCGCCGGCCCACTGGGCGATCGCCTTGTCGCGCTCCTTCAGCGCAGCGCTGACTTCACGAGGGTTGCCGCCTTGCGCGTGGGCTATGGCGTCATTCGTGAGTTGCAGCGCGACGTTCCACAGATCCGTGGTCGCTTGCTGGGCGGTGTCGTTCCCGCGCAGATGGCGGAGCCGGTCGACCGCGTCTCTGACTTTGTCGAAGAACTCCTGCCCCTTGGGCACCGCCAACTCAGTCCCGTCGCTGCTCCACAAGTTGGGCTTCAGCGCTTCGTCCAACTTCTTGCGCGCGTCACGGAAGGGTCCGGCCGTCGTCGGTAGACCGTCGCGAATCTGTCCCACGCGAGCGGTGCCCGAGAGTGTCGGTCCGCTACGGATCCAGGTGTCGTTGAGAAGACCGTTCGTCGCGCGGTCTCGGCCGCCGAAGAGCACCATCTCCTGCCGCGCCGAGTCGTAGGCCATGAGGTCCTCTTGGCGTGCTGACGGCGACGTCGCAGTGACCGCCTTCGTCCAGGTCGTGCCGTCCCACTCCCACGTGTCCGCGGTGGGGATGCCACCGAACAGGACGACCCGCTGCCGGGCCGCGTCGTAGGCCCCATACGTGAAGGCCGCCGGCGGTGGCGAGGAGGCAGGCGTCACATGGGTCCACGATGTGCCATCCCAGAGCCACGTCTCGGCGCTGAACCCGCCGTAGAGAACGACGCGCTGCTGCGCGTCGTCGTAGACCATGAGCTGGCCGTCCCGCGCCGACGGCGCTGTCGCGGGCGTGGCCTGCGTCCACGATGTGCCGTCCCACTCCCACGTGTCTCCGAGCAACACCGGCGGACTCCCCGCAACGGCGTGCATGCCGCCGAAGAGCACGATTCGGTGGCGCTGCGCGTCGTACGTCATGACGGATTGCGTCCGAGGTGATGGCGATGGCGCTCCGGCCGCGGGCGTCACGTTCGCCCACGTAGTGCCGTCCCACTCCCATGTGTCGTTGAGAAAGCCTCCGCCCGCGCCGCCGAACAGCACGACACGGTGGCGGAAGCTGTCATACGCCATGGCGTGGCCCAACCTCGCCGACGGCGACGTCGCCGGCGCAGCCTGGGTCCACGTCGTGCCGTTCCAGAGCCACGTATCTGCGAGCGAGGCCAGCGGCGGTCCCTGCCCGAGACCTCCGAACAGCACGATCGTTCCGTGCGCGGTGTCCGCCGCCATCGCGGTGCTACTGCGGAGCGGAGGCGAGGACGGCGGAGACACATGGGTCCAATCACCCGGTGCCGCCGCCGCCGGCCCAGCTGCGACGCCCACCAGAGTGAGCGCGCCGACCGCTGCTGTCACAACCGCACATGCGAACCGCCGCCGCGAATGCGGCCGACCGACCACTGCCCCGCTCGCCATGACCCCACCCCCCGCCGAGGCCCCCGCCTCGTCCGCACGATCACTGTCAGTCGCGACTCGAACACCTGCAAGGCGGGACTTCGAAATGACTCGATCTCGTCATCTACATGGAGCGACAACGCGTCATCTGTAATCCTCACCGTCGGTCTGACCGAGCGGGCGGTAGACAGCGCACGCGAGCCGTCTCGACCGGTTGCGACACCGGGAGACGACTCGCCTGCGTGCAAGTCCTACGAGGACGGCGGGTGCGCCAGATTCCGCTCCACGAGCAGATCCATCGACCGCATGACGAAGCCGGCCATCTGGTCGCGGGTGACACTGAGCGTCGGCGCGTACACGCCAGGGCTGCGACCCTGCACGATCGCCAGGTCCGCCAAACCGTTGATGCACGGCTCGTGGATGTCGCCGTTGTCGTCGTCGAAGTAGTTCTTCACGTTCTGGCAGATGTCGCCGTTGAGGACGAGCGACAGGCTGCGACCGATGAAGCTCGCCATCTGGTCACGGGCGACAGGAAGTCCGGGGCCGTACTCATTGGCGGGGCGACCGCCAGGCCCACCCTTGACGATGCCGGCGGCGGCCAGGCGGTTGATGTCCTGCATGTGCACGTTGTCGGGCGGCACGTCCGTGAAATCGTTCGAGCCGTCGAACGCCGGCACGAGCGACGGGTTGACGTACACCAGGAACCGCACGATGAAGCTCGCCATCTGGTCACGAGTGACCACCAGCGTGGGCCCGTACTCGTTCGCCGGCCGTCCCCCAGGTCCACCCTGGGTGATGCCGTACCAGGCGAGGCATTCGATCTGGGCTTGGAACGTGTCACCGCCGGTGTCGGTGAAGCCCGAGGGCGGCACCTGCCCGGACGGACACGCGAACTTGCTCGTGTCACGGGCCGGAGGTGGTTGGTCGGCCGCGCTGGCCGCGCCGGCGGGCCACAGCAACGACACGACCGCTGCGACGGCAACCATGGCCGTGGTCCGTCGAGTGAACGCACGCATCAGTTGGCACCTCCTTCGGAACGACGACGGAAGCCGAGCACCACGAGGCCGAGAACCCCGAGCGCGCCGAGCACGATCGCGAGGAAGGGAACGGCTGATGCTGCGCCGGCCTGGTCCGGCACTCGTTGGCTGACTGCGAGCTGACCGTCGATCACCGCGAGCGTCGCTCCCGGCGCGGATGCACCGTTCAGCAGGACGTGCTCGCGGTCAGGTGTGGTTTGCAGCGCCGCGACGGCAGCGGGCGGAACGACCGCTCCTACCGACGCGGTTTGCGCCGATGCACCTGAGTCGGTCACCGACGCGGGAGACACCCGTGCCGGGCCCGCGCCTGGCGGACTCTCCGCGGTGAACACGACGACGACGCCGACCGCCTGCAACACGTTGCCAGCGCTGTCGGTGCACGTCGCGTACACGAAGTAGATGCCCGCGGGAACCTGCGGTACTTGGAACTGAATCGTGAGCTTGCCGTTGCTGACCGGCACGCCGCTGCGGATCGTCGTGCCCGTGGCGTTCTGGAGCGCTCGCACGAAGATGACGTCGGCGGAGGTGCAATTCCCCAACACGTCACCGGAGTTGAACGTCACCGTGTCGCCCGGATTCACATTCGTCGGATCGGCGTTCCCCGCCGAGGCATCCGGTTGCTTGTCGATCGTGGTGCTCGTGGTCGAGCTCGTTGATGTGGTGCCGTAGCTCTGCGCCCGCACCGGTGCTGCGAGGACGAACAGCAGTCCAACCCCGAGCAGCGAGAACGCGAAGATTCTTCGCATTCAGTACCCCCTGCCTGTACGCCGCCCGCTTGTATGAGGCGCCCCTCCCGGTGGGCGCGCGGCGAGTCTGTCAGGTCGCCTCCGCGCTGTCGACCACTCATTTCGCTTCGTCGCGGCAATGACACCCCATTGTCTGGGGGACCATTGCCGCGAAATGCCCAAAGCGTCTTCGCCGAGCTCGTCCGTGTACTCCGCGGTCACCAACTCACGGCGTAGTCGCGCCCCGTGCTCACCTGCCGCGACGAACCATCGAGCCTGAACATCGTCACCGGTGGCGGATCACCCGCAAGCGTCGACGGCTGGAGGAACTCGTCGCCACTCGGAGAGCGGTCGATCGGATCAAGCCACGAACCGGGGACGTCGGTGGAGTCGCCGCCGTGAATCGGCAGCAGCACGAGCTGGCACGCGCAGTAGTTCCTTCCGAACCAGCGGTATCGGAACCAGAACACGGATTGACCATCCGAAGTGAACAACAGGTGGCCGCCGCCGTACAGCGACTCGCCGATCTTCCAGTGTTCACCCGTCGTCACGTCGGCGATCATCGGTGTGTACGAGATGCTGCTGTTCGCGTCGGTGGTGGTCACGACCAGATACGAGAACTGGCGACCGTCAGGTGCCCACGAACCAAAGAGATAGTCGGAAGGCGTCCCGTCGAAGT
>DASUCS010000304.1:0-2041 GCA_036275935.1 Acidimicrobiales bacterium
CGTGTACGCGTGGTCGAGCTCACGGGCGAACCCGGCGACGTCACGGTGATGATGCCGTGGACGTTGCACAACTTCTCGATGAACTGCGCATCCGAACCGCGACTGATGGTGACGCACACCGTGCTGCGACACGACCAGCGCTTCTACGCCGCGGTGCCGCACTCGGAGAAGCGCGGCGCCCCGCCGGTGCGGATCTAGAACTTCTGGTAGATGTTGATGACCGCGGGTCCGAGCACGATCACGAACAGTGCCGGGAAGATGCAGAACACCATCGGGATCAGCATCTTCACCGGAGCCTTCTGAGCCTGCTCCTGAGCGAGCTGACGGCGCCTGATGCGCATCTCGTCGGCCTGAGCGCGAAGCACGCGGCCAATCGACACACCGAACGTGTCGGCCTGCAGGATGGCCAGAACGAAGGAACGCACTTCCGGCACGTTGCAGCGGAGCTCCATGGCCCGCATCGCGTCGGCACGGGAGGACCCGGCTCGTACCTCGCCCAACATTCGAGCGAACTCCTCGGACAGCGGCCCAGGCACGGCGGCCACGGTGCGGTCGAGCGCCTGTTCGAAACCGAGACCGGCCTCCACGCTGATCGTCAGCAGGTCCAGGACGTCGGGAAGCTTGACCCGGAGCTGGTGCTGACGGTCTTCGACCTTGCGGTTGAGCGTTGCGGATGGACCCAGGAAGCCCAGCAGCAGTGCGAAGCCGACGACGGCCCAGCGGAACAAGCCCTCCAGCGCGAACAGCGCGAAGAGCGAGACGACGACGGCGATGACGACGCCCATCACCTGCGTGGCCAGGAAGCGGTCGACTGCGTCCGGGCTGGGTTCTCCGGCGTACACGAACTTCATGCGCACCTTGTCGACGTAACCCGTCGGCGTGAACCGCCGACCGAGGTCGGTCAGCTTCTCGATCGCCGGCGCCACCGCCCGCTCACGCACAGGCTTCAGCAGCTCCTGATCGCGAACGTTCTCGACCTCGTAGCCCTCGAGCCGTCGCAGCGAGCTGCGCACGACCGATCGCTCGTCCGCCTGCATGCCGACGAAGAAGACGACGAGGCCAACCGCCGCGCCGATCCCCACAACGGCGACCAAGCCGGATCCCGACACTTCAGCAAAGAGCACAGCCGTCACCTCAAACGTCGATCTTCACGATGGACTGCATCCATATGAAGCCACCGATCATCATGATCGTGGCGCTACCGAGAGCGATCTTGCCGACCGTCTCGTCGAACAGTGTCGACATGTAGTCGGGGTTGATCACGTACATCGCAAAGCCCAGTGCGATGGGCAGGATCGCGAGCACGTAGGCGCTGATGCGGCCTTCAGCGGTGAGCGACTTCACGTCTCGGCGCAGCCGCTCGCGGTGCGTCATCGTCTCGGCCACCGTCATGAGCAGCTCGGAAAGATTGCCGCCGACCTCGCGCTGGATGCGGATCGCCATGACCGCCCATCCGAAGTCACGGCTGTCCATGCGTTCGGCGACCGCGTCCAGCGACTCCTCGAGCGGGCGCCCGAGCCGGGACTCGGTGACGACCCGTCGAAGCTCGCGTCCCATCGGCTCCGCCACTTCCTGCGACACCGCCTCGACGCCCTGCATCATCGAGTAGCCGGCGCGCAGGGTGCCCGAGAGCAGCTGCAGGGTGTCAGGCAACATGGTCTCGAACTGTCGCTTCCGACGGCTCGACATGAAGGTGAGCACCGCAGGCGGGAGCAGTATCCCGAGTGCCAACACAACGAGGAACACCAGCGCGCTTCTCGTGATCACGACGGCGAGGATCGTCACGACGGCCGCGGCCGCGACGTAGAAGAACATCGCCTCGGCCGCTCGCAACGGAAGGTCGGCTCGTTCGAGCGCGCCCTCGACCCGCGTCAGGAAGCCACGCTTCTCGGCGAACTGACGGGTGAACTCGACGGCGCGTTGGACCACGGCCGTCTGCGCCATTCCATCCTGGTCGTCGACGAGGTCCTCGTCGTCGCGCTGCGGGACGTACGCACCCGAGTACGGCTCGAGCACCGACGACAGGCCCGTGTTGTCCTTC
>DASUCS010000305.1:0-3088 GCA_036275935.1 Acidimicrobiales bacterium
GGGCGGCGATGGCGACGTTCCTGTTCGGTTTCTTGATGCTCGGCATCTACTCGTCCGACACGCCGTCGGGCGCCAGCAACTACGCGGATCCGACGTCGGTCACCGGCGCGAGCATCCTCACCGGCATCCTCTTCGCCGTCACGATGCTGGCCAACGTCTGGATGATCATCTGGCCCAATCAGCAGATCGTCATCGGGTCTGTTCGCCAGCAGCTCGCCGGCGGCGAAGCCGACCCACGGCAGCCGGATTCCGCAAAGAAGGGCGCTCGTGCATCACGCGCCAACACGTTCTTCTCGATCACGATGCTGTGGTTCATGGTATTCACGACGCACTTCGCGCCGCTGTACGCCACCGCCGGCGACCTCAAGAACACCGCCATCTACTGGATCATGGTGCTGGCGCTGTGGGCGTTCGTCGAAGGCAGCGCACTCGGGTACATCGGTGGCCTCGACAGCGCGTGGAACAAGTTCGTGTTCGACGACCACAAGAAGACGATCATCTACGGCTTCGTGTACTGGGCCGTCATCTTCTTCATCGGCTGGGAGATACTGCTGAAGAACGTCTGACCAGCGTCAGCTGACGGTCAGCGTCGCCTTCATCCCCGCCGACTCGTGGCCGGGGATGTCGCAATACAGGGTGTAGGTCCCAGGAGCAAGGTTCACGGTGCCGGTCTTGGTGTCGTGGGAAACCTGCAGCTTGAACCCCGACTTGTCCTTGATCAGCAGCGTGTGTGTCAACGATCCGTCGCCGACATACGCGATCTTGATGTCACCGGTCTTGGCCGAATAGTCGCTCTTGTCGAACTTGAGCGAGTCCTGTGCATGCACCGTCACGTCGGCGCCACTCGTCGAGCCACCGCTCGTCGACGAACCTCCGCCGCATGCCGCGAAGGGAAGCATCAGCAATGTCGCGCCCGCGACGGTTCGAAAAAGCCTCATCTGCATGGTGGCGCACGTTACGGCGCCCATCCGGCGAGAGCTAACCTGGCACCACCGTCTGTAGTGGACGGACGAGGGGGCTGATCGCGTTGTCGTCGGAGTTGGACCGCATCTTCGGGGCCGAATACCTGGCCGACCTCGAAGGACGCTCGATGTCCGATGTGCGCGCGATGCGAGCGGAGTGTCAGGAGATCGAGACCGGCCTGTCCTACCTTCGCCGGCTCGTCCAGGGGAGGCTCGACATCGTCGGCGCCGAGCAGCAACGGCGACGCGAGGGCGCCGAGCCCGGTGACCTCTCCGAATTGATCAGCCAACTTCCGGAGATCCTCGCCGACCGAACGCGGGCGCCTGGGTTCGGCCGGCTCCCCCAGCTGATGGCGCCTGGCGAGATCGACGCCGACCTCACGGGGCGCCTCGATGCCATCGTCGGCGATCACGATCTCGAGACATTGCCCACGCTCGACGATGGCGAGCTCGGTCAGATCCACGACGGGCTCGAGGCGTTCGAACGCGAGGTGTCCGGGATCCGCCGTCAGCTCTTCGATCGCATCGATGCGTTGCAGGCCGAGATCACCCGGCGATATCGCACCGGCGAGGCGTCCGTGGAAACGTTGCTCCAATGAGTGACGCTGCCGCTGGTCAGAAGCGAGTCGTGCTGGTCGTCGACGATGACTCTGCGATCCGCCGCGTCGTGCGCACGGTGCTCGAGGCGGACAACTTCGAGGTGGTCGAGGCGGCCGATGGCCCCGCGGCGCTGTTGCTGCTCGACGCCATCAACGGTCGCGGTCCCGAAGCGGTCGTACTGGACATCATGATGCCGGGGATCGACGGCATCGAGGTGTGCCGCCGGATCGATCACTCGCGGGTCAAGGTCGTCATGCTGTCGGCTCGCGACGATGCCGAGACCCGTGATCAAGCGGCCAAGGCCGGGTGCGACGCGTATCTGACCAAGCCGTTCTCGGCGATCGAGTTGCTCGACGCTGTCGAGAAGCTCGCGACTTGACCGGATCCGAGATGCTGACCGACCTGGGGCGGTCGACCCCAGCGTCGTTGGAGCAGCAACTCGAACGGTTCGCGCTCGATGTCGGTGAACTCCATCAGCGTCAGAAGCTGCACACCGAGCAGCTCGAAGAAGCGCTCGTGCAGATGCGCACCACGTACCTCGAGACAGTGCGCTCGATGGCGTACGTCGTTGAAGCGAAGGACGCCTACACGGGACAGCACCTCGAGCGTTGTCGCGTCTACGGCAACACCGTGATGGGGGCGCTCGGAGTCTCTGGGCAGTACCCCGACGCGGAGTACGGGTTCCTGCTGCACGACGTCGGCAAAGTCGGTGTGCCCGAGCGGATCCTCAACAAGCCAGGTCCGTTGTCGGCGGCGGAGTGGCGCGTGATGCGCACCCATCCGATCATCGGTTACCAGATCCTGCAGGGGATCCCGTTCATGACCACGGCGGCGTCGATCGTGCGCTGCCACCACGAGATGTGGGACGGCGCGGGGTATCCCGAAGGGCTCCGTGGCGAGCAGATCCCTCTCCCGGCACGCGTCTTCCAGGTCGTCGATGCCTTCGATGCCATGACGACCGACCGCCCGTACCGCGCGTCGCTCGGTGTCGAGCGGGCGGCCGAGGAGATCCAACGCATGGCCGGCACGCAGTTCGATCCGGATGTGTGCCGCGTGTTCGCAGACCTCGTGGAGACCCTTCCGCAGCGAGTCTGACGGCCGCACGCTCCGCTCGCGAGAGTCTTCCGTTCGCTCGCGACCGTCGCGTACCCTGGCGAACTGGTGGCCGATCTGGAAGCTCGCATGCGCGATCTCGGTGAGTTCATCCGCGAGCAGCGGCGCGTCGGACATCTGTCGCTGCGCAAGCTGTCGGAGATGGCCGGGATCTCGAACCCGTACCTCAGCCAGATCGAGCGCGGCCTCCGCAAGCCGTCGGCGGAGATCCTCCAGCAGCTGGCGCGGGCGCTCGAGATCTCGTCGGAGACCTTGTACGTCAGGGCCGGGATCCTCGATCCGCGGGATGACACCCTTGACCTCGTGTCGGAGATCCGTCGAGATCCGCACATCACCGAGGAACAGAAGAAGGCCTTGATCAAGATCTACGAGTCCTTCCGTCACGAGAACGGGGACGACGCTGCGCCGGCGAT
>DASUCS010000306.1:0-8211 GCA_036275935.1 Acidimicrobiales bacterium
CGAGACGTTCGACCTCCCGATGACGTCGTTCGAGGACGACGTCGCCGCGACCAACGCGGTGCTCGACTCCGTCGACGGTGACGCGGTGTTGTGCGGTCACTCGTACGGAGGCGCGGTCATCACGAACGCGGGCAACCACCCGAAGGTCGCTCACCTCGTGTACCTCACGGCATTCGCGTGTGACGCCGACGAGTCGCCGTCTGCAACCGCGACCGGCGAGAACTTGCCGGCAACCGATCTCGCATCCGCATTCGTGATCGCCGACGACGGCACCGCCACGATCGCGCCAGACCTGGTCGTCGACGGCTTCTACCACGACTGTGACGAGGCTGACGCCGCCGACGCCGCCGCCCGGCTCCGACCGATTCACTTGAGCTGCTTCACCACGCCGGTCGGAACACCCGCGTGGAAGACCAAGCCATCGACGTACGTGGTCTGCACCGAAGATCGAGCGATCCACCCGGCACTGCAGCGATACATGGCCGCGCACTGCAGCGCGACGGTCGAGCTCGACACCGCCCATTCACCGTTCCTGAACCGTCCCGACGCGGTCGCGGACCTGCTCGCCGGGCTGGCCACGTGAAGGTTCGCATCGGGTACGGGCTCGGCACGCGGTCGCTCACCAACGACGCCGGAAGGTTCGCGGCCTTCGTCGACGCGCTCGAGGGTTGCGGCTTCGATTCGTTGTGGCTGTCCGAGCGCATCACGGGCGACTGCCCTGATCCCTTGATCGGGTTGGCGGTCGCCGCGGGACGGACGAAGAAGCTGAAGCTCGGCACGAGCGTGCAGGTGCTTCCGGGCCGCAATCCGGTCCTCCTCGCGAAGGAGTGGGCCAGCCTCGATCGCCTCTCCAACGGCCGGACGCTGCCGGCGTTCGGGCTGGGGGTCGCCGATCCACGCGAGCAACAGGCGTTCGGCGTGGCTCGCGGCGACCGGGCGAAATGGTTCGACGAGGCCCTCCCACTGATCCGGCGCTTGTGGACCGAGGACTCCGTCGACCACGACGGCGAGCGGTTCCACTTCGAAGCCGTGTCGGTGCGGCCCAAGCCCGTGCAGCAGCCGCCGGACGTGTGGCTCGGCGGCCTCGCGCCATCCGAGCTCCGCCGCATCGGGCGCCTCGGGGACGGCTGGCTGCCGTCGTTCTGCACACCGGCCGACATCGAGAGGTCGCGTCCGATCATCGAGGCGGCAGCCGGGGACGCCGGACGCGAGCTCGACTCGGAGCACTGGGGGGCCCTGGTGGCGTACACCGAGGGCCCGATCCCGGACCTCGTGGCCGCGGCCATCGCCGCCCGGCGGCCCGATCTCGAGCACCCGGGTGACGTGATCGCGTCCGGGATCGAGGGCCTGCGCACCCGGCTGGAGGGCTTCCTCGCCGCCGGTGCGTCCAAGTTCGTGATCGTGCCGCTCACGGAGCCCGACGACTGGGACGCGGCGTTGTCCCAGGTCGCAGACGTCCTTCTTCCGATGCAGAAAGCGGCCTGACCGCCCGGTCAAGGAAATACCGGAAGGCGGGCAGGAACCGGGACATCGGCGAGAGAACCCCTGTGACCGATGACCGGGTCGCGCGGAAGCGCCCGGCCGGAGGGGGGTTATGCGGATGCGGAGGTCGACGCTCCGTCTGTACGGACCGTTTCTCGCGCTCGCCCTGGTGCAAGCGCTGTTCATCGTGGCGTCGCCATCCAAGGCGCCGGGCCGCACCGCGCTCGCCGCGGGGCCCGGACCACGGGGTAGCGGCGCCGCCGCGCACTCCAACAGTGCAGCGGCGGGCACGACGGGGGGTGCGGCCAACGGCACTCCGGGCGCGACCACCCCGGGCGCTCCGGGTTCGGCTCCGGGTGCGGCGGCCGGCGGAGGCGACGGAGGAAGTGCCGGCGGGGCGGTGAGCAACGTCGGCGGCGGTCAGCTCGCCGCGGGCGACACCAGCCACTGCGTCGGCCCTTACCAGTTCGACATGTTCATCACCCACGGACCGCCCTGCCAGCCGACGTTCTCGGGTGACAACGGCGGCGCGACGTCCGACGGCGTGACGAGCGACTCGATCAAGATCATCTTCTTCGAGTCCCAGCCCAACGAACAGGTCAACGACATCCTCAAGGTCAAGGGCCTCGCCGTGTCCAGCCAGGACGAGGACGCGGCAGACAAGGCGTACGTCGACTTCATCAACTCGCACTACGAGCTGTACGGACGCAAGCTCGACGTCGAGAAGGTGGTCGGCGACTGCCCCACCACCCCACCCGACTACGCCAAGTGCGAGGTCGCCGCGCAAGAGGTCGTGAAGATGCACCCGTTCGCGGTGATCTGGATCACCTCGCTGTACGCGGACGTGTTCGACATCTGGGCCAACGCCGGCATCATCTCCATCGGGGGCAGCGCGTTCGACGTCAGCTACTTCA
Source organism: Acidimicrobiales bacterium (assembly GCA_036275935.1). Taxonomy (GTDB): domain Bacteria; phylum Actinomycetota; class Acidimicrobiia; order Acidimicrobiales; family JACDCH01; genus DASUCS01. The sequence continues at coordinate 2,397 of DASUCS010000306.1, forward strand.
ACGGCCGGCGCCCCTACCGCTACGACATCGCGATGGACGGCTCGCAGTCGGCCGACTTCATCTCGTCGTACTACTGCACGAAGCTGGCCGGTAAGCATCCGGACCACGCCGGAACGGTGATCAAGAGCGACATCGGCACCCGCAACACCGTCATGCGCAAGCTGGGCGTGATCTCTCCGGAGATCCCCGCCGACACAGTCACCGCGCAGAGAGTCATCGACTCCGTCAGACAGTGCGCGGGGGACGACGCTGTCGTCGACCACCCGTTCACCTACAAGTCAGACATCAACAGTGCCACCACGCAGACCGAGTCGACGGTCGCCGCGCTCGCGACCAACAAGGTCACGACGATCGTGTGCATGTGCGACCCGATCGCGCCCGTCTTCCTCACGACGGGTCTGAGCAACCAGGCGTACTACCCCGAGCACGTGTTACCGGGGCTCGGTCTGCTCGACTACGACCTACTCGGCCAGCTGTACGACAAGCAGCAGTGGCAACACGCGTTCGGCCCGAGCCAGTTGCCCAACTTCGGTTCGTTGGACGACACCGACCAGGCGCAGGTCTGGCGGGCCCAGGGCAACTCCGGCCACCCCTGTGGCAACAACGGCTGCGGCCTCGAGTGGGCGTACATCAGCGGCACCGCACTGATGCTGCAGCAAACAGGACCGAACCTGAACCCGCTCACCTTCGAGCAGGGCGTGCTCGGCAACATCCCGCCGTTCGGCGGCTCGGGACTGTCCGCGCTCTACCAGTGGGGCCAGGACGACTACACGGGCGTCTCGGACGAGCGGGAGGTCTACTGGGATCCGCTGGCGACCACGCCGATCGACGGATCGCAGGGCGCCTACGTCGCGGTCGGCCCGAACTGCGATCCGCATCCGGCGGTCGACTCGTGCCCGCAGCGCTACACGCTCGGGAACTGGTCGCCTGACCTGAGCCAGATCCCGATCAACCCGTGAGCGAGCACGAAGTGCGAGAACACGACAGGGCGCGCCGATGACCGCCACCGTGCAGCAGGCCCGCAAGGCGATCTCGCCGGTGTGGGACCACCGCGTGTGGGGCCCCGTCCTCAAGATCGTCCTCGGTTACGTGCTCATCGTGCAGGTGCTGCTGCAGTACCTGTTCGGCCGGGTGCCGCTGCTCGGCGTCGGTCGTGGTGACCACATCATTCCGACCGAGATCATCATCCTCGGCCTGGTCTACGGCTCGCTCTATGCGCTGATCGGCATGGGGATCATCCTCGTGTACCGCGCCAATCGCATCATCAACTTCGCGCAAGCGCAGTTGGGATCGGTGCCCGCGGTCGTCGCGTTGTTGCTGATCGCGAAGCGCGGCGTGCCCTGGATCATCGCCCTGCCGATCGCGGTGATCGGCGGGGCGCTGCTCGGCGGCGCGGTCGAGGTGACGCTGGTACGGCGGTTCGCGAAGGCACCACGTCTGATCCTCACCGTCGTGACCATCGGCATCGGCTTCTTGCTGCTGGTGCTCGAGTTCTTCTCGAAACAGTGGGTCGGTGGCTCGCTCATCGACTCGGTCTCGCTCACGTTCCCGACACCGTTCACCCACTTCCACTGGAAGGTCGGTGTGCTCACCTTCCGAGGGGACCATTTCGCGCCCCTGTTCGTCGTGGGAGCGCTCGTGATCGCCATGGGCGCGTTCTTCAAGTTCACCGACATCGGCATCGCGGTCCGGGCGTCGGCCGAGAACGGCGAGCGCGCCTCGTTGCTCGGTATCCCGGTGAAGCGGGTGTCCACGATCGTGTGGATGCTGGCAGCGACGTTGTCCGCGGTCGGTGTGTTCTTCACCGTCCCTCTCACCGGCCTCCCGCTCGACGGCTTCGTCGGACTGCATCTGTTGTTCATCGGGCTCGCGATCGCGGTCATGGGGCGCATGGAGAGCCTCCCGACTGCGTTCGTGTCCGGTCTCCTGATCGGCATCGTCGACCAGGCGATCGTGTTCACGACCAACAAGGCAGGTCTGTCAGACCCGGCGATCTTCGTCGTGATCCTTCTGGCGTTGCTGCTCCAGCGCGGCAAGCTGTCCCGCGCCTACGAGCTCGGGGCATCGAGCTGGCAAGCCGTGAAAGAAGTGCGGCCGATCCCGACCGAGCTGCGTTCGGTCCCGGTCGTTCGCAACAGCCTCACTGTGATGTGGGGTCTGGTGGCTCTGACCGTGGTGACGCTCCCGTTCTGGCTGGGCGACAACCACACGTCGGACGCGACGATCGGTGTGATCTACGCCATCATCGGCGTCTCGTTGGTGGTGCTCACCGGCTGGGCGGGGCAGATCAGCCTCGGTCAATTCGCGATCGCCGGCGTCGCATCCGCGACGGCAGCCGGTCTCGCCGCCAACCATCAGATGGACTTCTTCGTCACGATGATCATCGCCGCGCTCGTCGGCGCCGGCGTCGCGATCGCGGTGGGGCTCCCCGCGTTGCGCATCCAGGGCTTGTTCCTGGCGGTCACGACGCTCGGGTTCGCGTTCACCGTCGACAGCCTCTTGCATCGCGAGTACTTCGGTTGGCTCGTGCCCAAGAGCGGCAACCTCGTGAACCGCCCGATCCTGTGGGGCGTGCTCGATCTCGGCGACTCGAGTCAGCTTGGCCCCTTCACGATCACGGCCGACGCGAAGTTCTTCTACATGTGTCTGTCGTTCCTGGTACTGGCGTTGCTCATGGCTCACTCGCTGCGCAAGCGGCGGTCGGGACGTGTGCTCATCGGCGTGCGGGACAACGGTCGCGTCGCGCAGGCGTTCGGCGTCAACCTGGCTCGTAGCCGGCTGGCGGCGTTCGCGGTGTCCGGACTCATGGCCGGGATCGCGGGCGGCCTGCTCGCCTACCTGCAGCCGGCCTTCGCCGACAACGCATATCCGCCCCAGCGCTCGATCGAGCTCTTCACGCTCACCGTGATCGGCGGCATCGGCTCGTTGCCGGGCGCGATCCTCGGCGCCGTCTTCGTCGTCGGCCTGCCGCTGCTTCCCGGTCTGCGTGACATCGACCAGATCCAGTTGCTGACGACAGGTCTGGGGCTGCTGGTCATCCTCTTGTTCCTGCCGGGCGGTCTCGCCGAGGGCATGTTCCGCATACGCGACTCGTGGCTTCGTCGCATCGCGTTGAAGCGCAACATCCACGTTCCGAGCCTCGTGGCGGACTCGCGTGTGGAAGAAGCCGAGCTGCAGGCCGAAGCGCGCGCCATCGCGGCGGCGGCGGTCACCACCGAAGTCGCCGAGGCGATCCAGGAGGGCGACCTCACCCACGTCATCGCGTGCCCGGCATGCGGTGCGCTCGTGCCTGTCTCGGAGGCCGAATCCCACGAGCACTTCGCCGTGCGTGAGCTCGAGGAGACCGCACGATGAACACCTTGCGCAAACGCATCGGCGACATCTGCGGTGACATGCCGATGCTGCCGCTCGTCGTTCTGTTCCTGCTGTTCTTCTTCGATGAGTTCGACACCGCGGCGTTCAACATCCTCGCCCCGAACATCCGTGAGGCGTTCCACCTCACGGTCCTGGCATTCGGGACGATCGTGGTCGTCAACCTCACGATCGTGCTGCTGCTGGCGATCCCGGTCGGTTACTACGGCGACCACCTGCCTCGTAAGAAGCTGGTCATCGCCGGCGCGGTGATCGCGGGGACGTTCTCCTTCCTCACCGGACTCGCACCGGTGCTCTTCCTGCTGATCCTGTTCCGGCTGGGCAACGGCGTCGGTCGTCTGCTCAACGACACGATCCACACATCGTTGCTGTCCGACTACTACAAACCGATCGACCGTCCGCGCGTGTACGGCGCGCATCGCAACGCGGTGTACTTCGCCACGATCGTCGGATCGGCCGTCGCCGGTGTCGCAGCCTTCATCGGCGGCTGGCGATTGGCATTCGCCGTTCTGTTCGTGCCGATCGTCGTCACGGCGCTCGTCGGTGCCACGCGGTTGAAGGATCCGGTGCGGGGCGGCACCGATGATCCCGACGCAGCAATCGAAGCCGAGCACGAAGAACCAGTGCCGTTCCCCGAAGCGCGGCGCATCCTGTTCTCGGTCAAGACCCTGCGCCGCCAGTACCTCGCATGGTTCTTCCTCGGCGCCGGCCTCATCCCGCTCGCGTATCTGTTGCCGTTGTTCCTCGAGCAGGACTTCGGGGTCAATGAGCTCGGACGCGGCGTCGTCGGCGCGGTCAACGCAGCGGCAACGTTCATCGGCATCCAGATCGCGGGCAAGCGCACCGTCGCGTGGATGTCCAAGGGAATGGGCGAGCCGCTCAAGCGTGCCGGGCTCGCGCTGGGCGCAGTGGGCATCGGCATCTTCGTGGTCGCCGTCTCGCCAACGCTCCCGCTCGTGCTGGTCACGGGCTGCATCACGAGCTTCGTCGTCGGCTGGTTCTTTCCCGGCTTCTACGCCACGCAGGCGCTCGTGTCGCCCGCACGGGTGCGCACGCTGTCGTTCAGCTTCGGCTCGCTCTTCCTCGTGGCCGGCGTGTGGTTGCTGTACTTCCTTCCCGGCTTCGCCGCGGTCGCCGACTCGCACGGCAACCGTTGGGGGCTCGCGATCACTGCCCCGTACTGGATCATCTGCGGCCTCGTGCTGCGGTCCGGCCACAAGTTCGTGGCCGACGACACCGCCAGCGCGATGGCGCTGTTGGCCACCCAAGCGGAGCTGCGCCGCGAACGCCTCTCGGCCGCGGGCGACGGCGGGACGTTGCTCGTGTGCAAGGGCGTCGAGGTCGCCTATGACCAGGTGCAGGTGCTCTTCGGTGTCGACATGGTCGTACGCCCCGGTGAGTGCGTCGCGCTGCTCGGTACGAACGGCGCGGGCAAGTCGACGCTGCTCAAAGCCATCAGCGGCGTCGTCGAGCCCATGGGCGGAGCGATCTTCTTCGACGGTCGCGACATCACCCATTCCGACGGAGTCGCCACCACGAAGGCCGGCGTGATCCAGGTCCCCGGCGGCAAGGCAGTGTTCCCGACGCTCACCGTCGCGGAGCACTTGCGCGCCGGCGGTTGGCTCTACCGCGACGATCCGAAGTACCTCGAAGAGGCAGTCGAGGACGTGCTGCAGACGTTCCCGCGATTGCGCGAGCGCTACGACCAGCTCGCCGGAAACCTCTCCGGTGGTGAGCAGCAGATGCTCGCACTCGGGATGGCGTTCATCGCCAAGCCGAAGCTGCTGATGATCGACGAGCTGTCCCTCGGCCTCGCGCCGACGATCGTCGAGATGCTGCTCGGCATCGTGCGGCGCATCCAGGCCAACGGCACCGCGATCATCCTCGTCGAGCAGTCCATCAACGTGGCACTCACCGTCGCCGAACGGGCGTACTTCATGGAGAAGGGCGAAGTTCGGTTCGAGGGCTCGACCTCCGAGCTCCTGGAGCGCGACGACATCGTGCGGTCCGTCTTCCTCGAAGGCGCGGCAAAGACCAACGGCAACGACAAGAGCGCCGACGGCAACGGCAAGCTCGACCTTCGCGTGAAGGAAGCACGCCTGGCGAAGTTGGACGACGAACCGATCGTGCTCGAGGCGCGGTCGATCGTGAAGTCGTTCGGTGGCATCCGCGCCGTGGACGACGCCAGCTTCACGTTGCGCGAAGGCGAGATCCTCGGGCTCATCGGCCCGAACGGAGCCGGCAAGACCACGATCTTCGACCTCATCTCCGGGTTCCTCATCCCCGACCGCGGCCGCATCCTGCTCGGGGACATCGACATCACGAAGATGTCGCCGGACAAGCGAGCGTGGTTGCGCCTCGGGCGTTCCTTCCAGGACGCGCGACTCGTGCCGTCGCTCACGGTCGCCGAGAACATCGCGCTCGGCTTCGAGCGCCACATCGA
>DASUCS010000307.1:0-12924 GCA_036275935.1 Acidimicrobiales bacterium
CGTGGCATCGCCGCGGACCGCTTCGTCATGGTCGGCAACTCGGGCCGATCGGACGTGCTGCCGACGCTGGCCCTCGGCGGGTGGGCGGTGCACGTGCCCTATCCGTTGCTGTGGACGCACGAACACGTCGACCAGGAAGACCTCGAAGCGCATGATCGCTACCGACGCATCGACTCGCTCGGCCAGCTGATGTCCACGCTCGATGCAGTCGCCAACTCCCACGGTGGTGAGCCCGCCACGGGTTAGCGTTGTCACGATGTCCGGCGAATCTTCGGCCCGTCTGCTGGTCCTCCATGGGCTCCGGCTGAAGGGATTCAGTGAGGCCCCGGGCATCGCGGAGCTCGTGGGATTGCCCGAAGCGATGGTCATGGACGAGCTCGAACAACTCCAGTCAGAGGGGCTGGTGCTGCACCGCGATGGGCGACTGACGGGTTGGGCGTTGACGCCGGCAGGCCGGGCAGCGCAGGAGGTCGCCCTCAAAGAGGAACTGGACGCGTGCGGCGCGCGCGACGACGTCCTCGGTGCGTACAAGCGCTTCCTCGATCTGAACATCGACCTGCTCGGGATCTGCACTGCGTGGCAGATGAAGGACGAGAAGACCCTGAACGATCACGCGGACGAGAACTACGACGCAGGCGTGATCGATCAGCTGCGTGGCCTGCACGAGAAGCTCGAACCGATCCTCGGCGATCTCGAAGCCACGCTCGGTCGTTTCCAGGGCTACCGCCCTCGGCTCGACGCCGCCCTCGCCAAAGTCGGCGCGGGTGAGACCGACTGGTTCGCGAAGCCGCTCATCGACTCGTACCACACGGTGTGGTTCCAGCTGCACGAGGACCTCCTCACCACCCTCGGCATCGAGCGCAGTCAGGAAGGAACACACTGATGGCCGGAAGATGGGGAGCGGTGCTCACCGCGATGGTGACGCCGTTCGACGACGACCTCGCGCTCGACCTCGATGCAGCCGCGGAGCTCGCGCGGTGGCTGCAAGATCACGGCAACGACGGGCTCGTCGTCGCGGGAACGACCGGCGAGGCGCCGACGCTTTCCGAACGCGAGAAGCTCGACCTCTGGCGCGCCGTGAGCGAAACGGTCACCATCCCGGTGATCGCCGGTACGGGTTCGAACAACACGGCCGAGACGATCGAACTGACGCGACAGGCCGCGTCGGTCGGTGCGTCGGGTGTGCTGCTCGTCGGTCCGTACTACAACCGTCCACCGCAGTCGGGCATCGAAGCCCACTTCCGTGCCGCCGCCGCTGCCACCGACCTGCCAGTCATGTTGTACGACGTTCCCGGGCGCACGGGTCGGCGCATCGCGCACGACGTGCTCGTTCGACTCTTCACGGAGGTGTCGAACGTCGTCGCCTTCAAGGACGCGACGGGTGATCCGCCGGGGGCCGCTCGACTGACCGCAGAGCTCCCCGAGCTCGAGATCTACAGCGGTGATGTCGCGCTCACGTTGTCGCTGCTCGCGGTCGGCGCCGTCGGCGTCGTCGGGACATCGACGCACTGGACCGGCCCGGAGACGGGCGAGATGATCGCCGCGTTCGAGAAGGGCGACGTCCAGCGGGCGCGGGAGATCAACGCAAAGCTCATCGAGTCGTACCTCTTCGAGAACAGCGACACGTGCGTGTTCTCGCAGTCGATCAAGGCGATGATGCGCACGCTCGGCCTGCGCGTCGGCGAGTGCCGGCTGCCACTCGGTCCGGCACCGGCCGGCACCGAAGACCGGGCGCGGGAGGTGTGGAAGCACCTTCATGCCTGATCCCGTCGTCGTCACGTTCCTCGGCGGACTCGGGGAGATCGGTCGCAACTGCGCCTGCATCGAGGTGAACGGGCGGATCATGCTGCTCGACGTCGGCCTCATGTTCCCCGACATGGACATGCTCGGCATCGACTTGGTGCTGCCTGATTTCACGTACCTTCGGGCCAACGCCGATCGCATCGACGGTTGCATCGCGACGCATGGGCACGAGGATCACGTCGGCGGTCTGTCGTTCCTGCTGCGTGACTTGAGCTTCCCGATCTACGGCTCGGCGTTGACGCTCGGTCTGGCACGAACGCGCATCGAGGAAGCGGGCCTGCTCGATCGCACCGAGCTGGTCCCCGTGCGTGACGGTGAGCGACGAACGATCGGCGCCTTCGACGTCGAGTTCATTCCCGTGACGCATTCGGTGCCGCACGGCTTCGCGACGGCGTTCCACACACCGCAGGGGACGATCCTGCACACCGGCGACTTCAAGCTGGATCTCACGCCCGTCGACGGCCGGCTCACGGATCTGGCGCGCATGGGAGCGATCGCCAAGGACTCCGGTGTGCGGCTGCTGCTGTCGGACTCGACGAACGCCAACGAACCGGGTCACGCTCGCAGCGAGCGCGCCGTGGGCAAGGTGCTGTACGACCTGTTCCACGCGCATGAAGGGCGACGCATCGTCATCGCGTGCTTCGCCAGTCACATCCACCGCGTGCAACAGATCATCGACGCGGCGATCGCATTCGATCGCACGATCGCGACGCTGGGCATGTCGATGAAGAAGAACGTGCGTCTTGCACGCGAGATGGGCTTGTTGCGCGTGCCCGACCGTCGTCTCGTCGACATCGAAGACACCTCGGAGCTCGACCCTTCGAAGGTCTGTGTGATCTCGACCGGTTCGCAGGGTGAACCCCTGTCCGCACTTTCGTTGATGGCGGCAAGCGAGAACCGATGGATCAAGATCGGTCCCGAGGACACGGTGATCCTGTCCTCGCATCCGATTCCGGGCAACGAGGCGAACGTGTCGAAGGTCATCGACGGGATGACGCGACTGGGAGCGGAAGTTGTGCACTCCGGCATCGACGACGTCCACGCCACTGGGCACGCGAAGCAGGAAGAGCTCAAGACGCTGCTGTCGATCGTGCAGCCCGAGTGGTTCACGCCGGTGCACGGTGAGTACCGCCACCTCACCAGTCACGCGCGACTGGCGAAGGCGATGGGCGTTCCTGACGAACGCGTGCTCGTGTGCGAGGACGGCGATCAGCTGTTGCTGACCGACATCGGCGTCACGCGCGGCGAGAAGGTGCCCGCCGGTTACCTGTACGTCGACGGGATCGTCGGCGACGTCGGGCAGGGTGTGCTGCGCGACCGGCGGGTGCTCGCCGAGGAAGGCGTGGTCGTCGTCGTGGTCGCGGTCGACGCGCTCTCGGGAGCGATCATCACCGGTCCCGAGGTCATCACGCGAGGCTGGGTCCACGCCGCGGAAGCGACCGACCTCATCGAAGAGTGCGAGGAAGAAGTGCGACGGGCCCTGCACGAGGCGTTCTCGTCGCCGCCGCAGCCGGTCGACATCGAGACCTTGCAGCGCCACGTCCGTCGCGCCGCGGGCCGGTTCGTGTCCGAGCGCACTCGCCGCCGCCCGATGATCGTCCCGGTGGTCATGGAGGCCTGAAAGATCGAGGCAATGACGTGCGGCTTCGGCACGTCGTTGCCTCGAGAATGCGGGTCCACGTGTTGCTGGTGTGGCTGCTGCTACCGTCTGTGGTCACTGTGGCCACCCAGTCGGGGCGGAGGCCGAAGAAGCCTTCACATCGCGCGCCCGCGCACGGGTTGGCGGCGGCGCTCGACGAGCACTCGACCGACGCCTGGGGGCTCGGGCTCATCGCACTCGGGCTCGTCCTCGGCCTCGCCATCTACCTCGACATGGCCGGCCCGCTCGGCAGCGCCCTCGATCTCGGGGTCGGCGCGGCGCTCGGCATGGTGCGGCTCGCGGTGCCGCTCGGCCTCGTCGCCGCGGGGATCGTGCTCGTTCGCGACCGCAGCGACGAGCAGCAGCCGGATGCGTCGAGTGTCGGGCATCCCGCTCGTTTGATCGTCGGTTCGGCGTTGCTGCTCGTGTCGGTGACGGGCCTGTTGCATCTCGGCCGCGGCACACCGGCGTTGGGCGGCGGCTTGCGTCCTCTCGGGCGCGCCGGCGGCGTCATCGGCTACATCTTCGGCGCGCCGCTCGACGCGCTCGCGTCGACGTGGGCATCGGCGCTCCTGTTGCTCGCGGTCGGACTGGTGGGGCTCGTCGTGCTCACCAAGACGTCCGTGCGCACCGCCGCGGACCGGACCGCGGCCGGCGTGCGTCCGCTCGGCCGGCTGGTCGCCAGCCTGTTCGAGCTCAAGGGCGCCGACGGTGCGTCATCGCCGCCTGTCACGGGCCTCTACGACCAGGACTCGGATCGCGACGCCCCGGACGTCGACCTCCGCGACAGCGCGCCGCCTCCGAAGCGCACCCCGAAGCCGAAGGTGAAGCTGCCCGAGCCAGTCGACGAGGACGGAACCGGAGAACAGCTCGCGATCGATCTCGGTCCGGGTGCCAAGGCGTCGCCCTGGAAGCTGCCCCCGCTCTCACTCCTGGAACGAGCCGAGACGCACGAGGTCGACAAGCGCGCGGTGGAAGCGCGCGGCCGAGTCCTCGAGCACGCGCTCGCGCAACACGGTGTCGAGACGCGTCTCGTGGGAATGGTCGTCGGTCCATCGGTCACGCGGTACGAGCTCGAGCTCGGACCGGGTGTGAAGGTGTCGCGCCTCACCGCGCTGCACAAGGACATCGCGTATGCGATGGCGTCGCCGGATGTGCGCATCCTCGCCCCGATCCCGGGACGCCAGGCGATCGGTGTGGAGGTGCCGAACTCAGAGCGCGAGGTCGTGTTCCTCGGTGACATCCTTGCGTCGCCCGAAGCCAAGCGCGCCCAGCACCCACTCGAGGTCGCCGTCGGTCGTGACATCAACGGCAAGGCCGTCATGATGAACCTGGCGACGATGCCGCACATCCTCATCGCCGGCGCGACCGGCGCGGGCAAGTCGAGCTGTCTCAACTCGATGCTGACGTCGATGCTCATGCGTTCGACGCCGGACCAGCTCCGCATGATCCTCGTCGACCCGAAGCGCGTCGAGATGGGCCAGTACGACCGGCTCCCACATCTCCTCACGCAGGTCGTCACCAACCCGAAGAAGGCGGCCAACGCGCTCTCGTGGGCGGTGCGGGAGATGGAGCGGCGCTACGACCTGCTCGCCGATGTCGGCTACCGCGACATCACCGGTTACAACGCTGCCTTCGATCGCGGCGAGCTGGTTCCGGAACCGGGATCAGAGCGCGAGTTCCCGCGCCTTCCGTTCATCCTCGTCGTGATCGACGAGTTGTCCGATCTCATGATGGTGGCGGCCCGCGACGTCGAGGACTCGATCTGTCGCATCGCGCAGATGGCACGTGCCGTCGGCATCCACTTGGTCATCGCGACGCAGCGCCCGTCGGTGAACGTGATCACCGGTGTGATCAAGGCGAACATCCCAGCCCGCCTCGCGTTCGCGGTGTCGTCGGTGACGGACAGCCGCGTGATCCTCGACCAAGCCGGCGCCGAACGACTGATCGGCAAGGGCGACATGCTCCTGCTCGGACCCGCGTCGGGCGCGCCGAACCGCATCCAGGGTTCGTGGGTGGGCGAGGAGGAGGTGCGCAAGGTCGTCGCGCAGTGGCGCCGGCAGGCACCCGACGTGGCCTACGACGCGCAGGTGCAGGGCACCGACGACGGCGCTTCAACTGGCGGGTCCGGCGGCGGTGGCGCGGACGACGATGACGACGACCTGTTGCGACAGGCGATGGAGCTCGTCGTGCGCTCGCAACTCGGGTCGACGTCGATGCTGCAGCGCAAGCTGCGGGTCGGCTTCGCTCGCGCCGGTCGGTTGATGGACCTGCTCGAGCAGCGCGGTGTCGTCGGTCCGTCCACCGGGTCGAAGGCGCGCGACGTGCTGATGACGCCCGAGGAGCTCGACGAGGCGTTGTCCGCCGACTGAGGGTGCTAGGAACTCGGCTCATGGCCGAGTTGAGAGAGATCGTCAGCGGACTGCAGTTCCCCGAAGGCCCGATCGCGATGGACGACGGCACCGTCGTGCTCGTCGAGATCAAGCGCGGCACGCTGAGTCGTGTCGACGTCGAGAAGGGCACGATCGACGTGATCGCGGACTGCGGCGGAGGGCCGAACGGAGCCGCCATCGGACCTGACGGCGCGGTCTACATCTGCAACAACGGCGGCTGCTTCGAGTTCCAGGAAGTGATGGGCCTGACCTTTCCCGGTCCGCCGCCGTCGACGTATCCGGGTCACGGCTCGATCCAGCGTGTCGATCTCGGCAGCGGCGAGGTCACGACCCTGTACGAGGAGTGCGACGGCAACCGGCTTCGCGCGCCGAACGACATCGTGTTCGACAGCAGCGGTGGGTTCTGGTTCACCGACCACGGCGTGCGTCACGGACGCGAGAGCGACATCACCGCGATGTACTACGCCACGACCGATGGCGCGTCGATCACCGAGTACGCGCTCGGCCTCAACGGACCGAACGGCATCGGGCTGTCACCCGCGCAGGACAAGGTGTACGTCGCCGAGACGCACACGGGACGCGCGTGGTCGTGGAACGTGCCGTCGCCTGGTGTCGCCGAAGGGCCGAACCCGCTCGGTCCCGGTGGGGCCGAACTGCTGGTCGGGCTGCCCGGCTACCAACTCTTCGACTCGCTCGGCGTCGACGGTGACGGTTGGGTGAACATCGCCACGCTGGTGAACGGCGGCATCACGTCGATCTCGCCGGATGGATCGAAGGTCGAACATCTCGCGACGGAAGATCCGTTGACGACGAACATCTGCTTCGGCGGACCGGACCTTCGTACCGCGTACATCACGTGCTCGGGTACCGGACGGCTCCTCGCGACCGACTGGCCGCGGCCTGGCCTGCAGCTGGCGTATCACGCGTGACGAGCTTCGACCCGGCCGACCTGCTGCTGGGTCACGAGAGCAGGGCGTACACGTTCGAGAACCCGACCGGTGCTCGCGGCGCGGGCGGTACGGCGCGCGATGGTCGCAAGGGTGCACCCAACCGCATCCTGCAACCCGGTGAGCGTGTCGTTCTCGCCGACATCGAGGGACAGGGGCGCGTCAGTCACATCTGGATGACGACCGCCGCGCTGGAGTCGATCGGATCGTCGTCACCTTCGTTCTTCCGGTCTCAGGTCCTCGAGGTGTTCTACGACGACCGTGATGAGCCGTCGATCAGCGTGCCGGCGCTCGACTTCTTCGGCGTCGTGCACGGCGTCCCCGCGGCGTACGCGTCGCTGATGACAGCAGCCAACGAGGGGCTGGGGCTCGAGAGCCGCATCCCGATGCCGTTCGATGGACGCGTGCGCATCGAGTACCAGAACGCGTCAGACGAACTCGCGCTCTTCTACTACCAAGTGGACGTCCTGCTGGGTAGCCGTGCGGCCGAAGGTGGTCGCCTGCATGCGTTGTTCACTCGCGGCAACCCCACGACGATGGGCGACGACCTCGTGATCCTCGACGGACTGAGAGGGCCGGGTCGCTACCTCGGTATGACGGGTGGGGTTCGTCCCTTCGATCATTTCTGGTGGGGTGAGGGCGAGGTCAAGGTGTACCTCGACGGCGAGGCCCAGCCGACCATCTGCGGCACCGGCACGGAGGACTACATCGGATCGGCGTGGAGCTTGGGTGAGTTCGCGTCACCCGAGTCGGGCGCGCCGCTCGTGACCGGTCCGTCGGCGACGATGGCCGGTGGCTGGTCGCTCGTCTCGTTCTATCGATGGCACCTGAGCGATCCGGTTCTGTTCCAGGAGTCCGCGCGGGTGACGTTGCAGCAGATCGGCTCCGCCTCGTTCCGCGAAGGCGAGGAGAACGCACTGGCGCAGTTCAAGAACGACGTCACCCCGGCCGGTGACGGATGGATCGAAGGGAACTTCGGCGGTGGGTTGCGGGCGTTCACGTTGTACGAACGCAGCGACGACTGGTGTGCGACTGGTTTTGCCTACTGCGCCGAGGCGCAGGCGGTGCCAAGGCTGGATCTGGCGGCGGCAACGGCGGATCTGACGGGGATACCTGCGGGTCACCTTCGGATCACGAGGTAGCGCCCAGTAGCCTGGAGAGCCGTGACCGAGCGCTTTTGGGTGGAGACGCTCGGCTGTCCGAAGAACCAGGTCGACTCCGACAAGCTCACCGGGTCGATGCTGGCGGATGGCCTCGCTCCCGCCGCGTGCGCGTCGGATGCGGACGTCGTGGTCGTGAACACGTGCGCGTTCATCGAGTCCGCGCGTGAGGAATCGATCGACACGATCCTCGCGATGTCCGACAACCGCAAGCCCGGCGCGCGCCTGGTGGTCACCGGGTGCTTGGCCGAGCGCTACGGGTCAGAGGTGGCCGACGCGATTCCCGAAGTCGACGCCGTCGCTGGGTTCAGCGACGCGGTGCCAGTCACACTCGGGCGCAAGTGGACGCCGACGATGGATCTGCTGCACCTGCCGCGTCCCAAGGCGAGCGCACCGTGGGCGTACGTGAAGATCGCCGAGGGGTGTGATCGAGCGTGCGGCTTCTGCGCGATCCCGAGCTTCCGCGGCAAGCAGCGGTCGCGTCCGATCGACGACATCCTCGCCGAGGTCGACGCACTCGAGGCGCGCGAGATCGTCCTCGTCGCGCAGGATCTCGCCAGCTTCGGTCGGGACCAGGGTCAGGGCGAGCGCCAGATCGTGCCGTTGGTGGATGCGGTGTCGTCGCGGGTCGACCGCGTTCGGCTGCTGTACCTGTATCCCTCCGATCTGACCGACTCGCTCATCGACGCGATCTGCGCGACGGAGGTGCCGTACTTCGACCTCTCGTTGCAGCACGTGTCGGGGGCGCTGTTGCGCCGCATGCGTCGGTGGGGGACCGGCTCGAGATTCCTGCAACGCATCTCCGACATCCGTGCGCGTGAACCCGACGCGGCGTTCCGATCGAATTTCATCGTTGGCTATCCCGGTGAGACGGAGAGCGATCACGACGAGCTCCTCGACTTCGTCGAGCAGGCGCAGCTGGACTGGTGTGGCTTCTTCGCGTTCTCGCAGGAGGAGGGCACGTACGCGTCGACGCTCGACGGTCGTGTCGACGAGACGCTGGTCGCCGAACGACTCGAAGAGCTCCGGGAGTTGCAGGATCGCATCACGGCCGCAAAACGTGACGAACTGATCGGCACGAAGGTCGAAGTCCTCGTGGACGAGCCGGGGACCGGGCGGACCCATCGCGAGGCTCCGGAGATCGACGGCATCGTCGCAGTGCCGGACACGCTGCCGGCGGGCACCTTCGCCACGCTGACCGTCACCAACGCGTACGGCCCGGACCTGGAAGCCGCGTGACATGACGCTGTCGGACACCTCCTTCGGTCCGTCCGCACTCGCGACCCCTGCGAACGCCGTGACGATCACGCGGCTGCTGCTGGCGATCCCGTTGCTGATGCTGATCGCCGACCATCCGTCGTCGTGGCCGGCCACCGCGCTGTGGATCATCCTCTGCATCACCGACGGCATCGACGGCTATCTCGCCCGACGCCACGGCACGACGCGCTCGGGCGCGTTCCTGGATCCGCTGGCCGACAAGGTTCTCGTGCTCGGAGCGATGATCTCGCTCGTCATCGCCGGCGTGTTCTGGTGGGTGCCCGTCGCCATCATCGGTGTTCGCGAGATCACCATCAGCGGGTTCCGCAGCTACTGGGGCCGGCGCGGACTCGCCGTCCCCGCCACGCAATGGGCGAAGGTGAAGACGGTCGTGCAGGAAGTCGCCGTGGGGTTCGCCCTTCTTCCGCTGACGGCGGATCATCATTGGGTGGCGAACACGACGCTCGCCATCGCCGTCGTGCTCACGATCACCACCGGCATCCACTACATCCACGCCGGCAGCCGCGCGACTCGCACGACCGGTAGCTGACTACAGCTTGATCACGCGGGTGGTCGGGCGCTCCGGCAACGACTCGGCGAGGAACCAGCGGAACCACAGCCGACCTTCACGATGGCCCGCAGTCGACAACCAGTTCGGCATCCCGGGATCGCGGTGCGCGACGACGATGCGCCACGAGCCATCCGACTCGTAATCACACTGACCCCCGTTGATGGTGACGCGTTCGTACCGGTAGTCGTACGTCTGCAGGAACTGGTTCCACAGACAGAGGTTCCAGAACGCGCACGGCGGTGAGGTGCCCTCGATGACCAGGGCCTCGTCGTCCTCGAGCGCGTACGAACCCATCGCGTACGCCGCATCCCCGGCGGCCCACCCGTAGGTGATGGCGGGTTGCGCGTACGGCTCTTGCACCGTGTTCGGTTCGGCATCGCGCGCCAGCGGAAAGATCGCGAGCAGGTCCCGCAAGAAATTGGCTGCACGACGGAAGCGCTGTGCGACTTCCGCATCGGTGCGGCGCGGGGGAGGTGCAGGGTCGAGCGCCTCGATGGCCACAGACGTGCGACGGCCGCGCACGGGATCGACGAGGTAGTCGCGCAGCACGAGTGCATTCGATGTCGAGTCGTCGAACGGACCGATCTCCAGTGAGAACGACCCGTCGTCGCCGAACGTCATGCTGCGGTCGTTCACGGTCATCACGATGCGGTCCGACCAACGGCCATCGGAAGGTCCGCCGTACACCGTGAAGGACAGGTAGGCGCTGTCGCCCCGCACCCCCGACACGCGATAGCGGCGCGCCGGCGACACCGGTGCGAACCAGTAGTAGGCATCGGCGTTGTCGCCACCCCACTTCAGGGTGGGCGACGTGATCGGCACCATCGTGGGACGGTCCTCGTCAGCCCAGAGGTAGCACTCGAGTGCGACGGCCAAGATCTGAGTGATCCATTGGTAGCCCTCGACCACCGACACCTCGTCGGGAACGGCTCGATCGCCCGACAGGAACAGTCCGTCGGCCGACCCGATCAGGTCGAGCAGCTCATGGAACGCGTCGGTGGTCTCGTACGCCATGGCCGGTAGTTTCCTGCACCATGAAGTGCGAGGTCGTCGCCGTCGGTACCGAGTTGCTGCTCGGCCAGATCGTCGACACCAACTCGTCCTGGATCGGCGAGCAGCTCGCCCTGTCGGGCATCGACTCGCACTTCCAGACGAAGGTGGGCGACAACCATGCCCGCATCGTTTCGGCGCTGCGGATCGCGCTCGATCGCAGCGACGCCGTCATCGTGTGCGGCGGCCTCGGCCCGACCCAGGACGACATCACACGCGAGGCGATCGCCGAGGTGATGGGTGTCGGTCTCGAGCTCGACGAGGAGGTCGCCGCCCGCATCGAGGCGATGTTCTCGTCCCGAGGCCGACGGATGACGGCGAACAACCTCCGTCAGGCCGAGGTTCCGGTCGGAGCATCGGCCATCCAGGATCCGCAGCCGGGTACTGCGCCAGGCTTGATCGCCCCAGTTGGCGACAAGGTGATCTATGCGGTGCCGGGCGTACCGCACGAGATGATGACGATCATCTCCGCCGTGGTGCTCCCCGATCTTCGTCGCCGATCGGGTGCAGACGCGGCGATCGTGAGCCGCACGCTGCGTACGTGGGGTGACAGCGAGTCAGGGCTCGCAGAGCGCCTGTCGGATCGCATCCGCCACCTGGACACCGTCGGGAATCCGACGCTCGCGTTCCTCGCCAGCGGCATCGAAGGGCTGAAGCTGCGTCTCACGGCGAAAGCGCCGGACGAAAGCGCGGCGCTCGAGGTGATCGCGGCCGAGGAAGCCGAGCTGCGGGCGCTGCTCGGTGACCTCGTGTTCGGGGTCGACGACGAGAACATGGAGCACGCCGTCGCCGTGTTGCTCGACGCGCACGATCTGTCGCTCGGTCTCGCCGAGTCGATCACCGGCGGATTGATGGGCGCGCGACTCACCGATGTCGCCGGCGCGAGCGGGTTCTTCCGTGGATCGATCGTGAGCTACGACTCCGAAGTGAAGTTCGATCTGCTCGATGTGCCGGAAGGTCCGGTCGTGAGTGCGGCCGCGGTCGAAGCGATGGCCGTCGGCGCGCGCAAGCGCCTCGGTGCCGACGTCGGCCTCGCCGTCACAGGCGTTGCCGGTCCCGCCGAACAGGACGGCCAACCGGTCGGGACTGTGTTCATCGGTCTCGCGATCGACGACGACGTCGAGTCGACGCAGCTTCGCCTTCCCGGCGATCGCCGTCGCATCCGCGAGTTCACGGTCATCTCCGCGTTGAACCTCTTGCGCCAGCGGTTGCTCGCCCGACCGTCGTAACAGGATGCGACTGTTCGTCGCGGTCCGCCCTCCGGACGCCGTGCTCGATTCGCTCGAGGCACTCCCGCGCCCCACGGACACCCCGACGCGGTGGACGACGCGCGACCAATGGCACGTGACGCTTCGGTTCCTCGGCAACGTCGACGATCCGGACCCCGTCGTGCGTGCGCTCGACCGTGTGCGTCAGTCGCTCTCACCAGCCGACGTGACCCTCGGCCCTCGTGCCGGCGTCCTCGGCCATCAGGTGGTGTACCTGCCGGTCGCCGGCCTCGACGCGGTCGCCGCGGCCGTCATCCAGGCAACCCGCACGTTCGGCGCGCCGCCCCAGACCCGCCGGTTCAAGGCACACCTGACGCTGGCCCGCACCAAAGGCGGGATCGTGGACCGGTCCGCGCTCGACGTCTCGGCGGCCTGGACCGTCGATCACATCGAATTGATCCGCAGCCACCTCGGCCGCGGACCGGCGACGTACGAGACGCTGCAGACGTTCACGCTCGGGGATTAGGCCGCCGACTCCTCGGTGTCTTGTTCGGCGGCCAGCGCCTGGAGATCAGCGAGCAGCGACTCCCAACGGAACTGGCCGGCGAGCCAGCTGAGGGCTTCGTCCCGGGCCTTGTCGTCGGGGTTCTTCGTCTGGTGGGACATCGGTTCCATGCTGCCCGACGTGCTTGAAAAAGTAACCGCTTGTGACCGACTTCACGAAGTAGAGGGTGCTTGCCGAACGTCCGTTCGAGAACTACATTCCTGTCATTCCGGTCGACCTACCCGCTCACTGTCACACCCCTTGGGGATGATGGGAGCCACCTCGCTGCGATCCCGCTGTTCCGCACCGGCCGCAGCCCGTCACGAGCACGTCGCCTGAACGGCACAAGGAA
>DASUCS010000308.1:0-14200 GCA_036275935.1 Acidimicrobiales bacterium
GACGCCGAACGGCTCGAGTCCGTGTGCGGCCGCGGTTGCATCGTCGGTGATCACCATCGCGGCAGCCCCGTCGTTCAAACCGGAGGCATTGCCGGCGGTGATGCTGAAGTTCTCGATCTCCGGATGCAGCGGGGCGAGCTCACCCAGCTTCGCAGCCGTCGAGTCGCGCCGCGGATGCTCGTCGACCGCGAACAGCGTCGTCGTCCCGTCGACGGCCTTGACCTCGATCGGCGCGATCTCCTCCTCGAAGCTTCCGTTGTCGATGCCCGCGACGGCGCGTTGATGCGACCGAGCGGCCCATGCATCCATCTCCTCGCGCGAGACGCCTGCCTCGACAGCGGCGTTCCAGCCCACGGTGATCGACATGTCCATGTTCGGAGCAGATGGCGTGTCGCGATGACTCGGCGAGAGCCAGTCGACCCAGTCGCCCGTGCCGGCGTTGCGCTTCATCGATCGCGGCGACGTCGACATCGAATGCGTTCCGCCTGCGACGACGACCTTGTCCATGCCGGCCTTGATCGACGCGGCGGCCATCGTGACGGCGGTGAGTCCTGCGGCACAGTGACGGTTGACTGCTGCACCCGGCACGTGCTCGATCCCGGCTTCGATGGCGATGTAGCGGGCGATGTCGCCGCCGCCGTACAAGGTCTCGGCCAGCACCATGTCGTCGACGAGCGTCGGATCGAGCCCGGAACGTTGCAGCGCCGCGACCACCACGTGCTCTGCGAGTTGGAACGCGTCGACATCGGCAAGCGTGCCCTTGTGGGCACGGCCGATCGGTGTGCGCGCCGTCGAGACGATCACGGCGTCAGGCATGAGCTTGCTCCCCTTTTCCCCCGAATGCTCAGCGACAGTACGCAGCGGCACTCCAGGCTGACCAGTTCACTCACCTACGCTCCGACGCGTGACCGTCCTCGACGAACTCGGCTTCTACACGCTGGCCGGCCAGGCGGCGTCGTCACGCGACCTCGTCCAGGAGGTGATCGACGGTGAGGCGCTGGGCCTCGGTACGGCCTTCATCTCCGAGCGCTACGACAAGAAGGAGGCGGCGACGCTGTCCGGTGCCGCCGGCGCCGTGAGCAGCCGCATCCGCATCGAGACGGCCGCGACGAACCACAACACCCGCCATCCGATGGTCACAGCTGGCTACGCCCGCACGATGCAGAGCCTCACTGGCGGCCGATTCGTGCTCGGCATCGGACGCGGCATCCCGCTGATGCAGGACGCGTTCGGGATCCCCCGCATCACCACCGCACAGATCGAGGACTTCGTCGACGTGATGCGCCGCCTGTTCCGAGGTGAGGCGATCATCGGCCACAACGGCCCTGCCGGTTCGTGGCCGGTCCTGTTCCTCGACAACCAACTCGACGAGTACCTACCGATGGGCATCGTCGCGTTCGGTCCGAACACGCTCGAACTCGGCGGTCGCTGCTTCGACGACGTCGTGCTGCACACGTTCTTCACCGACGAGACCACGGCGCGCTGCGTCGAGACCGTCAAGCTCGCCGCGGAGAAGGCCGGCCGGAATCCCGACGACGTGAAGGTGTGGTCGTGCTTCGCAACGGTCGGCGACCACATCCCCGAGGAGAAGCGCCTGATGAAGATGGTCGGGCGCCTCGCGACGTACCTCCAGGGTTACGGCGATCTGCTCGTGCACACGAACGGCTGGGATCCGGCCGTGCTCGCCCGCTTCCGCGAGGACCCGATCGTGTCGAGCGTGCGCGGTCTCGATTCCGTCGGCACGACCGAGCAGCTCGAGCACGTCGCCACGCTGATCCCGCACGAGTGGCTCGAGCCCGCTGCGACCGGCACTCCCGGCCAGTGCGTCGCCGCGATCCGCAATCAGTTCGATCTCGGATGCGACGCGGTGATCATGCACGGCGCCACACCCGCGGAGCTCGAACCGATCGTCGCGGAGTACCGGAGAACTCTCGGCTGACTCAGGTCACTATGGCAGGATGCCCATCGCCCGAAGCTCATCGACGATCTGTTCTGCGGCGACCTCGGGGGTGACGGCGGTCGTGTCGATGAGGATCTCGGGGTTCTCGGGCGCCTCGTACGGAGAGTCGATCCCGGTGAAGTTGCTCAGCTCGCCGCGACGCGCCTTGCGGTAGAGGCCCTTCGGGTCGCGATCTTCCGCGACCGCGAGCGGCGTGTCGATGAAGACCTCGCAGAAGCGTCCGTCGGGAACGAGATCACGAGCCATCCGACGCTCGGCGCGGAAGGGCGAGATGAACGTCACGAGCACGACGAGACCCGCGTCGGTCATGAGCTTGGCGACCTCGGCGACGCGGCGGATGTTCTCGACGCGGTCGACATCGGTGAACCCGAGGTCTTTGTTCAGCCCGTGGCGGACGTTGTCGCCGTCGAGCATCGTCGTGTGGACGCCCTCGGCGTGCAAGCGCTTCTCGACGAGGTTGCCGATCGTCGATTTGCCGGAGCCCGACAGGCCCGTGAACCACACGACGCACGGCTGGTGACCCTTGAGCCGTACGTGGGCGTCGATGTCGACGTCGATCGTCTGCCAGTGCACGTTCTGCGACCGGCGCAGCGCGAAGTGCAGCAGCCCGGCGCCGACAGTGGCATTCGTCAGCCGGTCGACGACGATGAACGAGCCCATGTCGCGGTTCTCGACGTAGGGGTCGAACGGGATCAGCCGATCGAAGTTGACGTTGCACACGCCGATCTCGTTCAGCTCCAGCGTCTTGGCCGCGCTGTGTTCGAGCGTGTTGACGTTGATGCGGTACTTCGGCGCGCTGATGGCACCCCCCACGAGGCGCGTTCCGATCTTGAGCAGGTACGGACGCCCGGGCAGGAGCTGCTGCTCGTGCATCCAGATCACGTGCGCCTCGAACTGATCGGCGACGGCCGGCGGATCGTCGGCGGCCGCGAGCACGTCGCCCCGGCTGACATCGATCTCGTCGGTCAGGGTGATGGTGACGGACTCGCCCGCGACTGCGTCATCGCGGTCGTCGCCGCCGTTGACGATGCGGGCCACGTTCGACGTCTGTCCGCTCGGCAGGACGCGGATGCGATCACCAACGGCGACCGTCCCGCCGACGATCGACCCCGAGAAGCCCCGGAAGTCGAGGTTCGGTCGGTTCACCCACTGCACGGGCATGCGGAACGGCCCGGCGGAGAGATCGTCGTCGACGTGCACCGTTTCAAGGTGCGGAACGAGCGCCGGCCCGTGATACCACGGCGTGTTGGGGCTGGCATGCAGGATGTTGTCGCCCTTGAGGGCGGACATCGGGATGCACACGATGTCGTTGATGCCGATCTGCTCGGCGAACGCGCGGTAGTCGGCCTCGATCGCCTCGAACACCTGGCGGGAGTAGTGGACGAGGTCGAGCTTGTTGACGGCGAGCACGACGTGGCGGATGCCCAGCAACGACACGAGGTAGCTGTGCCGCTTGGTCTGTGTGAGCACGCCTTTGCGGGCGTCGATGAGGATCACGGCGAGGTCCGCCGTCGACGCGCCCGTCACCATGTTGCGCGTGTACTGCTCGTGACCGGGTGTGTCCGCGACGATGAACTTGCGGCGTTCGGTCGAGAAGAAGCGATACGCGACATCGATGGTGATGCCTTGCTCGCGCTCCGCTTCGAGCCCGTCGAGCAGGAGTGCGAAGTCCAGGTCGCCGCCCTGGGTGCCGACGCGCTTCGAGTCCGACTCGAGCGCGGCGAGGTGATCTTCGAAGACGAGCTTCGACTCGTAGAGCAACCGTCCGATCAGCGTCGACTTGCCGTCGTCGACGCTGCCGCAGGTGATGAAGCGCAGCAGCGACTTCTGCTCATGAGCGTCCAGGTAGGCCTCGATGTCCCGCTCGAGCAGATCGTCGCGAGCATGCGCGCACATCAGAAGTACCCCTCTTGCTTCTTCTTCTCCATCGAGCCCGACTGGTCGTGGTCGATGACCCGACCTTGTCGTTCCGATGTCGTGGTCAGCAGGGTCTCCTGGATCACCTCGCTGAGCGTCGACGCCTTGCTCTCCACGGCGCCGGTCAGCGGATAGCAGCCGAGCGTGCGGAAGCGGACGCTGCGCATCTCCGGCTCTTCGCCCGGTGCGAGCGGGAAGCGCTCGTCGTCGACCATCAGCAGTGCGCCGTCGCGCTCGACGACCGGTCGCGGCGCCGCGAGGTACAGCGGCACCATCGGGATGTTCTCGCGGTGGATGTAGAGCCACACGTCGAGCTCGGTCCAGTTCGAGATCGGGAACACGCGCATCGTCTCGCCGGGACTGCGGCGCACGTTGTACAGGTTCCACAGCTCGGGACGCTGCTGCTTCGGATCCCAGCGGTGTTGCGCCGAGCGGATTGAGAAGATCCGCTCCTTCGCCCGCGACTTCTCTTCATCGCGGCGGGCACCACCGAACGCGCAGTCGAAGCCGTAGTGGTCGAGCGCCTGCTTCAAGCCCTCCGTCTTCCACATGTCGGTGTGCAGCTGCGAGCCGTGGTCGAACGGGTTGATGCCGAGCCGAACGCACTCCGGGTTCTGCCACACGCGCAGCTCCATCCCGGATTCCTTCGCCATGCGGTCGCGGAACTCGTACATCGCCTGGAACTTCCACGTCGTGTCGACGTGCAGAAGAGGGAACGGAGGCGGCGACGGCGCGAACGCCTTGCGGGCCAGGTGCAGCATCGTGCCGCTGTCCTTGCCGACGGAGTACAGCATCACGGGCCGCTCGGATTCGGCGACGGCCTCGCGGATGATGTGGATGCTCTCGGCCTCGAGCCGCTGCAGGTGGCTGAGAACCCGGCGGTCCGTCTCCACGGTTTCGGTCACAGGTACATCGTCGCTCTTGCTCGGGGGTCCGGTCGAAGCTACCGGGCTACTTCGGCGATCACGCCGCCGAACCCTTCGAGCGTCGCGACGAGCGCGAAGTCGGCGAACCACACGTAGAACCGCTCGACGCCCCGGTCCGTCAGGCCGCGGAAGTGGTCGACGAGCTCGGCCTCGGTGCCGATGACCGGTCCCATGCCACCGAAACGGCGCAACGCCGTGCTTCTGACGGTGTCGCGTTCCGACTCGCTGGGAACCAGCGCCACCATCTGCTGCATCGACACACGAGCGGCACCGGCCTGGGGGCGTCGCTCGTCGAGGCGATCGAGTTGGTGCAGAGGGACGTTCCACCAGTCGGCGTACTCGCGCACGAGGGCAAGGGTGCGCACGCCGGTCCCGCCGATCGTGATCGGGATCGTCCGGGTGGGAACCGGTCGCTGTTGCGCGCCCTTCAACGTGAAGTGATCGCCTGCGTAGTCGACCGGCTCGCCCGACCACAGCGCCCGCAGGACCGCGAGCGTCTCGGCGAGGCGGCTGACCCGCTCGGGTGCGTCGGTGGACCCGACCCCGAACGTCGCCAGCTCCTCCGGGACCGACCCCCAGCCGATGCCGAGCTCGAACCGACCACCCGACGCGTGGTCGAGTGACGTGACCTGGCGGGCGAGCATCGCCGGATGCCGCAGCGCGTCGCACAGCACGAGATGACCGACGGTGAGCGTCGTCGTGTGCGCGAGCACCCAGCCGGCGATGGACAGCGCTTCCCACATGTCCTGGTCGTCGGCCAACGGCGGCGCGAGGTGGTCCATGAACGCGATGCCGGCAAAGCCCGCCGCCTCCGCTACGCGCGCCCGCTCGACGATGGCGTCGTGCGTCATGCGCATCTGCGGCAAGAAGAGATGGAACTCAGCGCTCATGGATGGGGCTGCCGACAAGACGGTCTGTCTCTCGAACGGCGGTCAAGATAAGAGGAATGGAAGGTGACGCGCCATCGCTGTGCACCGCCACGCGGGATTGACGGTGGCGACCTACGTCATCACCGGTGCGGCCAGCGGGATGGGTCGTGCCTGCATCGATCTCGTCCGGAACAACGCCGACGTGATCGTGGCCGTCGACCTGAATGCGCCGGACATCGACGCGACGATCGGCATCGGGTGTGACGTGTCCGATGCGAACGCGGTGGCGGCGCTCGCCGCCCGAGTGCGAGACGTCGGTGAGTTCCGCGCGCTCATCCACGCCGCGGGCGTGTCACCCACGATGGCGGACGCGCGTCGTGTGCTGGAGGTCGATCTCGTCGGGACGCAGCTGTTGCTCGACGCCTTCGAGACCCTCGTCGCCGAGGACTGCGCGGCGGTGTGCTTTGCATCGACCGCGGCTCATCAGGTCATGCCCTACATCGACGCATCGCAGGAAGCGCTGCTGCGCGATCCGTTGGCGGACGACTTCGTGGAGCGAGCCACCGAGCTCGTGAGTGGCGACCCGGGGTTCGCCTACGCGCTGGCCAAGGTCGGCGTGATCCGCGCGGCGGGACGCGCCGCGGTGCGGTGGGGTGCGCGTGGCGGTCGGGTGAACTCGCTGTCGCCGGGGCTCATCGACACGCCGATGGGGCGACAGGAGTTCGAACAGCAACCGATCATGAAGGAGATGCTCGAGCGCACGCCGCTCGCGCGTGTCGGTCGTCCGGAGGAGGTCGCTGCCGTCGCCGCGTTTCTCGCGTCCGACGCCGCATCGTTCGTGTCCGGCATCGACATCCTCGTCGACGGCGGACTGTCGCAGGCGACTGCGTGACGCTGCGGGTCAGTCCAACGTGAGTGTCTGGCGGCGCGCGACCGCGTTACGGAGCTGCGCGAGATCGATGCGTTCGTCGAGGGGTTGCAGCTCGATCGTGGCGTCGACGTGATCCCCGAAGGTGAAGGCGCCGATGAGTTGCATCCCCGCAGGCAGGGGCGGCGCGACCGTGCGGGTCGGTCGCAGCCAGCGGGGGAGGTGGAACGTGTGATCCCACAGTCGAACGGCACGGACGGTGAGCTCCACGTTCTCGTCCCGCAGTTCGGGATCGAGGCGAAGTCGCACAGGCCGCGTCCGATGGTTGGCCCACAGGTGATCCGCGTGATCGAGCCGCAGCATCCACACGTCCGGCACGCTCGACCTCGCCCACTCGACAAGCTCGCGTAGCCGGATGTGCAGCTGCACGATCGGCCGATCCGCCGAAAGTCGGACGTCGCGTGCGAGCTGCAGATCGATCGACGGGACGTTCGCGGAGATCCGCTCGATGGCGAAGTCGGCGATCTTCACGTCTCGCAGCTCGACGCGCGCCTCCACGGTCTCGCTCCGCACGATGCGGATCGATTCGAGGATGCCCGACACGGGGGTGGAGCGCACCACCGCGTCGAATCGCTGTGATTCGAACTGTCGTGAGATGCCCTCGACGATCTCCAGCAGCACGACGCGCGGATCGGTGCGGCGAGCCCGGTCGGCGATGTTCTTCGCCGGCTCGACCCACCACGTCGTGAGATCCAGCCACGAGTCCAACCAGCTCTGATCCGACGCCTTGCGCGGTGTCCACGGCCACCACGTGGTCGGGTCGAACGGCGACGCCATCGATCAACAGTTTGTCCGCGTCGACGCCACGGTCGCGGGTCGTGGCCGATCCGTTCACGCCTCGTCCCGAGCACAAGTTCACGTTCGGGTTGTGGACGGTCGGGAATCCCGGCCGTGACCCGTTCGGGCACGAGGTGCGGCCACCGCTCGACCCCGTCGAGTCGGTGCACCGCCTCGCCGAGCTCGGTGCGTACGGCGTCAACTTCCACGACGACGACCTCGTCCCGCCCGGCTCGTCGAGCGCGGAGCGCGAGGCGATCGTCAAGCGCTTCCGCCGGGCCCTCGACGACACCGGCATGAAGGTGCCGATGGCGACGACGAACCTCTTCTCGCGACCAGTGTTCAAGGAGGGCGCGTTCACCGCCAACGATCCCGACGTCCGTCGGTTCGCGGTGCGCAAGACGCTCGATGCCATCGATCTCGGCATCGAGCTGGGTGCATCGGTGTACGTGATGTGGGGCGGACGCGAGGGCGTCGAGACGGACGCGGCGAAGGATGTGCGCCTCGCGCTCGACCGGTACAAGGAAGCCGTCGATCTGTGCTGTGAGCACATCCGCGAGCGCGGCTACGACCTGCGGATCGCGCTCGAGCCGAAGCCCAACGAGCCGCGGGGCGACATGTTCCTCCCGACCGTGGGCCACGCGCTCGCGTTCGTGAACGAGCTGGAGTGGCCGGACATGGTCGGGCTCAATCCAGAGTTCGCGCACGAGACCATGTCCGGACTGAACTTCACGCACGCCGTCGCCCAGACGCTGTGGCACGGGAAGCTCTTCCACATCGACCTCAACGCGCAGCGGATCGGAAAGTACGACCAGGACTTCCGCTTCGGTTCCGAGGGGATTCGTGACGCGTTCTACCTCGTACGCCTGCTGGAGGACTCGGGCTGGGACGGCATGCGGCACTTCGACGCGCACGCGTATCGCACAGAGGATGCCGATGGCGTGTGGGACTTCGCCCGCGGCTGCATGCGGACGTACCTGATCTTGAAGGAGAAGGTCGAGCGCATGCGCGACGACCCGGAGATCCAAGCCGCAGTGCAGGATGCGCAGGCCGGACGGCTCGCCGAACCAACCGGTCCGCTCGATGCCGTGCGTCGCGCGTCAGTCAACGAAGCCGCGCTGGCCGCGCAGGGCTACGGCCTCGAACGCCTCGATCAGCTCGTCACAGAGCTGCTTCTCGGCGTGCGCTGACCCGGCGGAGTCCATGGTTCGGGATCCCGACGCAGCACTCTCGTTGTTGCGCGAGCTGGGTGATCACCTTCGTGACGCCGTTCTCGCGTCTCGGGGCATCGACATGGCCCGCATCGAGGGTGAGACCCCGGCCGACACCATCTACGCGATCGACAAGGTCACCGACGACGCACTCGTGGACTGGTTCGAGCAGCGCTGGAACGACGTCGAGCTCGTGTCGGAGGGGCTGCACGAGCCCCTGGTGCTCGGTGATCCGCAGTGGACCGTCATCGTCGACACGATCGACGGTACGCGCGGCCTCATGTACGACAAGCGTCCGGCGTGGGTGCTCGCGGCGGTGGCTCCCCACGGCGGCACGTTGCGCGACGTCGTCGCCGCGGCGATGACGGAGCTACCGACGACCAAACAGACCCTCGCGGACCAGTTGAGTGCCGTGCGCGGCAGTGGCGTGCGAGCCCAGCGCATCGACCTGCGCACCGGCGAACGCACTCGCCTGGACGTGCGCCCGTCTTCGGCCACGGATCTCGAGCACGGCTTCGCGCAGATCTCGAAGTTCTTCCCGCCCGGCAAGACCGCGCTCGCCGACATCGAGCGTGAGGTGTTCGAACGACTCGGCGCACACCACGTGTTCGACGACGAGTACGTCTCGTCGGGCGGTCAGCTGCACGAATTGCTGACGGGTCGCGATCGGTTCGTCGCCGACCTTCGTCCGCTCGTGATTCCGAGCGCTCTGGCGTGCCATCCCTACGACCTGTGCACCGCGATGCTGCTCGAAGAGGCGGGAGGTGTGGTCACCGATCCGTGGGGCGAACCGCTCGACTGTCCGCTCGACACGACCACACCGGTCGCGTGGGTCGGCTACGCCAACCCGGTGTTGGCCGGGCGCATCGGTCCGATCCTCTCTGATGCGTTGCGTGCGCGTCAGTTGGACACGCGCGGCACGACCGAGAGGGTGCAGTAGACGCCGGAGGACGTCGCTTCGGTCTGCGTCAACGGCGCGCTGAACGTACCTTGCGTCGCGACCGGTCGCGGATCAGGTGACGCCGGTGCCGCATTCGCGATCGCGGGTAGTCCGAGGGCGGCGCGTACCTGGGGTTCGAGCTCGAGCACCCAGAAGCCACCGGTCTCGGTCGTCAGCCAGATCTGTCCGGACTCGGGCAGGTACCGGATGTGTGCCCACGCCTGGTCGAGGAGCGATCCCTGGCTCGGCATCTGGAACATGCCGGGGTTGAAGTACGCGATCTCCTTCGGGTGCGCAGGATCGCGCACGTCTGCGATTCGAAGTCCCGAATTCCACGACGAGAACATGGCGAACGTCGTGTTCGTCTCGTCGTCGACGTTCTGGTAGTGCACAGACGGGTTGACACCTGACGCGGTCTGCGCCGCGCAGTTCGCCGGTTCGCCGATCGCGAGTCGGAACTGACTGACCTCGACGGGATGCGCCGGATCGGTGACATCGGTGAAGCGCGGGCGGGAGACGCCGCCGAACGGCGTCAGGTCGTCCGACAGGCAACCCTTCGCGGTCGGGTTCACGATGCTCTCGTCCGAGTTCACGACGTACTTCTCCGTGCCGCGTTGCATCGGACGGATCGAGTGGCCCGGTGCGGTCATCTCGCTGAGGATGTCGGCGCGCGTCAACGGCTTCGCCGGCCACTGGGAGATGTCGAGGATGCGGAACGTCTCGTCGCCGATCACCTGGCTCCCGATGTAGAGCCGGGTTCCATCCGGTGATGGCCAGGCCTCGTGGCTGTTCTGGTTGGGGCGAGTCGGATCTTCGAGCTTCGTCAGCTCGGTGTCGAGGTCGTGATAGCCGGTCGGATGAGCGAGGTCACTGATGTCGAGGTACTGCAGCGGCATCGTCGCCCACACATGACGTGCGTCGGCGGTCACGGTCAGGTTGTGAATGTTCTTCGGGAACGTGTACGTGGTCTTGAACACCGGCTTCGCGCAGTTGGTGACGTCGTAGATGTCCATGGGCGACGGCACGGCGGGAGCGCGCTCGCCGCTGTTGCCGTACCGACCGGCGACGAGCACCGCGCGGTCCGCCGTCGTGCCCGCCGCGAGCGTTTCGAGCGTGAAGTTCGAGCCCGGGCCGTGCAGCGTCGTGACCATGCGGGGCTTGGTCGCGTCGGAGACATCCACGACCGCGATGCCGTTCGTGCTCGCGACGTACGCGCAGTGGCCCGACCAGGCCATGTTGGCGTTGCCGCCGCGTCGCCCGAGGTCGTTGTAGCCGACCAGCGCGAGTCCGCAGTTGTAACCCTGGAGGGCGCGTCCCGACAGCTGATCAGCGAGGGGGACGTCGCCCTGGATGCCGGTCTCGGGCCTGTCGCCCGCTCCGCACTGCGGCGCGTTCTGTGCTCGAGCCCCGTCGACGGCCACACCCCACAGGCTTGCGACCATCGCGATCACGACCATCGGCGCGATCCAACGCGCCCTGCTCTGCGATGTCATCGCACGAGGTTTTCGCTGTTGGGGCAATTGTCCCCTGCGTGGGGCGCCCCGTCAGTCGAGTCCCGCCGCTCCCACTTGATCCGGGATCGTCCGGTTCATCGAGGCAACGACCTCACCGAAGATGTGCTGCGCGTGCTCTGGCTCTTCGAAGTTCATCGAGATGACTTCGCCGTTGGCGAGGTTGATCTCCATCCGCCGCTGGCGACTGCTCATCTTGCCGGAGAACCGCACGTAGGCGATGTGGCTGGCGTTGATGACGACCTTGTTGACCTCTGCGGCGTTGCCGAGGTCGAGGTTGACCGTCCGAAACTCATCAGCCTCCGACACTGGGGTCGAAATCTACTTGCGGTTGGGCACGAGGCGGCCGACGCCGCGGATCAGGCCGGGGGCCCGGTGTGCGATCGCGGCAACGGCTCGATCCGATCGGCGCATCGCCTGGCGGGGAGACGGAGTCGGCTGTGTGTACAACGCAGCCTCTGGCGAACCGGCAGGTGCTCCCTCAGGGCGGACGGCGAGGAGCTGCCACTGGCCCGGGACTCCCTTCAACTCGTGGGTGCCTCGGTCATCGAACCCGAATCCGGATCCCACGACCAGGTCCCGAACGGTGCTCGACACGAGGATCTCGCTCGCCCCCGCCTGGCTCATCACGCGCGCGCCGATGTGCACCGCGAGCCCTCCGATGTCGTCGCCCATGAGCTCGCACTCACCCGTGTGGATGCCGGCGCGGATCTCCACGTCCAGCGCGCCGACGTCGGTACGGAGGGCTTCGGCACACCGGATGGCCTGCGCCGGTCCGTCGATCGTGGCGAGGTGACCGTCGCCCATGCTCTTCACGACCGTGCCGCCGAATCGGGCGATGGTCGAACGCGTGACGGAATCGAATCGATCGAGCAGCGCGTGCCAGCGGTCGTCGCCCATGGCGGCCGCCCGCTGGGTCGACGACACCATGTCGGTGAACAGCACGGTGCGCAGCGCTCGGCGCACCGGTGCGCTCGTGTGGGTGCCGGTGAGGAACTCCTCGACCGACGACAGGACGACATCGGGTTCCGTGAGCCAGGGAGCGTGGTCGGCGCCCTGCACCTCGAGCAGCTGCGCGCCGGGGATGCGAGCAGCGAGGTAACGCCCACACTCCACGGGAATGGCTTCGTCCTTGGCGTGGATCACCAACGTCGGCACGTTGATCGCCGGGAGGATGTCGCGGACATCGAGGCGGAACAGGGCCTCGCCCGTGGCGCGAGCCATTCCCGGGCTCGCGCTCATTCGCTCGAGCATGCCCAGTTGCGCGCGCGGAAGGGATGGCAGCAGGTTGCTCAGTGCGACACCGCTGCCCCACTCGTCTCGGACGGCCACGGCGAACGGCAGGAAACGGGCGAGCTGCTCTGCGCTTGGCGCGAACTCCTCGCCCAGCATCTCCACTGCGCGCGCGTGCAGCTCCGACGGCGCCGCGTCCACGTCGGCCCAGCTGTCGAACACGACGCACGGAAAGGTGCCCGTGAGCACCAAGGCCTGCACTCGCTCCGGATGCGACGCGGCATAGAGCATCGCCGCCGGACCGCCTTCGCTGACGCCCATCAGGACCGGCCGCTCGAACCCGACGGCGTTCATCACGGCGTCGATCTCCTCGGCCCGCTCCTCGATCGAGCGGTAACGCATGATCGGATCCGACAAGCCGACGCCCGCCTTGTCGAAGATCACGACTCGTGAGAACGCCGCCATGCGGTCGAAGAACGACTTGATCTCGGGTGAGGTCCACATGACCTCGACGTGGGACACGAACGAGCTGGCGAAGACCACGTCCACGGGTCCGTCGCCGAAGAGCTGGTACGCGATGCTCAGGTCGCCACACCGCGCGTACTGCGTGTCCGCCATACCGCAACATTACGGCGGCATCGGAAGCGAGGACGTCAGCCCGAGACGGCAGCCTTCGCTCGCGAGCGGCCGTTCTTCGTGGACGGCGTGATCGAACGCTGGATGTCCTCGACCGCGGCGCAGAGTGCGTCGATCTTGTCCTCGAGTCGCTTCACGTCCTTGTCCCGCTTCTTCGACTTCGCGCTCGACCCGCTGGCGGCTTCGTGCTCTGCCTTGACTGCGAGGTAGCAGGCCCGCAGCTTGCGGCCGCTGTCGCGCTCTTCGGCGATGTAACGCCCGAGCAACTCACCCGTCCGGATGTCGATCGAGTGGTCGGAGAAGAACTTGTCGAAGACGTCCGGCCCGGTCTTCGCAGAGTCCTCGGCGATGCGAGCGACACCGAGCGCGTGCATCTTGTCGTAATCGCTGATCTCGGTCGAGCACGCGATGTTCAGCCGCTCCGCGCGCTTCGGATCATCCGGTCCGGGTCGCAGGTTGTAGCCGAGCTCGTTGATCCGCTTCGCGAACGACATCCCGTGCTCACCCTCACGCGCCGCGACCGTGAGGAGCGTGGCCTTGACGCCTTCGTGCGGTGTGACGGCCGCCCACGCGGTCAGGTACTCGTGCGCGGCGGACTCCGCGAGTGAGACGGCGTTCAGCAGTCCGAGGTACGTCGGCTTGTCGGACATCTGGTTCCCCCTGGTCGAAGCGACCGTCGGAGTCTGACAGACCCGGGTGTCATCCGTCTGCTCGACAGAGCGGACGTCCGGGTTCGGGACGCGATGAGTTCATCGGGCCCGTACCGTCGAACCTGCATGGACGCCAAGAACCTCGCGGAGCTCTACGACCTCGACGTGCTGGACTGGCGGGACGTCGAAGCCCGACTCGACGCCGGTCTGAGCCAAGCACCGGACACCGGTGGGCCCAACCGCCACACGTGCTGGCTGGCAACGATCGATCCGGACGGCACCCCGCACGTCACCGGCATCGGTGCGATCTGGCGGGACGGTGCGTTCTGGTTCGAGACCGGTGGCTCGTCGAGGAAGGGTCGCAACCTCGCACGTGATCCGCGTTGCACGTTGAGCGTCGCCACGCACGAGTTCGATCTCGTCGTCGAGGGTCAGGCGGCGCGTGTCACCGACAGCGACCTCGTGCGGGAGTTGGCCGAGACGTGGTCCCGCGAGGGTTGGCCGGCGCGCGTCGACGAGTCCGGCATCGCGCTGACGGCCGAGTACAGCGCGCCATCCGCTGGCCCGCCGCCTTGGTTCGTGTATCGACTCACACCACGTGCCGCGACGGCCCTGCGCACCGTCGAGCCAGGTGGCGCGACG
>DASUCS010000309.1:0-3131 GCA_036275935.1 Acidimicrobiales bacterium
GAAGCCGCATCCGCCCATCGTCATCGGCGGCGGGGGCGAGAAGCGGACACTGCGCACGGTCGCAAGATGGGCGCAGCACTGGAATGTTCCGGGCGGTGGTGTCGACGAGTTCGTCCGCAAGCGTGACGTGCTGCATCGCCACTGCGCGGACATCGGTCGTGACCCGTCGGAGATCATGACCTCGACGCATCTGCGGCTCGACCCGAACGACATGGACTCGGTCGTGAGCGAAGCCAAGGCGTTCAACGACGCCGGTCTCGATCTCGGGATCGTCTACCTCCCGCCGCCCCATACCCCTGCAGTGCTCGAGCCGCTCGCCAACGCCTTGCAGCCACTCGCCGACTGACGTTGGCGCCGACGCCGATCGAGGTCGTCGATCCGACCGACCCGCGACTGTTCGACTTCGTCGAGCTGCGGGACGGCCGGTCGCCCGACGGCGCGTTCATCGTCGAGGGCCTCGGCCCGCTCGAGCAGCTCGTGAGCTCGGCGTACGCGACGCGAGCGGTGCTCGTGTCGCATGCGAAGCTTCCGCGTGTCGCTCCGTTGCTGGCCGGCATCGATGCCCCGCTCTACGTCGGCGACATGCCGCTGGTGCGGGCCACGGTCGGCTTCAACCTGCATCGCGGCGTCGTGGCCTCGGCGACGCGGCGACCGGAGCTCGATCCCGTGTCGCTCATCGGTGACGCGCGCCGCATTGCGGTGCTCGAGAACCTCAACGACGTCGAGAACCTCGGCAACCTGTTCCGCAGCGCTCGTGCGTTCGGCGTCGACGCAGTGCTGCTCGACCCGCAGACCGCCGATCCGCTGTACCGGCGCTGCGTCCGCGTCTCGATGGGACACGTGCTCCACGTGCCGTTCGCACGGTTCGATCGGTGGCCGGATCCGATCGACGAACTGCGAGCACTTGGCTTCGCGGTAGCGGCGCTCACGCCTGCAGGCGACGCGATCGACATCGACGAGGTGAAGGGCGAACGCATCGCCTGGTTGCTCGGCGCGGAGGGCCCTGGCCTCACGGCCGAGGCGATGAGCCGTGCCGACGTCCGGGTGCGCATCCCGATCGACCCCGAAGTCGACTCACTCAACGTCGGCACGGCAGCGGCGATCGCGTTCCGTTACTAGCGTGCGCCAGATGCGGCGGACATGGATGGTGACCACGACGCTGTGCGCGCTCGCCGTCGTCGCGGCGTGCAGCAGCGACTCGAAGTCGACGACTGCGATCGCGTCCGCGTCGTCGACTGCATCGAGTGCATCCCACGACAGCAGCGTGACGACCGGTGTCGATCTGACCAAGCTGCCGTTGGGCGACAACAAGTACTCGACGACCGGGCCTCAGAAGGACGAGGTGTACTCGTGCATCTCCAACTTCAACGGCGGTGGTGCATTCGCCAACGGGCCGTGGATCCACACCGACTCGAACACGTGGGACGCCACGGCCAAGATCTCGGTCAACGGTTCCGTCGACCAACACGGCGAGATCACGGGAACGCACTCGTCGACGGGAGAGACGCTCGAAGGCAACGGCCTCCCGACGGTGCCGACCGGCATCTTTCCCGTGGCGGCGACGGACGCGGCCTACAACTACGACCGGAACCCGAACACCATCAAGGGTTACAGCCTGCGTGCACAGCTTCCTGAACCGGCGATGGCGACCTCGCCGTCATGCGTGGGCGGCACGATCGGCGTGAGTGTGCTCGGCGTGCCGATCTACAGCGCGTTCGATGCCGGTGGACTGGACGCGGCGGCACACGAGGTGCAGGATGCGTGCGACGGGCACCCGGAGATGACCGGCCAGTACCACTACCACTCGCTGTCGGCGTGCTGGAAGGACGTCGCGGGCTTCGACACGGGCCTGTTCGGTTACGCGCTCGACGGGTTCGGCATCTACGTCGACCGCGATGCGAACGGGAACCTGCTCTCGAGCAACGACCTCGACGAGTGCCACGGCCGCACCAGTGAGATCACCTGGCACGGTCAGAAGGTCACGATGTACCACTACGTCGCCACACCCGACTTCCCGTACCTCGTGTCGTGTTACCGCGGCACGCCGATCACCAGCGCGACGGGCCTCCACATCGGCGGCCCGCCGTGAGCGTCAGCGGGCGCCGCGCAGCAACACGCCGGGGCGGGCGCCGGTGTCCTCACCGCGGTCGAAGGTGACGGCGCCCCGATTGACGGTGGCCACGTAACCGTCACTGCGTTGGATGAGCCGTGACGCGCCGCCCGGAAGATCCGAGACCAGCTCGGGCCGGTGCAGCTGCAACCGGTCGAAGTCGATGAGGTTGACGTCGCCCTTCATGCCCGGGGCGAGCACGCCGCGATCGCGGAGACCGAACAACGCCGCCGTCGCACCGGTGATCTTGTGCACCGCGAGCTCGAGCGGGATGCGATCGCGAGCGCGGTCACGGGCCCAGTAGCTCAACAGGAACGTCGTCGTGCTGGCATCGCACGTCTGTCCCGCGTGCGCACCACCGTCACCGAGGCCGAACGCGGACGTCGGGTGCAGCAGCATCTCGCGTGCCGCGTCGAGGTTGCCGTCCGAGTAGTTGAGGACGGGCGCATTCAACAACTCGCGGCCGCCGTCGCCGAGCATGAGATCGAACAGCACCTCCCACGTCGGCCGACCCTGCGCCTCGGCGATGCCGACCACGCTCTGGTCGCGCGACGGCTCGTAGTTCGGAGGGTCGCCGAGCACGTAGATGCGCGACGGGTGCATGAAGCTCGACACGATCGGATCGTCTTCGAGCGCGCGTGCCTCCGCCACGAGTTGGTCGCGTAGATCTGGCATGCGCGCCGCCTGTTCCTGCCACGGCAGCAAACCGATCGACGCCCACGACGAACAGAAGTTGAACGGATGGAACGTCTGCAGTCCCAAGAGCAACGACACCGTGCGCCCGTGCACCTGCGGCGTGATCGGCGCGCCGTCGGCCGCGGCCTGTGCCGACAGCTCGAGCAGCTTGCGCCAGGCGTCCGGATCGTTGTTGTTCTGGTTCAGCGCGTACGTGACGGGACGACCAGTGGCGGCCGCGAGCTTGCGCATCCACGCCACTTCCTTCTCCGGAGCGGCGAGATCCTCGCCGAGCGCACCGGCCGGAGCGAGCTCGAACACACCGGTGCCGAGCTCGCCCAGCACG
>DASUCS010000310.1:0-10015 GCA_036275935.1 Acidimicrobiales bacterium
CGCATGCGCTACATGGGCAAGGACTCGATCTTCAAGTACGGGTGGATCAATCCGTTCCTGTTCGCGCTGGGCTCGTTCCCGGTGCACCGCGGCGCCGCCGATCGAGAGGCGCTCCAC
Source organism: Acidimicrobiales bacterium (assembly GCA_036275935.1). Taxonomy (GTDB): domain Bacteria; phylum Actinomycetota; class Acidimicrobiia; order Acidimicrobiales; family JACDCH01; genus DASUCS01. The sequence continues at coordinate 118 of DASUCS010000310.1, forward strand.
GTGTCGATGTCCATCGTGGAGTCCGGTCAGCCGCTCGTGATGTTCCCCGAAGGCACGCGCCAAACCGGCCCTGAAGTGTGCGAGCTGTTCGACGGGACCGCCTATGTCGCGGCCAAGACGCACGTACCCATCGTGCCGCTCGGCATCGGTGGGTCCGAGAAGGCCATGCCCAAGGGATCGAAGTTCATCCGACCCAGCAAGATCGTGCTGGTCGTCGGCCCTCCGCTCGATCCACCGCCTGCCAAGGAGAACGGCGGCGTGTCGCGTCGGGCCGTTCGGGAGATGACGGATCAGCTCAAGTCGGCCATCCAGAAGGTGTTCGACGACGCGCAATCTCGCGCGAACTGATCGTTCTGCCGGTAGTAACTCGCGCCCTCCGCGCGTTACTACCGCACAAACCGTCGGTCAGAGCATCTTCGCTTGGGCGAAGACCTTCCGCACGAGGGGCTCGAAGTGGGAGAGCGGGAGCGTGTCGTAGTCCGGATCGAACGCGATCTGGTCCCACTCGTCGGCGAACTGCTCCGCGAGCTTGAACTCCTCGGGCGACAGCTCGTCGCGGTGCTTTTCGCGAGCATTCGGATCGCCACCGAAGTGGTGGTAGTAGTGCCGCCCCTGGAAGTCCTGGTGCACGAGGATCATCTTGTAGACCTCGTCACGCACGTACGGGCGCAGGATCTCCGCCGCGATGCGCGGATGGTTCGGCACGGACACTGCCTTGCCGATGTCATGACACAACGCGGCGACCACGACCTCTTCGTCCGCCCCGGCCTTCTCGGCCAACGTCGCCGTCTGCAGGCAGTGCGTCAGCTGGTCGGTGGCGAAGCCGTCGACGATCTCGGACAGCGACTCGAGCATCCCGAGCACCCGGTCGGCGACCCGACCCTGGTTCTTGAAGCTCTCGGTCCCGATGACGCCCCACTGCTCGGCCGTCGACTCGTCCATGCGGGTGAACGTGGTTGCCATGTCCGAATCGTACAGTGACGGCGAAGCCGTCTCCCCGTGGGGCGGGCGGCGGGGATGAGTGGTGTCTCCTACAGGTCAGGTGAGTGCGGCCAGCACATCGCTGGCGGCGATCGCTCGATCGTTGAGGCCCTGACGATCCGTCACCGGCCCGCCCAGAGTGAAGGTGGCGACGGCGTCGATGGCCGACAGCAGTTCGCGGAGCTCGCGTGGGGGAGGGAAGTACTCCTCCTCGGTGGTGATGCGCACTTCCTCGACCCCTTCGCGGGGTGCGAGCCGGGCAATCACCGCATCGACGAGCTCCTCCGGGGCCGAGGCGCCGGCGGTGACGCCCACGATGCCGTCGAGGTCGTCGGGCAGCTCGTCAGGCCCGTTGATACGCAGCACCCGTTCGCAGCCGGTCTCACGCGCCAGCTTCTCGAGCGCTCGAGTGTTGGATGAGTTCGCCGAGCCGATGACCACGAAGGCGTCGCAACGAGTCGCAATCGCGGTGAGCGCGGACTGACGGTTCGTCGTCGCGAAGCACAAGTCGCTGCGACCCGGCCGCCACATCTCGGGGAAGCGCGACGCGGTCGCGTCGAGCACGTCGGACCACTCGCGATGCGACAGCGTCGTCTGTGCGAGCAACGCGACCGGCTCCTCGAATGCGGGCAGCGCGGCGACGTCGTCCACGTTCTCGACGAGGTGGATCGAATCGGGCGCGACGGCCATCGTGCCGACCGCCTCCTCGTGGCCTTCGTGGCCCACGTACACGATGCGGTATCCCTTGCCGGACCGCACCTTCACCTCGTGGTGCACCTTGGTCACGAGCGGACACACGGCGTTCACGACGAAGCCGCCGTTGGCACGCGCCGCCGCGACCACCTCGGGTGCAGAACCGTGGGCGGACAACATGATCGGTCTGCCGGGCGGCACCTCGCTCACATCGTCGACGAACACGACGCCGAGCCGCTCGAACCGCTCGACCACCAGCTGGTTGTGGACGATCTCGTGGTAGCAGTACACCGGCGGATCGAACGCTCGGACCATCCACGCCAGAGCCTTGATCGCCATCTCCACGCCCGCGCAGAAACCGCGCGGCGCGGCAAGGAGCACTCGATCGACGGCCATTGCGCGTCCAGGCTACGAGGCGACAGGAGGAACGGCGTCCACGAACTCGCGGCCGGTCGCCACCTCCACCTGCTCGGCGGCGGCCAGGAGCAGTGCTTCTTCACCCCAACGACCCAGCAACTGCAGGCCCGCGGGCAGCCCGTCGACGAAACCGACGGGAATGGAGATGCCCGGCTGCCCGGTGAGGTTGCCGAGCACGGCGTGACGCATGTTCGCCATGTCTGCGGAGGTCAGACCCGACGGCAGCTCGACGACAGGATGGTCGAGGCGAGGCGCAACTGCAGGCACCGATGGCCACGCGATCACGTCGACGTCGTCGAGCACCCCCGCAACGGACCGGCGAATGGCGGCGCGCACTCGATCGGCTCGCGCCACGGGAGCGGCCGGGCGCAGCAGGCTGGACAGCATCAGCGCGCGTGTCGTCGGCGACAACGCGTCGAGCACCACCGCGGGCGGACAACCGGCCTCCGCTGCCAGCCGCGTCATGAGAGCCGCGCCCGCGAGCTCGAGGTGATCGATGATGACATCACGCACCATCCAACCCGCGGCCGCGAGCGCGTGCTCGCAGCGCGCGACGACGTCACGCTGGCTGTCGGTCCAGAACGGGTCGCGCACGATGCCGACACGCAGCTCGGACGCGTTCGCGCGAAGTTGCCGCGCCAGCAAGGCCTCCGCGACCAGGCGAGCATCGGCCGCGTCACGACCGAATGCTCCCGGCGCGCTGAAGGTCGTGTTCATGCCGAAGTACCCGTCGTACGGAAGAGCGCGGTACGTGACCTTGAGCCCGACCACACCGCAGTACGCGGCGGGGATACGGGTCGAGCCGCCGCTGTCGCTGCCGACGCTCCCGGCGACCAGCCGCGCCCCGACGGCCGCAGCCGATCCGCCCGATGAACCGCCCGGACAATGGTCGGGCTGCCACGGATTGCCGTGCGCGCCGTAGGCCGAGAGTGCGCCCGTCGTCCCCATCCCGGCCTCGTGCTGGTTCGCCACTCCGACGATGACGGCACCGACGTCCCGCAACCGCCGGTACGCACCCGACTCGGTCGGCGGGAACAGGTCGAGGGGAGTGCCGTTGCGCGCCGCTCGCCACGGGAGCGCGTACATGTCCTTGATGGTGAGCGGCACACCGTGCAAGGGACCCGGCGGCGCGGCGTCGAGCATGCGGCGCGCGTCATCCTCGAAGACGACCGGCGTCGAGTTGAGTGCGCCGTCCCGCTCGCGAAGTCGGTCGAGCGTGGCGTCGAGGAGCTCGCTCGCGTCGAGGTCGCCGGTGCGAATCGCCTCGGCCTGAGCCGTCAGACTGAGATCCTGCGGATGCGTCATCGCTCGGGCGCTCGGCTCGGGTCGATCGGCTCGTACGGGAACTGCGCCGGGTCGATCTGGTCCAGCACGGCTGAACTGGCCTCGTACCCGGCGTGGATGAGCAACACGAGGGCGAGATCCTCGTCCGTCACTGCGATGCCGGCTTTGGCGAAGACGGCGCGCGCATGCGCTTCGAGGCCCGGTTCCACGGCCTCAGACCGTATCGTTGAGCGCTTATGTCGACTGCCCGGATCGTTGCTGTCGCGCCCGGGTCACCGGCAGCCGCGGCCGGCCTCGTGCCTGGCGACGCGCTCGTACGGCTCAACGGACATGTCCCTCGCGACATCATCCAGTACCGGCTGTTGACCGACGACGCGGAGCTCAGCGTCGACGTCGACCGTGGCGGGCTCGAGGTGACCGTCGACGTATCGAAAGCGGCGGGGGAGCCGCTCGGCATCGAGGTGGAGTCGCCGCTGTTCGACCAGGTGCAGACGTGCGACAACCACTGCGAGTTCTGTTTCATCTACCAACTGCCGCCGGGCCTCCGTAAGAGCCTCTATCTCAAGGACGACGACTACCGCCTGTCGTTCCTCTACGGAAACTTCACGACGCTCACGCGGTTCACGGAGTCGGACCTCGAACGTGTCGTCACCGAGCGTCTGAGCCCGCTGAACGTGAGCATCCATGCGACGGATCCGAACGTGCGCGCCGACCTGTTGCGCAACCGCCGCGGCGCAACCAGCCTGCGGTGGCTGCGGGCGCTGCTCGACCATGGCATCGAAGTCCACGGTCAGGTGGTGGTGTGTCCCGGCATCAACGATGGCGCCGTGCTCGACGACACGTTGGCCGGCGTGCTCGACCAGTATCCCGAGCTGACGTCGCTGTGCGTCGTGCCGCTCGGCGTGAGCCGTTACTCGACCGAGCCGCGCATGCGTCCCCATACTGCCGCCGAAGCCGAGGCGGTGGTCGACTGCGTCGAAGACTGGCAGGACGTGTTTCGCGTCGCCCTGGGCCACCGACTCGTGTTCGCCGCCGACGAGTACTACCTGCTGTGCGACCGTTCGTTCCCCGACGCTGCGACGTACGAGGAATTCGCGATGCACGAGGACGGCATCGGCATGGCGCGCACGTTCGAGGCGGAGTTCGAGGGACGCTCGCCGCACTCGACGGGTGTCGTCGACGGGTTCTTCGCGTGGGTCGAGGGTCGGCTCGACGGTGCGCCATTCGAGCCGTATCGCGGCCCGCGCACGGCCGAGGGCATCGACGCGCCGGTGCAGCTGCGACCCCGCCGCGACGCGCCGGTCGGGATCCTGACGGGGGAGTACGGCGCGCGGGTGATCGGCCCGGTGATCGACCGTCTGGAGCGCGACGACGTGCGTGTCATCCCCGTCGCCAACGAGTTCTTCGGCGGCAACATCGGCGTGACCGGGTTGCTGGTCGGCGAGGACCTCGCTCGCGTACTCGCACAGCAGCCTGAAGGCCACCGCTACCTGCTGCCGGACGTGTGCCTGTCGGCGGGCCGCTTCCTCGACGGCACCACACCGGGAGACCTCCCGCGTCCGGTGGAGATCGTCGCCACCGACGGCGCCGCGTTGCGGTCCGCGCTGACGAGGTCGTGATGGCGCTTCCCACCGTGGCCATCGTCGGCCGCCCCAACGTCGGCAAGTCGACGCTGCTGAACCGCATCGTCGGCCGACGCGAGGCGATCGTCGAGGAGAAGCCCGGCGTCACCCGCGATCGCAAGGAGGTCGAAGCCGAGTGGCAGGGCCGGCGCTTCGTCGCCGTCGACACCGGCGGCTGGTTGCCATCCCGTGACTCACTCGATGCGAAGGTGAGCGAGCAGGCCGAGAAGGCCATGCGCGACGCGGACGCGATCGTGTTCGTGGTCGATGCATCGGTCGGCGTGGTCGAAGAAGACGCACAGGTCGCCAACGTGCTGCGCCGCCTCGGACGTCCTGTGATCGTCGCGGCCAACAAGGTCGACGACGGCAACCGCGAGGGCGCGATCTGGGAGTTCCTCGAGTTCGGCCTCGGCGAACCGTCACCGATCAGCGCGTTGCACGGTCGCGGGACGGGCGACATGCTCGACCGTGTCGTCGCGGAGCTGCCAGGCGAGGACATCGACGAGCCTGTCGCGGACGATGACGACGAGGAGGAGGAAGGCGAGCGCATCTTCGCCGTCGCCATCGTGGGGCGCCCGAACGTCGGCAAGTCAACTCTCTTCAACCGACTCATCGGTGACGACCGCGCGGTCGTGCACGACATGCCGGGCACGACGAGAGACGCGATCGATACGGTCGTCGAAACCGACGAAGGCCCGATCCGCTTCGTCGACACCGCCGGGATGCGCAGGCGGGCACGTATCGACGAAGGCACCGAGTACTACTCGCTCGTGCGAGCGCTGCAGGCCGTCGATCGATCCGATGTCGCGCTCCTGGTGATCGACGCGACCGAGGGTGTGACCGCGCAAGACCAACGCCTCGCGGAACGCATCGACGCCGCCGGTTGTCCCATCGTCGTCCTGTTGAACAAGTGGGAGACGTTGGACGCCGACGGGCGCGAGCACGTGACCCGGGAGGTCGGACGCAAGCTCCACTTCATGGCGAACTCGGTCGTGCTGAAGGTCAGCGCGCTCACCGGCAAGGGAGTGCACCGGTTGCTGCCCGCCCTCGGTCAGGCCATCGACGCGTACCACACCCGTGTCCCGACGGGCAAGGTCAACGACGTGATCCGCGCCGCCCAGTCCGCCCAGCCGGCGCCGCACGGGGCGCGGGTGCTCTACGCGACGCAGGGTGCGGTCGATCCGCCGACGTTCACCTTGTTCGCCAATCGGGAGCTGCCCCCGACGTACTTGCGCTACCTGGAGCGCAAGCTGCGCGAAGCGTTCGACTTGGGACCGACCCCCCTCAAACTTCGCGTGCGCCGCCGCAGTGAGTAATGGCTGGTCAGGGCCATTTCGTAGGCGAACAGTGACGAGTCCGTAACACCGACCAACTACGATCGCTCGGGAAATGCACAAACCCGTCTTGGTCCTCGTGGCCGTGGCGTGCTTGGCGGCCGCCGCAGTCTGGGGGCGCTCTGCTCGGTATCTGCGCAAGGTAGAGCTCCGGGTCGAAGCTGAGTTCGGCTCCGACAACGACGCCACTGCGCTGGCGAGAGCTGCCTTCCGCAAAGAGCTGCACACGACCGCGCTCTACGTGCTGTTGGCCATCGCGTCGCTCGCCGTGGGATTGAGCGACAAAGCGAACGCGGTGACGCTGTACGCGTTCATCCTGGTGCCGATCGCGGTGTCGATCTTCTACGGGCGGGACTTCATCCGAGAGTCTCGACTCTTCGAGGACCGAGCGATGCTCGAACGCCGAGCGGAGGAGGTCCTCTCCCAGGAAGAGCTCGCGCCGCGGCGATGGGCGGAACGGCTGGCGCCGGACGATCTGCCCGACTTCGCCGGCTTCGAAGTCGGTCGCGTGTATCAGCCGGGCACCGGACTGATGGCGGGCGACTTCTACGACGTGTTCCGCGTCGCGCCGAGCCGAGTCGCCGCCGTCATCGGCGACGTGACCGGGCACGGCATCGAGCCCTCGATCACCGCCTTCCAAGCGAAGTACTTGCTGCGGGTCTTCCTCCAACAGTTCCGAGATCCAGCGCAGGCCCTCGAACAGCTCAACGCGCAGATGGGCTCGGCGGTGAGGCCCGAGGAGTTCATCTCCTTGATGGTCGCGGTGTTCGACACGGAAGCAGGCACGCTGCGGTTCGCGTCCGCCGGTCACCCTGCGGCGTGGCTCTGGCACGACCGCGAGGTCCAGCCGTTGCGCGCAACTGGCCCGCTGCTGCTCCTCGATCCGGTGGCGAGCTACATCAGCCGCGAGATCACCTTGGAAGAAGGCGACCTGCTGCTCACGTACACGGACGGTCTCGCCGAAGCACGTGACGGCGAGTCGCTGTTCGGTGAGGAACGCATCGCCGGCTTCCTGCGCCGCGACCCGGGCGTCGACCCCGACGTGCTGTGCAAGACGTTGATCGAGGCCGCACGCGACTTCGCATCGTCACCGATCACCGACGACATCGCCATCCTCGCCATCCGGCGTTCGTGACGTGAACGAAGAATCACTACGCAAGGCCACAGAACGCGCCCTCGCCGGGAACCTCGACGCGCAACGCGAGAAGCTGGCCGGGCAAGGAAAGCTGTTCGTACGCGACCGGCTGGCGTTGCTGCTCGACGAGGACTCGTTCGTCGAGGATGCGCTTCTCGCCAACGCGATGGCACCCACGGGTGATCTGCCCGCGGACGGCGTCGTCACCGGCGTCGGGCGCGTGGACGGACGGCCTGTGTGCGTGATGGCCAACGACCCGACGGTGAAGGCCGGTTCGTGGGGCGCGCGTACGGTCGAGAAGATCGTACGGCTGACGGAGTACGCGCTCCGCCACGAGACCCCGGTGTTCTGGCTCGTCGACTCGGCGGGCGCGCGGATCACCGACCAGGTCGAGCTGTTCCCCGGTCGCCGTGGCGCGGGCCGCATCTTCTACAACCAGATCAAGTTGTCGGGCCGCGTCCCGCAGGTCTGCTGTCTGTTCGGTCCGTCGGCCGCCGGCGGCGCGTACATCCCGAGCTTCTGCGACATCGTGGTGATGGTCGAAGGAAACGCATCCATGTACCTCGGGTCGCCGCGGATGGCCGAGATGGTCATCGGTGAGGTCACCACGCTCGAGGAGATGGGTGGGGCGCGCATGCACGCCACCGTCTCGGGGTGCGGCGACAACCTCGCCTACGACGACGAGGACGCGCTGGACCAGGCGAAAGCGTTCTTCTCGTACCTGCCGTCGTCGTGGCGGATCGATCCACCGTTGTGGGCGGGCGAGGCGCCGGCGCGAACGATCACGGCCGAGCTCGTGCCCCCGGACGAGCACGTGCCGTTCGACATGCACGACCTCATCGAAGGGATCGTCGACGCCGAGTCGTTCTTCGAGATCAAGCCGCTCTACGCACCCGAGGTGATCGTGGGGTTCGGACGGCTCGACGGTGCGCCGATCGGCGTCGTCGCCAACAACCCCGCGCAGCTCGGCGGTGTGCTGTTCGTCGACTCGGCCGACAAGTGCACCCGGTTCATCAATCTGTGCGACGCGTTCAACGTGCCGCTGCTGTTCCTCGCCGACGTCCCCGGCTTCATGGTGGGCACCGCCGTCGAACGGCAGGGGATCATCCGCCACGGCGCCAAGATGGTCACGGCGGTCTCGGAGGCGACGGTTCCGAAGATCTCGGTGATCGTGCGCAAGGCGTACGGCGCAGGTCTGTACGCGATGTCGGGACCGGCGTTCGAGCCGGAGGCGACGATCGCGCTGCCCACCGCGAAGATCGCCGTGATGGGTCCGGAGGCGGCGGTCAACGCGGTGTTCGCCAACAAGATCGCCGCCATCGAGGATGCGAGCGAACGCGAGGCGTTCGTCGCGGAGCAACGCCGCATCTACGAGGAAGACGTGGATCTCCTGCGGCTCGCGTCGGAGAACGTGATCGATGCAGTGGTCGACTTCGCCGATCTGCGCACCGAGATCGTGCGCCGCTTCGAACTGGCCCGTGGCAAGGACCGCACCTTCAGCGACCGCCGCCACGGCGTGCCTCCCGTCTGATGCCGTTCTGCGAGGACTGCGCCAAGTTCTGGAGTCCGAACTCGATGCCGGTCACCGGCAAGTGTCCGAGCTGCGGGCTCCAGCTCGCGTCGCCACAAGAGGTCGAGGCCGCCGAGGACTACAAGGCCCCGTGGCACTTCAAGCTGATGGTGATCCTCGCCGTGCTCTACGTCGGCTTCCGCATCGTCCAGATGATCGGCTGGCTCATCTGACCCGGCGCCCATTCTCGACGCAATAGGCGTCAGTTTTGGGCCCCTATTGCGTCGAGTTCGCGGGGTCCAACCGTGACGGCGCACGACTAGAGTCGTCCGGTCACGGGCTGTGGCGCAGTTTGGTAGCGCACTTGACTGGGGGTCAAGGGGTCGTGGGTTCAAATCCCGCCAGCCCGACCAGTCGGAGAGCATTCTCCTACCGAGCGGTAACGCCCGCTCGAGCTCTGGCGATGTACCCCGGAATGGCCGGGATACGCGGCTCGTGCCCGCGCGACGACTGTGACGGAACGATCCTGTTCGAAGAGGAGCATCCGCACGTCACCGGCATCGTCGGCGCGTGCGACACGTGCGAGGCGCTGTTCCTGCTCAGCAAGGGCGAGACGACGATGCTCCGGCCGCCTCCCGAGGAGTCGTAGGGGCGCGCAGGTTCAGGAATCGGGGGCGCGGTCGATCGACGTGTTGGCGAGTTGCGTCGCGAGATCGGCGGGGAACGGTGCGTTCACGTTGTCGAAGGTGAAGTCGAACGTGGCCCGGCCCTTCAGCACGAACAGCGTGTCGCTGAAGAAGTTGATCGACTGACCCTGCGCGGTGATCGGGATCGTGGCCTGGAAGTTGATCGCATCACCGTGGACGCCCGAGATGTCGCCGGCGGAGACCGAGATGTCGCCGATCTGCGTACCGGGAGGCAG
>DASUCS010000311.1:0-3033 GCA_036275935.1 Acidimicrobiales bacterium
CGACGCGCATGCCCAGGTGTGACAACAGGCCGGCGAGCAGCGAGCGGTGAATGGCGTCGACGTCGCCCCGTTCTTTCGACGGACGAAGGCCGAGCGAGCGCAAGACCTGCCGCAGCTGGCCATAGAGGTCCTGCCACTCCCGGATCCGCAGGTAATTGAGAAGCTCATTGCGGCACAGCCGTCGGAACTGGCTCGACGACAGAGCGTCCTGCTGCTCCTGGAGGTACTCCCAGAGGTTGAGGTAGCCGAGGAAATCGGAGTCCGGGTCGGCGAAGCGAGCGTGCAGCTCCGCAGCCTGCTGCTGCTTCTCCGCCGGCCGTTCGCGCGGGTCCTGGATCGAAAGCGCCGACGCGATCACCATCACCTCGCGCAGGCACCCGTTGGCGTCCGCCTCGAGCACCATGCGTGCGAGGCGGGGATCGATCGGAAGCCGCGCCAGCTGGCGTCCGAGCGGTGTGAGGCGGCGGGCCCGTCCACGGCCGTCGTCGTCCCTCAACGCGCCGAGCTCTTCGAGCAGCGCGACGCCGTCACTGATGTTGCGAGCGTCCGGCGCGTCGACGAACGGGAACGCCCCGAGGTCGCCGAGGCCGATCGCCGTCATCTGAAGGATGACGGACGCGAGGTTCGTCCGCAGGATCTCCGCGTCAGTGAACGGGGGACGCGCGTCGTAGTCGTCTTCCGAGAACAGGCGGATGCAGATGCCCGGCGCAACACGACCGCAGCGCCCAGCGCGCTGGTTCGCCGACGCCTGCGACACCGGTTCGATCGGCAGGCGTTGCACCTTGGTACGCCGGTTGTACCTCGAGATCCGAGCGTTGCCGGTGTCGATGACATAGCGGATGCCGGGGACGGTCAGCGACGTCTCGGCGACGTTCGTTGCGAGGACGATGCGCCGTCCCTTGTGTGGCTGGAACACGCGGTGCTGCTCGGCGATCGAGAGTCGCGCGTACAGGTTGAGCAGCTCGGTGTCCGGGAGTTCGAGGCGACCCAGCGCGTCCGCAGTGTCGCGGATCTCGCGCTCGCCGCTGAGGAACACGAGCACGTCGCCCGGCCCCTCGCGGCGCAGCTCGTCGACTGCATCGCAGATGGCCTGCGTCTGGTCGCGCTCGATGTCGTTCTCCTCGTCGACGAGTGGGCGGTAGCGCACCTCGACGGGAAACGTACGGCCTGACACCTCCACCACCGGCGCGTCGTCGAAGTGCTGCGCGAAGCGCGCCGTGTCGATCGTTGCGGACGTGATGATCACCTTGAGATCGGGCCGGCGCGGAAGCAGCTGCTTGAGATAGCCGAGGATGAAGTCGACGTTGAGGCTGCGCTCGTGCGCCTCGTCGACGATGAGCGTGTCGTACGCGGTCAGCGCGCGGTCCCGCTGGATCTCGTTGAGCAGGATGCCGTCGGTCATGACCTTCACGAGCGTCCTCTCGCTGACGCGATCGGTGAAGCGGACCGCATACCCGACGATGCCGCCCACCTCGCCGCCCAGCTCCTCCGCGACGCGCTCGGCCACCGTGCGCGCCGCGAGCCGGCGTGGTTGCGTGTGGCCGATCAGCCCGCCGATCCCGCGGCCGAGCTCGAGGCAGATCTTCGGGAGCTGCGTGCTCTTGCCCGACCCGGTCTCACCCGCGACGACGACGACCTGATGGTCGCGGATGGCGGCGAGGATCTCGTCCTTGCGCTCGCTGACCGGCAGCGATGCGGGGTAGGAGATCTTCACTGCGGTGGCGCGAGTGTGCGCAGACGATCGATGCGCACGTCACCCGCGCCGAGGTAGCGCACGAGCACACCGCTCACGCGGTCGATGTCGAGCGTTGCCGCCGGCTGCATGTCTTCGACGTCGGACCAACGCTTTCTGCGCGGCGCACTCACGGTCTCAGTCTCGTGCATCCGGGATACGTGAGATCGGGACATTCAGTGCGGAGTCGCCTCGACGTCCGAACAAGCAATCATGTGACAGACCCCGCGACTCGATCTCGAGGAGCTGCCCGTGCCGGTACTACACATCGAGCATTCGATCTCGGACCTTGGAACCTGGCTCGGAGCGTTCAACGCGTTCGCGGAGGCTCGACGAGATGCGGGCGTAATCGGACAACGGATTCACCAGCCGGTGGACGACGACCGATACATCGTTGTGCAGCTCGAGTTCGCGTCCATCGACGCCGCCAACGAGTTCAAGCGGTTTCTAGAGACCGTGGTGTGGCAGTCGTCTGAGCTTTCGCCCGGTCTCGCCGGCACCCCTTCAGCACGCGTCCTGCGAGAGGCAGACGCGGCACCGTAGCCGGTATCGGTGTTCCGTCGGCCCAAGCCAGGTCGGCATGGACGGGAATGAACTCACCGTCTGCGGCCGCGAAGTCGATGCCGATATCGAGCCGGAACGTCAGAACGTCGTGCAGCGTGATCGGACGCCGCGCGGCACTGTTCTTCTGCGTCGATGGGACCGCGCATATCGACGAGCACGCGCCGGTCGGCCAGTTCGGGGAGCAGGGCGTCGACAGGATCGTCGAGCCGCAGCTTGTACTCCTCGACGAGGATGAGAGCCGCCACCGCCACGATCGTCGACCCGGTCCTGCTCGACATGGACCTCCATCGCCTCTGCGAGGTGCGAAAGACCGTGAGAGTCGTGGCCACTCAGATGAGCTTTGACGCTACGACGGCGGGGAAGTCATCGATCGGCTCCGCGGACCCGCTGGACCTCCACCGCAGCTCGCTGCGTCGACCCAGCTGCAGCGCGCGAAGGCGCGGCGGGTAGTTGCACTTCCGCTCGCAGGCCTCCGGTGGCCCTGGCAGTCAGCGTGAGGGTGCCGCCGTGAACCTCGGTGATCGTCCTGACGATGGCGAGCCCGAGACCGACACCGGCCCGGTCCGTTCGAACTCTTTCGGCACCGCGTTGAAAGGGCTCGACGAGCGTTTCCACCCGTTCTGGGGCGAGGTCCTCTCCGGTGTTCTCGACGGTCACGGCGACAGTCGTTGGCTGCACGCTGGTCGTGACCCGGACGCTGCCGTTCGCGACGTTGTGGACGATCGCGTTGTGCACGA
>DASUCS010000312.1:0-8664 GCA_036275935.1 Acidimicrobiales bacterium
TTCACCTCCGCGGTCTGGTCGCCGGCCCGCACCTCGACCGGCGGGCGGTCGATCGGCGACGGCCCGATCTCGCAGATGAAGTCGCAGAGCCGGTCGACCGCGATCGGCCCGGTGGCCGAGCCGCACACGACCGGGAACACCGAGGCGGACGCGACGCCGTGGGCGAGGCACGTCTCGAGCTCGTCGAACGAGATCTGCTCGCCGCCGAGGTAGCGCTCGAGGAGGTCGTCGTCGGCCACGACGATGCCCTCGACCAGGTTGTCGTGCACCTGGTGCTCGAGGTCCGCCAGCTCGTCCGGGACCTCGCCGTGGGTCACCTTGTCGCCGTCGTACAGATAGGCGGTGTCGGTCAGCAGGTCCGCGACGCCGTGGAAGTCGGCCTCTTCGCCGATCGGCAGCTCGAGCGGAGCGACACCGGCGCCGAAACGGTCCCGCAGCTGCTCGAGCGTGCGTTCGAAGCTCGCCCGTTCCCGATCGAGCTTGTTGACGAAGATCATGCGCGGCACGCCCAGCTCGGCGGCGATCTTCCATGCCGCGTACGTCTGCACCTCGACACCCTCGACCGCGCTCACCACGAACACGGCAAGGTCCGCGACGCGGAGTGCGGCGTGGACGTCGCCGATGAAGTCGGCATAGCCCGGGCAGTCGATGAGGTTGACCTTGTGGTCCTTCCACTCGAACGGCGCCAACGCCAAGGAGAGCGACAGGCTGCGCTTCTGCTCCTCCGGATCGAAGTCGCACACCGTGGTGCCGTCTTCCACCCGGCCCATCCGGGTGATGGCGCCCGCCTTGTGCAGCAGAGCTTCGGCCAGGGTGGTCTTCCCGGAGCCGCCGTGCCCGACCAATGCGACGTTGCGGATCTTCTCCGGCGGAAAGCGCTTCACGAACCGAGCCCCCGATCGTTTGCGATGTGAGGGTTGAGCCTAGACGCATCGGCCAAGGCGTTGACCGGCCATGTCGTGGGATCTGCGGCCCCGCTGGTAGCGTTTTCAGGAGTTCGCACGCCAGCCCCAGCACGTGCAACCCAGACCGGAGCAGCGGATGTTCGACAAGCGCCTCCGTCCGAGCGTGGAGCAGAAGCTCCGCCCGGTCGGCGCCAACCTGCGCAAGAGCGGCATCAGCGCGGACCAGCTCACGCTGCTCGGCCTCGTGATGGCAGTCGGTGCATCGATCGCCATCGCGGCAGGTGCGCTGCGAGTCGGCTTCCTGCTGCTGATCCTGACGGCCGTTCCGGACGTGCTCGATGGCGCCGTCGCGAAGGCATCGGGCACCGCGGGACCGCGAGGCGCGTTCTTCGACTCGGTCGCTGATCGTGTGGCTGACGCGCTGCTGCTCGGCGGCGTGGCGTGGTACCTCAGCGACACGAACGGCGGTCACATCGTGGCGCTGCCGCTCGCCGTGCTGGCGATGTCGCTGATCATCTCCTACGAGCGAGCCAAGGCCGAGTCGCTCGGGTTCGACGCTCGAGGTGGACTGATGGAGCGGGCCGAGCGGATCATCGCACTCGGCCTGGGCCTGCTGTTCGAGACCCTGCTGGTCCCGGTGCTGTGGCTGATGCTCGCCCTCACGACCTTCACCGCGGTGCAGCGGTTCGTGAAGGTGTGGAACCAGGCCACGGCGACGCCGCGTCGCCCCGTGAACGAGCGGTGGCGGTCGCGTCAGAGCCGGCCGCGCAGCGAGCGCACCCGGCTCCGCCGCGAACGGTGGACCGCGGCGCGCGACGCCCGGCGCAACAACCGCAGCTGACCCAACCCACGAGGGCGGGCGATGAATCGGACGCTGGCCGCGTTCAAGGCCGGGAGCGCGTTTGCACGCCTGCTGCCGGAAGGGATGGCGAACGGACTCGCGCGTGTCGCGGGGTACGGAGCGGCGCGCGTGTCGCCGGAGCGACGGGCCCAGGTGGAGCGCAACCTGCGTCGCGTGTACGGACCGGGCTTCGGTGGGAGCGTGCTGCGCCACGCGGTCGACGAGACGTTCGAGTCCTACGCCCGCTACTGGGCCGAGTCGTTCCGCCTCCCGGGCACGACGCCCGAGCAGCTCGATGCGGGCCTGACCGTCGAGGGGCTGGAGCATGTCGACGAGGGGGTCGCTCGTGGCAAGGGTGTGATCCTCGCCTTGCCCCATCTCGGTGGCTGGGAGTGGGCCGGCTTCTGGGTGTCGACGGTGCACAAGCTGCCGATCACCGTGGTGGTCGAAGCGCTCGACCCGCCTGAGCTGTTCGACTGGTTCGTGGGGCTCCGCCGCTCGTTCGGGATGAACGTGGTGTCGCTCGGACCCGACGCAGCTGGACAGGTCGTGCGGGCGCTCAAGAACAACCACGTCGTGTGTCTGCTGTGCGACCGCGACATCGGTGGGGGTGGTGTCGAGGTCGACTTCTTCGGCGAGCGCACGACGTTGCCGGGCGGACCCGCGACGTTGGCCTTGCGCACGGGTGCGCCGCTGCTCCCGACGGCGGCGTACTTCCGCGGGCACGGGCACCACGGCGTGGTCCGTCCGCCCATACCTGCCGAACGTCAAGGCGGGCTGCGCAACGACGTCACCCGGGTCACCCAGCTGCTGGCCAACGAGCTCGAGGTCCTCATCCGGGCTGCGCCCGAGCAGTGGCACCTGCTGCAACCAAACTGGCCCAGCGACCGGTCCGAGTAGCGTGGCTGCGATGCGAGTCGGGCTGATCTGCCCCTACAGCCTGACCGTGCCCGGGGGAGTGCAGGGGCAAGTGCTCGGTCTGGCACGCTCGCTCCGCCACCTCGGCCACGACGCCCGCGTGCTCGGTCCTTGTGACGGACCACCGCCGGACGGAGGCGTGACCCCCCTCGGGCGATCCATCCCGACGCGCGCGAATGGCTCCGTCGCGCCAGTGGCACCCGACCCGTCGTGCCAGCTGCGCACGATCCGCGCTCTGCGCGACGAAGGCTTCGACGTGCTGAACCTGCACGAGCCGCTCGTGCCCGGCCCGTGCATGACGGCGATCCTGTTCCGCAATGCGCCGATCGTCGGAACGTTCCACGCCGCGGGAGGCAGCGCGGCGTACCGCTACTTGAACTGGGGAGTGCGCAAGCTCGCCAGCCGACTCGATCACCGGTGCGCGGTGTCCGAAGACGCGAGGAAGATGGCGCACGACGCGTTGGGCGGCGACTACACCTTGTTGTTCAACGGCATCGAGGTCGATCGCTTCGCCAAGGCGGAGCCGTGGCCGAGCGAGGGGCCGACGATCTTCTTCGTCGGGCGCCACGAGCCGCGCAAGGGTCTCACCGTGCTGCTCGAAGCGATGCAGTTGCTGCCGTCCGATGTTCGGGTGTGGGTGGCGGGGGACGGTCCGGAGACATCCGCGCTGCAGTCGCAGTACGGGCACGACGGTCGCATCGAGTGGCTCGGTCGCATCGATGATCACGAGAAGGCGTCACGGCTGCGCGGTGCGGACGTGTTCTGCGCACCGTCGTTGCGAGGCGAGTCGTTCGGCGTCGTGCTGTTGGAAGGGATGGCGGCACAGACACCCGTGGTCGCGAGCGATCTGCCCGGCTATCACAACGTGGCACGCTCGGGCGCGGACGCGATCCTGGTGCCGCCCGGCGACGCCGCGGCGCTGGCCGACGCGCTGGCCAAGGTGCTCGAGAACCCGACGTGTGCCGAGCGATTGGTCGCGTCAGGTCGCGAACGCGCCGAGGAGTTCAGCATGGACAACCTCGCCGCCAAGTACGCCGACCTCTACGAGCGAATCAGGTAGCCGAGCGACCGTCGCTCGCGGACGGTCCGGCGGGCGTCGAGCGAAGCGCCCGCTGGGAGGCCGAAGGCCGACAGGGCGCCGTCTCGACAGCACGAAAGAAGGCGCTCCGAATGGAGCGCCTGATTTGTGTCGAGACACGTGTCGAAAAACGAAGCGGGAGGGCCCAGCTGAGGATCGGGCCCTCCCGTCGTTGGTCAGCCCCCATGATTCGAGAGTGCGATGACCGTGGTGCATCGATGGTGCGACGTGCTGCGACTTCGGAACTGCGTGAGTGCTGCGTCTGTGCTGCGTCGTGGTGGCTGTGTGCACTTTGCGCCGTTCGGCGCCGAAGCGCCATGGCCCGGACGCACCCTTCTGGATGACCTGATCTGACTAGCCCGAGGCTCCACGCGACGGTGCGCCGCCAGCCAGTACGCTCTCGCCCGTGGTCGCACTCATCGTGATCCTCATCGTGGTCGCGCTGATCGTCATCTTCTTCATCCTGACCTTCAACGGTCTCGTCCGGCTGCGCAACCGCGTGGACAACGCGTGGGCCCAGATCGACGTGCAGTTGAAGCGGCGGTACGACCTCATCCCCAACCTCGTCGAGACGGTGAAGGGCTATGCGGCGCACGAGCGCCAGACCCTCGAAGCCGTCATCCAGGCGCGGAACATGGCGATGAGCGCACAAGGTCCGGCGCAGCAGGCTCAGGCCGAGAACATGATCAGCGGCGCGCTGAAGTCGTTGTTCGCACTGTCCGAGGCATATCCGGACCTGAAGGCCAACCAGAACTTCTTGAACCTTCAGGAGGAGCTGACCGGCACCGAGGGCCGCATCGCCTACGCGCGGCAGTTCTACAACGACACCGTTCAGCGCTACAACACGAAGATCCAGACGTTCCCGTCGGTGATCATCGCCGGAATGATGCACTTCACCGCTCGCGAGTACTTCGAGGTCGAGGAGACCGATCGCGAGCCCGTGCGCGTGTCGTTCGACAACAACCCGGCGCAGCCGGCCGCACCCGCGGCTCCCGCCGCGCCGCAGGGGACACCGCCGGTGCCACCGGCACCTCCGACTCCGCCTGCGTCGCCGCAGCAGTAGCACGACAGCTCCGGAATCCGTCCGCTGTACGACCAGGTCGCGTCCAACAAGCGCCGTTCGATCCTGCTGATCGCGGCATTCGTCGCGTTCGCGACGCTGGTTGGCGTCGCCCTCAACTTCCTGCTGAGGTTCGGGATCGCAGGTGTGGTCGTCGCGCTGATCGTTGCGATCGCGATGTCGGTCGTGTCGTACTGGAAGTCCGACAGCGTCGCGCTGCGCATGAGCCGTGCTCGGCCCGCAGACCCCGTCGAGTACGCGCGCCTGCACAACCTGATCGAAGGCCTCTGCATCGCCGCCGGTCTGCCCAAGCCGCGGGTGTACATCGTGGACGACGTCGCGCCGAATGCGTTCGCGACGGGACGCGATCCGAAGCACGCGGCGATCGCGGTGACGACCGGCCTCCTCGACAAGATGAACCGGATCGAGCTCGAAGGTGTGCTCGCTCACGAGCTGAGCCACATCAAGAACTACGACATCCTCGTGTCGACGATCGCAGTGACGATGGTCGGCTTCATCGCACTCGCATCCGACCTCGCCATCCGCATGCTGTGGTTCGGCGGCGGCCGTGATGACGACAACAACGGCGGGGCCGGAGCGATCCTTGCGATCGCCGGGTTCGTGTTGCTGATCTTCGCCCCGATCATCGCCCAGCTGATGCAGTTCGCCGTGAGCCGTCGCCGCGAGTCGTTGGCCGACATGTCCGGTGTGGAGCTGACCCGCTATCCACCCGGCCTCATCTCGGCGTTGGAGAAGCTGAAGGACGACCAGACCGTGGTGAGCGCGCACTCTCGTGCGACGGCGCATCTGTGGATCGAGCAGCCGATGCCGACCAAGCCCGAAGAGGGCAAGCTCTCGCGCCTCAACCGGTTGTTCGACACGCACCCCCCGCTCGAGGAACGCATCGCCGCCCTACGCGAGCTGTAACTCGACACGAATCGCTCGGCCTTCGGCTCCCTCAGAGCGGCGGGGCGGCGATGTAGTGCGGGAAGATGCCGAGGGCGTCCAGGTTTGGCACCGACGGATGCAACTTGGCAGCCGGACCGGACAGGAAGACGTACAGGACGTTGGCGGTGATGCGGCGCACACGCCAGTCGACCAGGTTCTCGGCCTTGCTGGCGTCCGGGATGTCGGTGATCAACGGTCCGCAGTGCTGTTCCCACCAGAGCGTTCCCGTGGCGAACACTCCGGCACCCGAATCCGCCGTGTAGTACGTGACGTCAGCGAAGGTGTTCTTCCCCTTCACGACCGCCGGTGAGTGACACAGCACCTGGATGGTCGGTGGCGTCGGCATCTCGGGGGTGACGCGGTCGTACTCGTTGCCGACGAGGCCCGGCAGGATGTCGCCGTTGTTCAGGCCGGTGCCGTCGAACACCCACGAGCCGGCATCGACCACGACCATGTCGGCGTCGATCGGATTGGCCTCGTAGAAGTTGCCGATCAGCGAGCTCTCCGGATTCGGCGCAGGATCGTTGCGCCAACTCGTCGTGACGCGCGCGTCGTCGACGCCGTTCAGCGGATCCTCGGCGGCGACGCGGTAGTTCACCTCCCGGCGGTGCGGGCCGTTCGGCGACGGTTCGAGCCGGATGCGGCGGAAGCACGCGTTCGCGCCGAGGAACATGAGGTTCACGCCGCTGTCTCGGGCGGTCTCGAGCGCTTGACGCATCTCGAGCGTGTAGTACTCGTCGTGGGCAAGCGAGACGACGCACTTGTACCCGTTCACCGTGGTCTGACCAGGACGGGCGTGCAGGTCGATGTCGGTCGTGTACGCAACGTCGATGCCCATCGACTCGACCTGTTGCACGAACTCGAACTCGCCACCGAAGAAGTGGCCTGACCCACTCGAGTCGTAGGGACGGTCGAAGCTCACGATCTTCGAGCGGCCGACATCACCCTCATAGAGACTCGCGCCGCCCCATGTGTTGTACGCGTTCCACGTCGTGATCGCGGAGATCACGAGAAGGTCGGCGCGCCGATCGTCGAGCACGACGAGCGGGATGAAGTGAGCGCCACCGTTGTCGGACTTCAACCGGAACATGTACATGCCTGGCGTCCAGTCGTGGCCGATGGTGACATCCACCGACGGCAGCCACTGGCACTCGCGCATGTTGGTGTCGGGGTCGATGACCGCGGGCGCCTGCACACCGGCCACGACCGGCTCCGGCTTCGCCCACACGCGTCGCGCGCCCGCGCCCCCGTAGTGACCGAAGCGGAACGCTTCGACCGTGAAGTGCGTTCCTGTGCTCGACACGAACAGGCGGACGTTGTCACCTCGATGGGCGCTGTCCGTGTTCGCGTAGCCCTCGATCGCGCCCTCGACGTTGTCGTCGAAGGGGAACGCGAAGTCCGTCGTGCCCGGCTTGGAGTTCTCGATCTGGATGATGTTGCGGGCGTCGCCCGTGGCCTCCGGCTTCGTCGTGCTGGTGGTCGTGGGCTTCGCGTCCTTCGACGTCGTGACGCCGCGCATCGCAGTGTGGGGGTGCGGGTTCCCCCGGCCGAGACCGAGGGCTCGTAGCGCCTCGTAGCCGACCAGCGCGAGCCCGCCGCCGAGCACTGCCCGGCGCCGCCAGTACACGTGCGCCGGGTGCGCGCGCGGACGGCCGGGTTGCTCGTCGGGCATCCAGCCATGTTCGCGGACGAAAAGGCGGGTCGGGGCATCGCGGATCCGCTCGTAGAATCCAGAGCTATGTCAGCCGAGAAGGGCACCTTCCTCGTCAAGCGAGGCCTCGCCGAGATGCTGAAGGGCGGTGTGATCATGGATGTGGTCACGCCCGAGCAGGCCAAAGTGGCCGAGGACGCCGGGGCCTCCGCCGTGATGGCGCTCGAACGAGTGCCCGCCGACATCCGGCGCGACGGCGGCGTCGCCCGCATGAGCGACCCGGAGATGATCGAGGGCATCAAGGCCGCGGTCACCATCCCGGTCATGGCGAAGGCCCGGATCGGTCACTTCGCCGAGGCGCAGATCCTCGAGGCGCTCGGCGTCGACTACGTCGACGAGTCGGAGGTCCTGACGCCGGCCGACGAAGCGCACCACATCGACAAGTGGCGCTTCACCGTTCCCTTCGTGTGCGGCGCGACCAACCTCGGCGAGGCGCTGCGCCGCATCAGCGAGGGAGCCGCGATGATCCGCTCGAAGGGCGAAGCGGGCACCGGCAACATCGTCGAAGCCGTCCGGCACTTGCGCTCGATCCTCGGCGACATCCGCAAGATCACCCAGGCGGACTCGGCCGAGGTCTACGACTGGGCCAAGCGCCTGCAGGCGCCAGTCGGCCTGGTGCAGGAGCTCGCCGAGACCGGCACCCTTCCGGTGCCGTTGTTCTGTGCGGGCGGCATCGCGACGCCGGCCGACGCGTCGCTCGTCATGCAGCTCGGCGCCGAAGCGGTGTTCGTCGGGTCGGGCATCTTCAAGTCCGACAACCCGCCGCTGCGGGCCAAGGCCATCGTCGAGGCGACGACGCACTTCGCCGATCCGGAGATCCTGGCCAAGGTGAGCCGCGGGTTGGGCGAGCCGATGAAGGGGCTCGAGATCGAAGAGCTCGACGTGAAGCTCGCCGAGCGCGGCTGGTAACTCGAGTTCGGGTTCGCGTCTACGTCTGCGGGTCGCGCCACATCGGGCGCGCCGTGAACTCAGGGCTGAGCGTCACTTCCGCGAGCACCTTGAAGCCGTGGCGCTCGTAGAACGGCACGTTCTTGAGGTTGCTGGATTCGAGGTACGCGCCGAGACCCTGGCGATCGCAGCGATCCAGCACCTCGCGCATCAACCTCGAGCCGAGGCCCTTGCTCTGCTCCGCCCGCTTCGTC
The DNA here is from genome assembly GCA_036275935.1 of Acidimicrobiales bacterium. Lineage (GTDB taxonomy): Bacteria > Actinomycetota > Acidimicrobiia > Acidimicrobiales > JACDCH01 > DASUCS01. The sequence continues at coordinate 8,604 of DASUCS010000312.1, forward strand.
CCGAGGATGAACAGGTAGAAGTGCGGGACATCGTGCGGGTGGTGCTCGTTGATCGTCAGCA
>DASUCS010000313.1:0-9811 GCA_036275935.1 Acidimicrobiales bacterium
GGAAGTTCGTCCTCGAACGTGTAGCCGGGACCACCCTGACCCGGCGTCGGACCCGTGGCGTCACCGGTCTGGTCGACGAAGCCGGGGATGATGCGGTGGAACGCGACGCCGTCGTAGTAGTGGTACTCCGAGAGCACGACGAAGTTGTTGACCGTGTTCGGTGCGTTCTTCGCGTCCAGCGCGATCGAGAACGTGCCCTTCGTCGTCGCCACGGACGCGGTGTACGTCTTGTTGACGTCGATGCACATGGGCGGCGGCTTCGCGAACGTCGTCGTGCGCTTCGCTGAGCCATCGGCCGGCGGGCACGGGGTGTCGCCGGTGATGGATTCGCCCTTCGCCGGGATCGTGATGGCAACCGGAGTAGGCGCGGCGCTGGACGCCGCACTCTCGCTCGACGCGCTGACAGGCGCCTTGCTGTCGTTGCCACTCCGCCATGCCAGGAACGCGATCGCACCCACGATCACCACGATGATGATTCCGAAATTCCGGACACTTCGGACGCGTTGGCGGCGTTTCTGCTCCGCCATGGCCTGTGCGACGCGAACTTGTCGCCCTTCGCGCTGGCGTTCTCGTTTGGCAGATGGCATAAGTGCGAGAAACTACTCCGGGTGGCGGTTCGGGGGAATCCGGGCGGCGGACAACGAATCAACACCTGCAGACGCGGCAATCGGAGGGCGGAGGAATGGTGGGAGGTGAGACGGTGGTGACCAATCCAACGGATGACGACGACAGTCCGTCAGCGTTCTCGGTCGAAGTGGGTCAGCGGTTGCGGGCCGTCCGGCGGGCGCGGGAGATGTCACTCGACGACGTCGAGCGAACGTCGGGCGGACGGTGGAGCGCATCGGCGGTCGGTGCGTACGAGCGTGGTTTTCGCAACTTGAGCCTGCCTCGACTGCGCGAGCTGGCGGACTTCTACACGGTGCCGATGGGCGTGCTGCTGGGCGAGGAGGACGGCCAGGGCCGTGGTTCGGGCGTGGTGGTGAAGGTCGTCCTCGACCTGGAGGCCTTGGGCCACATCCCCGAAGCCGAACCGGTCGTGCGGTACCTGCGAACGATCATCATCGAACGCGGTGACTTCAACGGGCGGATGCTGTCGATCCGCCGTGACGACATCCGCGCGCTGTGTGCGATCTTGCACTCGTCCGAGACCGACATGTTCGAGACGCTCCGACGCTGGGGTGCGCTGCTGAGCGGCGGCCCGACGGAGGATGACGATTCGTAGGATCGCGCGCTCCCTGTAGCGTTGCCCGTTCGATGAGTCTCGTTGTCCAGAAGTTCGGTGGCACCTCGGTCGCCGACCCAGAGCGCATTCGGCAGGTGGCCGACCATGTCGCGCGTACGCGCCGTCATGGCGACGAGGTCGTCGTCGTGGTCAGTGCGATGGGCAAGGAGACCGACGAGCTGCTGCGCCTCGCGTCCGAGGTGTCGTCCGTTCGTCCAGGTCGCGAGATGGACATGCTCATCACTGCAGGCGAGCGCAAAGCCACGGCGTTGTTGTGCATGGCGCTGCACGACATCGGAGTTCCTGCCGATTCGTTCACCGGGAGTCAGGCCGGCTTCCTCACGGACACGACGCACATGAACGCTCGGATCCTGGAGGTGCGCCCCGATCGCGTTCGCCAGTCGGTCGATGCCGGGCGAGTCCCGGTGCTCGGTGGCGCGCAAGGCGTGTCGACGGACCGTGAGATCACGTTCCTCGGGCGCAACGGATCCGACGTGACCGCCGTGGCGATCGCGCATGCGCTCGCCGCCGACGCGTGCGAGCTCTACACCGATGTGTCAGGCGTGTTCACGGCTGATCCGCGAGTCGTCCCCTCCGCGCGGCGCATGTCACGCGTGAGCTTCGACGAGATGTTGGAGATGTGCGCGGCCGGCTGTCCGAAGCCGGCGATGCGCGGGGCGGAGTTCGCCCGGAACTGGCGGGTGCCGTTGCACGTGCGCTCGAGCTTCACCTGGGAGCCCGGGACCTGGGTGGTGGAGGAGGATCCATCGATGGAACAGGCCGTGGTGTCGGCAGTGGTGCACGACACGACCGAGGCCAAGGTCACCCTCGGCGGTGTGCCGGACAAGCCCGGCATCGCCGCGCGCGTGTTCCGCGCGCTCGCCGACGCCGACGTGAACGTCGACATGATCGTGCAGAACGTGTCCGATCACGGTGTGACCGACATCAGCTTCACGGTGCCGCGCACGGATCTCGCCAAGGCGACGACGATCACGGGCGACCTCGCCACCGAGATCGGCGCCGGCGGGGTCACGACCGACAGCGCGATCGGAAAAGTCAGTCTCGTGGGTGCGGGGATGAAGACGAACCCCGGTGTCGCCGCTCAGATGTTCGAGACGCTCTCCAACGCGTCGATCAACATCGAGATGATCTCGACGTCGTCGATCCGCATCTCCTGTGTGGTCCGCGAGGCCGACATCGAACGAGCGGTGCAGGAGCTGCACACGTGCTTCGGCCTCGACGAGCCTGCTACCGCCTGAAGAAGGATGTCGCGCCGGGCGTCCAGCCGCTGGTGTTGTGGAAGTTGCTGACGAACGTCCCGGGCGCGACCAACGAATCGAGCTCGGCGATGGCTTCGTCATCCAGTGGCGCGTGCTCCGCGATCGCCCGCGACTCCTGAAGATGCTCGACGGTGCGCGGACCGACGATGGGACTCGTCACGCCTGGCCGGTCGCGCAACCACAGCAACGCGAGCTGGCCTGACGTCAACCCGCGCGCATCACCGAGCTTTCCGACCGCGTTGGCGACAGCGAGCGCGCCCTTCGTGAGCCGGTCCTGTGCCGCCGGCATGCGCTCGGCGCGCGATCCCTTCGGCGGCTTCGACGTCGACCGGTAGCGACCGGCGAGGATGCCGCCGGCCAGTGGTGACCACGGCAGCAGTGCGAGACCGTGTCGAAGCACGAGGGGCACGAGCTCGTTCTCGACGCGCCGGTCGAGCAAGTTGTACGGGGGTTGCTCGCTCACGTACCGCGCCCATCCCCGCTTGTCGCTCGCGGCGAGGCACTCGTGCACGAACCACGCGGGGTGCGTCGAGCAGCCGATGTTGACGACCTTGCCTGTACGCACGAGATCGTCGAACGCCGACAGCGTCTCCTCCACGTCGGTCTCGAACTGCGGCCGGTGCAGTTGGTACAGGTCGATGCGATCCGTGCGCAGTCGCCGCAACGAGCTCTCGCACGAGCGAATGATGTGGCGCCGCGACGCGCCTTGCTCGTTCGGACCAGACCCAGACGGGATGCCCACCTTCGTCGCCAGGACCACCTCGTCGCGCCGGCCCGACCGTTCGAGCACGTCGCCGACGATCCGTTCGCTGTTGCCACCCGTGTAGACGTCGGCGGTGTCGACGAAGTTGATGCCGCCGTCGAGCGCCGTCAGCAACATCTTCTCGGAGGCATCCTCGTCGGCCGGGCCGCCGAAGTTCATCGCTCCGAGGCACAACGACGACACCTTCACTCCGGTTCGGCCCAACGGCCGCAGCTCGGTCATGACCGACGAACATACCCATTGCCTGATCGCACGGGCGCTCTCGTAACCTTGTCTCCCATGCGCGTAGGAGTGTTCGGAGCGACAGGACAGGTCGGCGGGCTGGTGCGCCGGCTGCTGGACGAGCGGTCGTTCCCCGTCGACGAGATCCGGTACTTCGCCTCGGAGCGGTCTGCGGGTCGCACCCTTCCGTGGCGTGATCGGGAGATCACCGTCGAGAACGCCGCCACGGCCGACTACTCGGGCCTCGACTTCGCCCTCGTGTCCTTCGGCAAGTACGCCTCGAAGGAGCTGGCGCCGTCCATCGCCGCCGCGGGGGCGATCGTCATCGACAACTCCAACGCCTGGCGCATGGATCCCGACGTTCCATTGGTGGTCATCGACGTCAACAACGACGCACTCGACGACATCCCCAAGGGCATCGTCGCCAACCCCAACTGCACCACGATGGCCTTCATGGCTGCGCTCGCGCCGCTGCATCGCGAGTCCGGACTCCGACGCATCATCGTCGACACGTACCAAGCCGTGTCTGGCGCCGGGGGAGAAGGCGTCGACGAGCTCGACGAGCAGCAGCGCAAGGTCAGCGACCGCGCCGCAGCGCTCGCGTTCGACGGACGCGCAGTCGAGTTTCCTGCACCGAACAAGTTCGCGACCACGATCGCCTTCAACATCATCCCGCTCGCCGGATCGATCGTCGACGACGGCAGCGGCGAGACCGATGAAGAGAAGAAGATGCGCGACGAGACGCGCAAGATCCTCGGGATCCCCGACCTCGCGGTGACGCCCACATGCGTGCGCGTGCCGGTCTTCACCGGTCACTCGATGGCCATCCATGCCGAGTTCGAGCGGCCACTGAGCCCGGCGCGCGCCACCGAGCTGCTGCAGGCCGCGCCCGGCGTCGAGGTCGTCGATCTCCCGACGCCGCTGCTGGCCGCGGGCGCCGATCCCTCCTACGTGGGTCGCATCCGCCGCGACGAGACGGTTCCCGAGGGGCGGGGCCTGTCGCTGTTCGTGTCGAACGACAACCTCCGCAAGGGCGCCGCGCTCAACGCCGTGCAGATCGCGGAAGTACTCACGGCGAAGCGCTGACGCGCACGGCGCTCGTCACATCGGGCATCGGCACGGGATGTGCCCGCAACGAGGGCAGCCGTCCGCGTAGCGAGCGGACGCCTCGTCGAGCGACAGGCCGAGCTGATCCGCGATCGACGCGAGCCACGCCAGCACATCGGCCAACTCGACGAGCTGTTGCTCGCGCGTGCCCTTGCGCACCGCTTGCGCGAGCTCGCCGACCTCCTCGGCCAGCCACGCCACCGCAGGTGCAGTACCTCGCGCCCGGTCCCGCTCGCCGTACGTGTCGCGCATGAGTGCCTGGAACCGGTCGAGGTCCATAATCGACCCATCTTTGCGAATCGTGAGGACGCCGGCCGACAACTGGCCACGCTGCTCGACGACCTCCGCGGGCGAGCTGACGTGCTCGTGCTCGGCCTCCCTCGTGGCGGCGTCCCCGTTGCGCACGCGGTGGCGCATGCGATCGGTGCACCGCTCGATGTCTTCGTCGTGCGCAAGCTCGGAGCGCCGCAACAGCCCGAGCTCGCGCTGGGGGCGATTGCGAGCGGTGGCGCGATCGTGCTGAACGACGACATCGTCCAGCATCTCGGGATCGATGCGCAGCACCTCCAGCCGATCATCGACGCGCAGCGTCAAGAGCTGGACGAGCGCGAGCGCTCCTACCGCGGCGACCGGGGTCCGCTCGACATCCGCGGTCGAACGGTGGTGCTCGTCGACGACGGGCTCGCAACGGGAGCGACGATGCGAGCGGCGGTCGCCGCCGTTCAGTCAGCCGCCTCCGCCGTGATCGTGGCAGTGCCGGTCGGTGCGCCCGAGGCCGTTGCGATGGTGCGCAACGACGTCGATCGCGTCGAAGCGGTCTCGACACCCTCCGGCTTCGCGGCCGTCGGGCTCTGGTACCGCGACTTCCACCAGGTCAGTGAGGAGGAGGTCCGCCGGCTTCTCGCATGAGGATGTCGATGTAGGTCGACGGCGCGATGTTGCGTCCGGTCACGATGACCGCGGTGGGTTGGTCTGCGTCGATCTTCCCGTGCAGCAGCGCGGCAATGCCGACGGCGGCCGATCCTTCGGCGACGAGGCCGTGGCGCGTGCTCAGGAACGCGACCGCGCTCGCGATCTCGTCCTCGGAGACGTCGACGATCTCGGCCACGTGGCGACGCGTCAGCTCGATGGTGATCGTCCCGTCCTCGAGGTTTCCCGCGAGCCCGTCGGCGAGTGTCGGCTGGACGTCGATCGACGACACCCCGTCCAACGCGGCCGCCATTGCCGGTGAGGCCGCGGCCTGTACTCCGATCACACGCACGTCGCGCCGCAACGTGGACGCGAGACCGATGCCCGAGATCAGACCGCCACCACCGATCGGAACCACGATCTGACGCACCTCCGGCATCTGATCGAACAGCTCGAGCGCGATCGTGCCCTGCCCGGCGATCGTGTCCGGATCGTTGTACGGCGAGATGAAGTGCGCGCCGCGTGCCGCGAGCTCCAGCGCGTGCGACTCGGCTTCGTCGTAGCTCTCTCCTGCCGCCACGAGCTCGACCGCAAACGACTCGAGCGCAGCGCGCTTCACGGATGACGCGTTCGTCGGGATCACGATCGTCGCGGATGCTCCGTATTCCGTCGCCGCGTAGGCCACACCGAGCCCGTGGTTCCCGGCGGACGCCGTCACGATCGGTCGAGCATGCTCCCGTGCGACGGCCACGAGCGCGCCCCGCACCTTGAACGATCCCGTCGGCTGGAGGGTTTCGACCTTGAGCACGACGGAACCCAGTCCCGCGCTGCTGATGATCGGCGTCGGGGTGAGATGCCGGTCGATGACGTCGCGCGCGGCGACGACGTCATCGACCGTCGGCAGATGGACGGTGCGCATGCACCGTCCATTGTGCGTCAGAAGGTCGTGACGTGCTCCCGGTCCATCTCGCGCTCCGTCAGGTCGACCTCGCCGTCCTCACGGGCCTCGCGAGCGCGGCCTTCGAGACCGTGTTCACGGGCGTACGCCGCCGCCATTCGATCGCGCTCGGCGATCGACGCCTTGCTCTGCGCTCGCGCTCGGCGGGACCGGACCATTCCGTCACGCATGAGCATGATCCCGACCGCCGCCGCCAGCCCGACGACGATTCCGGCGACGAACATCCCTGCCGCGGTGGTCGAGAGGATCTGTCCGAACGCGTCGATCTCGACGGCGAAGTTGTTCTGTGCAGTGATGTCGATCCCGATCACGGCCGCTGCAGCGATCAGCACGAAACCGATGAGCACCATGTGTGGACTCCTTGGGTTGTCGGCTCCCGCGCCGGCATCGTGGCTACCCCCTCGGTCTCGGACCGATCCCCGTAGAACGCGCGACACCCAGGTGTAGACACGCGTGATGTCCAGGTCTTCCGCACGTGCCTTGGTGCTCGAACGCCCGCGGATGCTCGCGGATCGCGAGCTCGCGCTCCCCGCCGTCGGGCCGGACGACGGGTTGCTACGGGTGGAGGCGTGCGGCCTCTGCGGCACCGATCATGAGCAGTACACGGGCCATCTACCAGCGGGTTTCGGTTTCATCCCCGGGCACGAGACGGTGGGGATCATCGAGGAGATCGGCGACCGGGCGACCGAGCGCTGGGGTGTGCGAGCCGGCGATCGTGTCGCCGTCGAGGTGTTCCAGTCCTGCCGTGAGTGCGAGGAATGCCGAGCTGGGCGCTATCGACGGTGTGTGCGCCACGGACTCGGCGACATGTTCGGATTCATCGACGTCGACAAAGCGCCCGGGCTGTGGGGCGGCTACGCCACGCATCACTACCTCGGTCCGGATGCGATGCTGCTGCCGCTGCCCGAGGGACTCGACCCAGTGGTGGCGACCCTGTTCAACCCGCTCGGAGCCGGGATCCGCTGGACCACCACGGTCGGCGGGGCGAGTGAGGGTGACATCGTCGTGGTTCTCGGGCCCGGAATCCGGGGGCTTTCGGCCTGCGTCGCCGCCAAGGAAGCGGGCGCGGCGTTCGTTGCGGTAACCGGCGTGGGGCCGCGCGATTCCGATCGACTCGCGCTCGCCGAGCGCTTCGGCGCCGACCTCGCGATCGATGTGGCCGTGGAGAATCCTGCGAGGGCCCTGCGCGACGCCACCGGCGGACGGCAGGCCGACGTCGTGGTCGACGTGACGGCGAAGGCTCCGGCGGCCCTGGGCCAAGCCGTCGCGCTCGCCCGTCCGGGCGGGACGATCGTGCTGGCGGGCACCCGTGGGACCGACGAGACGCCCGGGTTCGCGCCGGACCATGTCGTCTACAAGGAGCTGACGATCGTGGGTGCGCTCGGTGTCGACGTCGTGGCCTATCGGGCGGCGATCGATCTCCTGGCGGCGGGCCGCTGGCCCTTCGAGGAGCTGCCGCGGACCAGGGCCGGGTTCGAGGGGGTCGAAGCGCTTCTCCAGGCGATGGCGGGCGAAAAGGACGAGGCGCCCGTACATGCTGTGTTCACACCAACACGGACCGTGACAGCGCGCTGACCTGGGCAAATGGCCGCGCGGCCTAGTAAATGCCTAGACAGTGTCCACCTGCGAAATAGCGCGACAGGACCATATTCCAGCACGGACTGCATCTGTACCGTCACGAATCGTGGTCGGAAATTCGGAATCAAGAGACAACGAGGCACAACGGTCTGTGGTCTGGGGCCGTCGGCGCCGTGGGCGCGGCCTGGGCATCGCCGCTGCAGCCGCGCTGCTGTTCGTCGGCGCCGCGCCCGCGGCCATGGCCGGCAAGGCCGCGCCTGACGCTGGCACGCAGGACGTGCGCGTCATCGTCATGTCGACGTCGAAGAAGGGTGACTCCAAGGACGCGGGCGACAAGACCCGCAAGCATCACGGCGACGTCGTCGACAACCTCGACATCGCCGACGCGGTTGTTGCGGACGTCTCGCCGGACGAGCTCGCGGACCTTGCCAACGACAAGGACGTCGTGGTGGTTCCGAACTTCCCGGTCAGCGTCGCCGCCGCCTCCGATCTGACGGGCTCGACCCGCGCACCCGCGGCGGTGTTCCCCGCGACCACCGGTGCGGCGACGGCCAACACGACCATGGGCCTCAATGGCCAAGGCGTCACGGTCGCGGTGCTCGACACGGGCATCACCAAGCTCGCTGACTTCGCCGGACGCGTCGTCGGCGGGGTCGACCTCAGCGGTGAGGGCGATCCCTTCAAGGACAGCTACGGCCACGGCACGTTCGTCAGTGGTCTCATCGCCGGCAACGGTGCCTCCTCGCAGGGTCAGTACGTCGGTGAGGCGCCCAAGGCGTCGCTGGCTTCGATCAAGGTCGCCGGGGCTTCGGGCGTGACGGATCTCGCCACGGTGATCAGCGGTGTGCAGTGGGCCGTGAAGAACCAGAAGGCCCTCAACATCGGGGTGCTGAACATCTCGCTCGGCGCGATCCCCTTCCCGTCGTCGGTGCTCAACCCGCTCGACCAGGCGGTCGAAGCGGCCTGGAACAGCGGCATCGTCGTGGTGGCGTCAGCCGGCAACCTCGGCCCGACGAACGGCACGATCACCTCGCCTGGCGACGATCCTCTCGTCGTCACGGTTGGCGCCATCGACGATCAGGGCACGGCGTCGCCGGCCGACGACACGATGTCCGACTTCAGCAGCGTCGGCCCGACGGCGGTTGACGGCTGGTTCAAGCCGGACCTCGTGACCTCCGGCCGGTCGGTGGTCAGCCTGCGGGCTCCCGGATCGACGGTCGATCTCGCCAACCCGCTCGCTCGTGTCGGCGACGCGAACTTCGTCGGCTCCGGCACCTCGTTCAGTGCCGCCATCACCAGCGGTGCGGCGGCGATCCTGCGTCAAGCCCAGCCGGGTGCGGCCCCCGACAAGATCAAGGGCAAGCTGCTCGGCGGGGCGATGCCCGGCCCGGTGGGCAGCCCCTTCGTCGACGGCTTCGGCTCGATGAACGTCCTGAACTCGACATCGGTCAAGGCGACGCTCAAGCAGACGGCGCCGACGACTGCGACGCCGATTCCGTCGACCGTCTCGCTCTTCGTCACGGGCGCCGGCTCGGCGTGGAACGGTTCCGCTTGGAACGGTTCCGCTTGGAACGGCAGCGCTTGGAACGGCAGTAGCTGGAATGGGTCTGCGTGGAACGGCAGCGCTTGGAACGGTTCGGCCTGGAACGGTTCCGCTTGGAACGGCAGCGCCTGGAACTCGGCGCTGTGGGACGGCTCTGCGTGGAACGGCTCCTCGTGGAACGGCTCGGCCTGGAACGGCTCGGCTTGGAACGGCTCTTCGTGGAACGGCT
>DASUCS010000314.1:0-35199 GCA_036275935.1 Acidimicrobiales bacterium
GCTCGACGACCTCGCGCTCGAGGCGACACCGGGAGCCGGCGGAATGGTGCTGCTGCCGTACCTCAGCGGTGAGCGCACGCCGAACCGGCCCAACGCCTCCGGCGCGCTCGCCGGCATCACGGGTGATGTCACGCGGGCGTCGATGGCGCGCGCCGCCTACGAAGGGGTCGTGTGTGGGTTGCTCGACGGCCTCGACGCACTGCACGCCGCGACCGGTGCCGGCAACGGCCACGACGGACGCACGTTCCTCGTTGGTGGTGGCGCGCGGTCGCCCGCGTATCGGCGCATCGTCGCCGACCTGTCGGGCCGGCCGATCACGGTGGCGGCGGACGACGAGCACGTCGCGTTGGGCGCGTGCGTCCAGGCCGTGGCCGTGCTGCACGAGTGCGCGCCGATGGACGTCACCGACGCGTGGAAGCTCGGCGAGGGCACAGTCGTCGAGCCGGACCCGCGCGTCGATCGAGTCGGACTCCGCGCCCGCTATGGCCGATTGCGAGACGGCACGTCGTGACCGACGGTCCGTCGTCACCCGAGCGAAGGAAGCTCCTCATCGCACTCGGGTTCGGGGCGGCGAACGCGCTCGCCCTCAGCAAGTTGAAAGCGGGCTCGACTCCGTCGGTGACGAACGTGCACGAGCGGCCGACGCCGAAGTCGCCGCACTCCGGACCGACGGACGCGCCTGCCGTGGCGGACGCCGCGGCCGCGCCTGGCGCGGATCACGTCTTCGACCGGGTCATCACCGGTGGGCGCGTCCTCGACCCCGAGAGCGGTTACGACCGCACCGCCAACGTCGGCATCGACGGCGGGACGATCACTGCCATCAGTGATGCGCCACTGCAAGGGCGGGCCACGATCGACGCCCAGAATCGAGTTGTGGCGCCCGGGTTCATCGACATGATCAGCTATGACCCGAACGACTACGGCATCTGGTTCAAGATCGCCGACGGCGTCACGACGAATCTCGGCATGCACGGCATGTTGATGACCGCCGAACAATTCTTCTCGACCTACGACGGCAAGTCGCCGTGCCACTACGGCGGCGCGTACGACAACTACTTCATGCGGGGCGACGGCGGCCTGAAGATCAGTTCTGGCAAGGCTGCGTCCGCGAAGCAGATCGATCAGCTCGTCGCCGACATCGACGAGCAGATCCACCAAGGGTGGATCGGGGCGAGCTTCTCACCCGAGTACTCACCAGGTATCACCGACGACGAGATCGCGGCACAGATGCAGGTCGCGGCGAAGTACGGGCTGCCGTCCTTCTTCCACGGGCGCTACTCCACGGACATCCCGCCGGACGACAACGAGAAGACGCTGCAGGAGATCCTCGACCTCGCGCGGCGAACGCAGTCGGGCGTGCACGTGATGCACATCACGTCGACGGGTGGAACGTTCCAGATGCAGCAGTCGCTCGCAACGTTGCAGGCGGCGCGTGACAACGAGAAGCTCGACGTCACCGCCTGCTTGTACCCGTACACGTTCTGGGCCACGTTCATCCAGTCGGCGCGGTTCTCCGACGGATGGCAGGAGCGGTTCCACATCCAGTACTCCGACCTGGTCGTGCCCGGCACCGGCGAGCGGCTCACCAAGGCGAGCTTCGACGACTTTCGCAGCCGCACGACCAACACGCTCGTGGCCGCGTACGCGATCCCGGAGAGCGATGTCGTCACCGCGTTGCAGTCGTCGTTCACGATGATCGGCAGCGACGCCATCCTCGAACAGGGCGACAACAACCACCCGCGCGGCGCCGGCTGCTTCAGTCGGACGCTCGGCTTCTACGTGCGCGGACAGCACACCCTGTCACTCCGTGACGCGCTGGCGAAGATGACGATCCTGCCGGCGAAGCGGCTCGAGGCCAAGGCTCCTGCGTTGCGCAAGAAGGGGCGGATGCAGCGTGGCGCCGATGCCGACATCACGGTCTTCGATCCGAACACGGTCGTCGATCGAGCGACGATCCAGGATCCATCGCAGGAGTCGGCGGGCATCGACTACGTCCTCGTGTCCGGCCAAGTGGTGAAGACGCCGAGCGGCGTGAACCACGACGTTCGGCCCGGTCAGCCGATCACCTCGGTGCTCACCTAGTCGTGTTGCCCGGCGCCGCCCGCCGTCGATGCGGCTCGGAGTGATCCCAGTCGGCGAGCAGCGTGCGCAAGGCGGTGAGCAACACGAGCGGCTCGTCGAGCATCGCGTGGTGTCCTGCCTCCGGGATCTCGATGACCGGCGCGACGCGCCCGAGTGCCTCGTACATGGAGGCTCCGATGTCGGGCGTGACGAGGCCGAACTCCGAGCGCAGCAGTGCGAACCGGCATCGCACCTTCGGAAGATACGGAAGCGCGACCCCGCGCATCGAGCGGGCGAACTGCTCGAAGATGCGCCGGTCGAACTTCCACTGCCATCCCCCATCCACGCGTCGCAGCGAACGACGGGCAACGTGATCGATCACATAGTCGAGGTAGTGCTGCTGCGGCGGCACCGTGCGGAAGCGCTCCATCGCGTCCTCGATCTCCGGGTACGTGCGCGGCTGGCCGAACGCTTCCTTCAACCGATAGGACTCGACCTCGGGATCCGGCGCGGTCACGGGTGAATCGCAGACGATCACGCCTGCGAGCTCGTCTCCGTGCAGCGCAGCAGTCGTGATCGTGACGAAGCCGCCCATGCTGTGGCCGACCACGACCGGCGGTCCTTCGATGCCGGCGGCGTGTGCGACGGTGACGACCTCCTCGGTCCACTCGTCGATGGCGTAGACGTCGCGGTGATCGCTGTCACCGTGACCGCTCAAGTCGATGGCGACAGCGCGGAAGTCGTCGGCGAACCGCGCCGCGACGTGCGTCCACCAGTGGGCATGCGCACCGCCTCCGTGGACGAACACGAGGCCGCGACGACCTGGGTCGCCCCACGCGACGTAGTGGATGTCCGCTCCGCCGACCTGCACGCGTTCGTCCGCGAACGGCACGGCGAGCGCATCGCGGAACCACTGCGGCGCATGTGGATGGATCGGGACGGACTCGGACATCGCAGTGAACCTAGATGCCTCCGGACGCACGCTACGTTGCCTGTTCGTGCCGAGTCAGAAGAAGCAATGGGTCAGCTCCCGCGCCCGGGCGGCCGCGATCGAGCAGGCCCGGCAACGTCAGAACCGCCGCCGGCTCCTCGCGGCCATCGGCGTCGGCGTGCTCGTCATCGCGCTGGTCGCAGCGTTCGCGCTCAACGGCGGCAGCAGCACCAAGAAGGCCGCGTCGCCGACCACGGCCCCCACCGCGTCGACGGCGGCGACGCCCTCGACCACTCCCACCACGTTGGCGTCGGCGGCCGGCAAGCCGTGCGTCGCCGTCTCCGATCCGCTGCCGATGGGCGCACCGGACGTACCGGTCGAGGTCGGGCCTCCACCGACGCAGCTGGTGGTGAAGGACCTCAAAGAGGGCACCGGCTCGCCCGTCACCGCGACGCAGAAGCTGACGGTGGACTACATCGGTGTGTCGTGCTCCACCGGCAAGATCTTCGACTCGTCCTACAAGCGCGGCAACCCGGCGGACTTCACGCTCACCGAGGTCATCAAGGGCTGGCAGGACGGGATCGTCGGCATGAAGGTCGGCGGCCAGCGCCTGCTCGGCATCCCGCCTGACGAAGCGTACGGCTCGAACCCTCCGCCGACCTCCGGCATCGCGCCGGACGAAACGTTGTGGTTCGTGGTGACGGTGATCAACGCGCAGTGACGAGGCCGAGCCCGAGGTGGGTCGTGTCGTTGAAGCGCCGCACGACCCATCGCTGCGGTGTGACGATGAGCTGTGAGATGGACGCGTTGTCCGGCGTGAACGCGAATCCTGTCGCGCCCGTCGCCTGACACAGCATCTCGCCGATGATCCCACCGTGTGCGAACACGGCGACGCGTTGATCGACGTGTGCGGCCGCGATGCGCTCGACTGCCGCGCGCGTGCGTGCCGCGAACTGCTCCTGCGGCTCCGCGCCCGGAATGACGTCCCACCGTTGTTCCTCGGACATGCGCACCGCGACCGGGTCACGCTCGATGACCTTCTTGCGGAAGAGCCCGCTCTCCCATTCGCCGAGGTACACCTCGCGCAGGTCACGATCGACCGTCGGCGTGAGCCCGAGGCGGTGTGCGAGCGGCGCGGCCGTCTGACCCGTGCGCTGCAGGTTGCTCACGTAGATCGCGTCGATCGGCTCGGATGCGAGGCGCTCGCCGACGAGCTCCGCCTGCGCCCGTCCTTCCGGCGCGAGCGCGGGGTCGCCGTGACCTTCGACGAGCTCGAACGGCTCCCCTTCGACGGCGGCCTCCGACTCGCCGTGGCGAACGAGGATCAGCTCCGTGGCGCCAGGCGGCAGCCGGAACTGGATTTGGCGGTAGGCGGTGGGCTCGGGCACGAGGGGTGAGCCTCGCGCGAACCCGTCGGCGCTAGTGCAGTCCTTGGGCCTTCAACGTGAAGATCACGATGCCGAGGGCCGCGGCGACGACGACCTCCGCGACGAGGTTCCAGCCACGCGCTCCGGCTTGGCGACCGACTGCAAAGCCGGCCGACCCGAGCAGCACGATCGTTGCCACCAAAGCCAGATTCGCCGCCGCCCCGACGGACGCATCCCGCACTGACGCACCGACGAACACAGCCAGAGCGGGGATCCCACCGGCGAGGACCGACACCTCGTGCCGGACGGCTTCGCGTGCTCGTTCACCCGCGCTCGCCGATGGATCGGCGAGACGATCCGCGAGCACGCGCGAATACACGTGCGCGGCCCAGTACACGAGCAGCACCTCGACGACCGCGAGCGTCAGCGCCACGGCGGACTCCAGGACCGCGCTCGAGACCGCGATGACGGACGCGGCGACGAGCGCGCCGTACAGGAGGCCCGCGGGGTTGCGCTGCGAGCGCCACGCGGCGATGAGACGCGCGTCGCCGCTTTGGTCGCGATCGATCGCGTCCATCGTGAGCACTGTCGTCCCGCACGCCGCCGGGCACCTCACCCGTGACGGGTGACCCGAGGGCGCCGTCTAGAATCTGACGACCCGTCAGATCCTGGAGCGCTTCCCGTCATGACTCCGCCGCCCCTCGCCAGCCTGCGCGTCATCGAGAGCTCGATGCTCGGCCCCGCCGCGATCACCACCCATCTCGCCGACCTCGGAGCCGAGGTCATCAAGGTCGAATCCCCGTCGGGTGACTACATCAGGCAGATGACGTGGCCCATCATCGAGGGTGTCTCGCTCATGCACCTGCACGTGAACCGCGGCAAGCGATCCCTCGTGCTCGACCTGCGCACGCCGGAAGGTGTCGAGATCTACCTCGACCTCGTGCGCGGTGCGGATGTGGTGATCGAAGCGATGCGTCCCGGTGGACTCGCCAAGCGCGGGCTCGGGTTCGAGAAGCTGTGCGAGGTCAACCCCCGCATCGTGTTCTGCACGATCTCGGGCTACGGCATGACGGGTCCGTACAAGGACATGCCGAGTCACGGCGTGGCCTACGACGTGTGGGCGGGGCTCGTGAAGCCCGAGGTCGACGAGGACGGCTTCACGTACCTCCCGGAACATCCGTCGACCGGCATCCACGCCGGCCCGTTGTTCGGCGCGCTGGGTGTGCTCGCCGCGGTGATCCGCGCCCGCGCCACCGGCGAGCCCGCGCGGCTCGACATCGCACAGTCCGACGCCGCGGCCGCAATGGACTGGTACCGGTCCGAGACGTGGAAGGCGTACGAACGTCCCGAGGACGAGGTGACGGGCAACGCGTCCGATGGCTACAAGCGCCGGGCGCCTGGGACCGCCGGGATGCGCGACGGCGTGCGCTACCAGTTCTATGCGAGCAAGGACGGCCACATCCTCTTCCAGGCGTCCGAGCGTGAGTTCTGGGAGAACTTCTGCAAGGGAGTCGACCGGGTCGACCTGTTCGAGCGGTTCCCAGGCGAGAAGTTCGCCGACCACGCGGTGGGCAACATCGAGTTGCGCAAAGAGCTGAAAGAGATCTTCGCCTCACGAACGAGCGTGGAGTGGATCGAGTTCGGTAAGCGGGTGAACACACCGATCGTCAACGTGAACACCCCACAGACGATCGCGGACGACCCGCAGTTCCAGGACCGCTTCCCCTGGTTCCCGCGCGAGGTTCTCGGGGCCGAGCAGATGCCGACGCCGATCAAGTTCATCGACGAGCAGCTACCGGTCCCGACGAAGGCGCCGACCGTGGGTGAGCACAGCGACGACGTGCTGCGCGACGTCCTCGGCTACGACGACGCCAAGATCGCTCAGCTCCGAGACGCTGGCGTTCTGGGCTAACCGAGACGCAGGCCCGGCGTTCGGGTCTTGAAGATGTCGGTCGCGAGTTGCATGCCGAGCTTCGTCGCGTCCCATCGCTTGCCGCCGCTGTCGAGCGTCGGACCGTCGGCCCAGCCGTGCATGAGCACGATGCGGCCGCCGACGGCACGGATGACCTGACCCGTGACGAGTTGGCTCTCGTCGCTGGCCAGCCAGGCCACCACCGGTGACGAGCCGGCGGGGTCCATCGGGTTGAACTCGTCCTCCGGGACATCGTCCGGCTCGATGACCTTCGGCGCGTTCGGCATCGTGCCGGTGATGCGCGTCGCGCCGGCGGGGCCGATGGCGTTCACGGTGACGCCCATCTTGTAGAGCTCGAGCGACAGCGTCTGGGTGAGGCCGGCGATCGCCGCCTTGGCCGTCGCGTAGTTCGACTGGCCGAAGTTGCCGACGAGTCCGGCGCCCGAGGTCGTGTTGATGATGCGACCGGTGAACGACTCACCAGCTTGGGCCCGGCCCCGCCAGTACTTCGCGGCGTGGTGGCACGGCAGCCAGGTGCCGCGCACGTGCACCCGCATCACCGCGTCGAAGTCGTTCGGGTCCATGTTCCAGATGGCGCCGTCGCGAACGATGCCGGCGTTGTTCACCAGCACATCCATCCGGCCCCACGTGTCGACGGCCTGCTGGATCATCTCGGCGGACTGCGTCTCGTCGGACACGTCCGCGTAGTTGGCGATCGCCTCGCCGCCGCGCTGCTCGATGAGCTTGACCGTGAGATCAGCGTCCTGGCTTGCCCCCTCGCCGCTCACCGTCGAGCCGAGGTCGTTCACCACGACCCGCGCGCCGTGCTTCGCCAGCTCGAGCGCGTGACCCCGGCCGATGCCGTGTCCCGCGCCGGTGACGATCGCGATCTTTCCGTCCAGCAGTCCCATCAGATTCCTTGTCTCTCGTTCAGGGTTTGGCGTAGCGGTCGCGGAGCTCGAACTTCACGACCTTGCCCGTCGGGTTGCGCGGCAGCGCATCGACGAGCTCGAGCTGCTCGGGCAGCTTCTGCTTCATCAAGCCGCGCTCGAGCAGGTACGAGCACAGCTCGTCGAGCGTCGGCGCGTCTCTTGCGTCCGCGGGCACGACGACCGCACACGCTCGCTCGCCCGTGCGCTCGTCAGGCAGACCGATGACCGCCACATCCGCGACCTTCGGGTGGGCGAACAGGTTGTCCTCGAGCTCCTTGGCCGAGATGTTCTCCATGTTCCGGATGATGATGTCCTTCACCCGACCCGTGATGCGCACGTTGCCGTTGTCGTCGACGACCGCGAGGTCGCCCGTGCGGAAGTAGCCGTTGTCGTCGAACGCTTCCGCGTCGAGCGACGAGTCGAGGTAGCCGCGCATCAGCATCGGCGCCTTCAATCGGATCTCGCCCTCCTCGCCGCGCGCCGCCCGAGTCCCGTCGATCTTCACGGTGACGAGGTCGACACCGGTGACGGGCGCGCCCTCGGTGTTGGCGAGCGCGTCATCGTCGTCGCGTACCGATGCCATCGTGACAATCGGGGCCTCGGTCATGCCGTAACCCGACACGATGCCGACGGTGCCCATCTCGCTCTTGATGTCGTAGTGCAGCTGCGGGGGCTTCGGCGCACCGCCACCGATGAAGGCGCGCGCCTCGGGGAACAGCGGCGCGCTCTCGGCATGGTTGCGCTGGTACGCCAGATACGCCATGTGGAACGGCGTGCCGGCTCCGGCGAGCGTGACGCCTTCCCGCGCAAGAACCGGTGGGGTGGCTTCGCCGTCGAAGCCTTCGACGACGATCATCGTGCAGCCGAAGCACAGTGCACTGAAGATGTAGACGGCGCCGGCGATGTGCGTGAACGGGAACACGCAACCGATGCGGTCCGACTCGACGACTTCCAGCCGTTCGCACATCCCTACCGCGGCCGCCTTGATGGTGGCGTCGGTGTGCTGTGCGCCCTTCGGATCCGCCGTCGTGCCCGACGTGTAGTAGTACCAGCGCACCGGCAGGTCGGCAGGATCGTTCGGCGCTTTCGGCGGCGGCGGCAAGCGCTGCGGGTCGCCCTGCGGCAACGCCTTGTTCGCGATCAGCACCTCGAGCCCCGGCTGTCCGCTCGCGATCTCGCGCGCCATCTCCTCGTAGTCGAACGTGCGCCAGACACCGGGCACGATCAGCAACCGGGTGCCGGCCTGCTTCGTGATGAACCCGACCTCGCGCTGGCGGTAGATCGGCAGCATCGGGTTCTGGATCGCGCCCAGGCGCGACAGCGCGGCGACGAGCACGAGCGACTCGATCCAGGTGGGCAGCTGCCATGAGACGACGTCGCCTTCGGAGATCCCGAGCCGCGCCAGCCCGGCGGCCGCCTGCTCGGCCTGCGCCTTGTAGTCGGCGAACGTCACTGCGGTGCCGTGCTCGTCGACCGCCATCACTGCATCCGGGGTGGCGGCGACGCGCGCGTCGAGCAGCGCCCAGAGGTTCCCGGCATCGATCATGCGCCCTCTTTCATAGCCGCCTCTTTGGCCCACGCGTAATCCGCCTTGCCCACTGGCGAACGCTGGACGGCGTCGACGAAGACGTAGGCGCGCGGCACCTTGTAGCCCGCCAGCTTCTCCTTGCAATGCGCCGCGAGCTCCTCCTCGGACACCGAGGAGCCGGGCGACCGTTGCACCACTGCGGTCACACGCTCGCCCCAACGATCATCCGGCAGCCCGACAACGAGCGCGTCGTAGACCTCCGAGTGGCCGACGAGGACGCCCTCGACCTCTTCCGGGAAGACCTTCTCGCCGCCGGTGTTGATGCTCATCGATCCCCGGCCGAACAGCTGGATCGTGCCGTCCTCGAGCACCGTCGCGACATCGCCGGTGAGGACCCAACGCTCGCCGTCGTGGTCGACGAAGGTCGCCGCGGTCTTCTCGGGGTCGTTGTAGTACGCGAGCGGGATGTGGCCGCGTCGCGCGACGCGGCCCTGCTCTCCGGAGCCGGGCTCGATGGCCTCGAACGTGTCGGGGTTGAGCACCAGCGTCTCGTTGTCGAACGACGCGAACTTGCCGTCGCCGAAGCTGCGCGCTTGCGCGCCCGTCTCCGATGCGCCGTATCCGTCGTTGAGGATCACGTGGGGGAACGTCGCCGCCAGCTCGTCGCGTCCGGCCGTCGACAGCGGCGCGCCACCGGAGCCGATCGAGATCAGCGCGCTCGCGTCGTACTCGCCGGGCTTGGACTTGTACTCGTCGATCAGTGGGCGGGCGACGGCGTCACCGATGATCGTGAGCACCTGCACCTTGTGCTCTGTGATGAGGCGCCAGACCTCGGCATAGTCGGTTCGCGGGCGCGACGGCGTCAGCACGTTCGTACCACCGGCCATCAGCCACGCGAACACGGTCCACTGCGCGGCGCCGTGCATCAGCGGCGCGAGGGGGAAGAACACGAACGGGTCACCGATGCGCTCGGGCATCTCCTCGGGCGTCTTCACCGGGTTCATCCGGCTGTAGTCGCCGCCACCGAAGCACGAGTAGAACGCGTCCTCCTGCCGCCACACGACGCCCTTGGGCATGCCGGTCGTGCCGCCGGTGTAGATGATGTAGAGATCGTCCTCGCTGCGATCGATCGCCATGCGCTCGGGCGACGATGCCTCCAGCACCTTTTCGTAGTCGCCGTCCACGACCAGACTCGTCTGCAGCGTCGGGACGCCGTCGCGGATGGAGTCGACCCGGGGCGTGAACTCGGCGTCGTGCACCAGCGCCTTCAACTCGGCATCGTTGAACAAGTAGCGGAGCTCGTCCTCGACGTATCGGTAGTTGACGTTGATCGGGACGGCGCGCAGCTTGTACGCCGCGTACATCGTCTCGACGAACTCGGTGCCGTTGTAGAGATAGCAACCGACGTGATCACCAGGACCGATGCCGCGCTCGGCCAGCGCGTGCGCGAGTCGATTGGCGCGCTCCTCCAGCTGCGCGTAGGTGAGCGTTCGTGCCGGCGTGATCAGCGCGGGCCGGTCGGGCACCCGGTCGACGGCGGCTTCGGTGAGGTCCGCGAGATTGAAGGTGAGACTCATGCGTCCGTCGTTCTACTTCACGGCCACCGGGTTGACCGGCGAGCCGCAGGCGCCCGTGAACGGCAGGGGCGAGGCGTCGAGGAGGAACTCGTACACGCCATCGCTTGCGCAGTCGGCGGCCAGCCCTTCCAGATCGAAGTTCTGTCCTTGGGTCATCCCCATGTCGCGCAGGTGCAGCAGGTGCAGTGGTAGGAGCATCTTGCGGTCCTCGCACGGCCAGACCTCGAACGTGTAGGTGTCGATCGCCACCGCGGCCACGTCGTGGTCGTGGAACCACTTCGCGGTTGCCATCGTGAGGCCGGGCTGATCGCCCCCGGAGTAACCCCTACGGTCGCCGGCCTTGAAGAGTTGGACGAAACCCGTGCGCACGAGCACGACGTCACCAGGCGCGAGGTCGATCTGGAGCGCCGCGTCGAGATCGTCCGGCGTGACGCCGTCACCAGGGTCGAGGCGATCGACGCCGCGGCTTCGAGCGACGTCGAGCAACACGCCTCTCGTGACGAGGGAGTCCACGTTGGCGATGCCGCAGCGGGCCGCACCGGACTCCGACACCTCCGTCGCCGCGAAGCCGTTGTAGAGCTGGCCGCTGTAGCTCACGTGCGCCAGCGCGTCCCAGTGCGTCGCCGCCTGCAGTCCCATCGTGACCACGTCGTCGCTCGTGCAGAACCCGTCGGGGGTGCCGGTGAACTCGGCGTTGATCTGGGTCATCGTCCGGGTGGCGTTGACTCGTCCCGGGACACCGCCGATCTGCGGGCCGTTCTCGTCCAGCGGCAACGCGAGCGAGAACCGCTTGCCGGTTCGGATGCACGCCGCGCCGCGCCGCACGGCGTCCGTGTCGACGAGATTGAGAGTGCCGAGCTCGTCCTGGTCGCCCCACCGTCCCCAGTTGGAGACCTGCGCGGCGAGCTCGAGGAAGTCCTGCGAGAGCAAGGTCCTACGAAACGCCTACTTCGAGGCGGCTTCGCGGTACTTGGTCGTCGAGTGCACCGGGTCCTTGTCGAACTGCGGCAGCACTTCCTTGCCGAACAGCTCCATGGAGTTGACGATCGTCTCGAGCGGCAGCGTGTTGGTCGTCGGGCTGAACGTCAGCTGGTCGACCCCGATGTCGGCCCACTTCTGGATGGCCTTGGCGCAGTCGTCGGGATCGCCGACCACCGCGTACCCGGCCTTGGTCGCCTTCTCGATCTGCTCGGGCGTCGGTTCGGGCAGCACGGCGGGCCACTTCGGGAAGTCGTCCGGCGTCGGGATGTTGTCGAGCCAGTGGTGCATGAGGCTCGTGTAGTAGTTCATGCTCATCGTCGACGCCGCTTCGAACGCGGCGTTGCGGTCCTCCATGCACAGCAGGTTGGTGACCGCCATGATGTTGTTGTTCACGTAGTCACCCACGGGCGTGGCGTTGGCGACGTTGTCCTTGTACTGCTTCACCAGCGGCTCGATGTCGCGCGCTGAGCCCTCCGAGAAGCAGAACGCGCCGATGCCGGCCGCGCCCGCTTCCGCGAACGTCGGCGGCGAACCACAGGCGACCCAGATCGCGGGATGCGACGGGCCGTGCGGCTTCGGGAACACTTCGCGCTCTGGCATTCGGAAGTACTTGCCCTCGTAGCTGTACTTGCCCGGCTTCCACATCTTGGGGATCTCGCGAATCGTCTCCCGCCACATCTCCTTGGTCTCGTTGAGATCGGCGATGTCGAAACCGAACACCTCGGTCGTCGACGACCCGCGGCCCGTTCCGAACTCGAAGCGGTTGTCGAGCAGGTGGTCCATCAACGCGACGGTCTCGGCGACGCGTGCCGGCTTGTTGACAGGCGGCGTGATGTTGAAGATCGCGCTGCCGAGGTGGATGCGCTCGGTGCGAGCACCGACGAAGGACAGGAACACCTCCGGCCCTGGCATGTGCGAGTACTCGTCGAGGAAGTGATGCTCAGGGCACCACACGTACTTCAGGCCCGAGCGCTCCGCGGCGAGGGCGCACTCGACGTTGCGCATGATGCGCACGTGCTCGGCGTTGGGATCCGCGTCCCGCTCGAAGCGGGGCACGAACAGCTGAGCGAAGATGCCGAACTCCATGGCGTTGTTGTCTCCTAGGTGAGGGTCAGAACGCCGCGGTTCAACTTGCCGGCGTGCATGTCGTCGAGGGCGAGCTGGATGTCGTCGAGCGGGTACGTCTGGCTCACCATCTCGTCGAGGAGCAGGCGTCCGTCCTTGTAGAAGGCGACGAGCAGCGGGATGTCGTGATGAGGCCGCGTCGATCCATACCGGCAGCCGAGGATCGACTTGTCGTTGTACATCGCGTTGACGACGAAGCTCGCCTCGGTGCCGAGCTTCGGCACGCCGAGCAACGTGCACGCGCCGCCCCAGTCGAGCAGGTCGATCGCGCTGCGGATCAGTGCGGGATGGCCCACGCACTCGAAGGCGTGGTCGACACCGTTGGGCAGGCCGAGGTCCTTCACGGCGGTGACCATGTCGTCGACTGCGGACCCGTCGATGAAGTCCGTCGCACCGAACTTCCGTGCCACCGCTTCCTTCGCCGGGTTGGCATCGATGACGACGATGCGCCCCGCAGCCGCGATGCGTGCCGCTTGGATGACGGACTGGCCGATGCCACCGGCGCCGATGACCGCGACGGTCTGGCCGGGCTGCACCTTCGCCCGGTTGAGCACGGCGCCGGTTCCGGTGACGACCGCGCAGCCGATGAGGCATGCGACCTCGAGCGGCACGTCGTCGTCGATCACGACTGCCTGTGTCTCGTTCACGACCGTGTACTCGCTGAACACACCGGCGTTGGCGAACTGGAA
This sequence comes from Acidimicrobiales bacterium, assembly GCA_036275935.1. Classification (GTDB taxonomy): domain Bacteria; phylum Actinomycetota; class Acidimicrobiia; order Acidimicrobiales; family JACDCH01; genus DASUCS01. The sequence goes on from DASUCS010000314.1 coordinate 13,104, forward strand.
CGCCCGCTCGCCGCCGACGGTGAACGGTCGCGGCAGCTTGCCGAAGGTCTCGCGGCAGTGCGTCGGCTGGCCACGGTCGCACGCGTCGCACTGGCCGCAGTTGCCGAGCGTCGTGAGCACGACGTGATCGCCGACCTTCACCTTGCGCACCGCGCTGCCGACTTCCTCGACGATGCCCGCGCCCTCGTGACCGAGCACGACGGGCGTCGGGAACGGGATCGTGCCGTCGAGCACGGAGACGTCGCTGTGACACACACCGGCGTTGTGGATGCGGACCTTCACCTCGTGCGGCTGCGGAGCGGCGACTTCAACGTCGTCGCGCACCTGGAGCTCGCCGGTCCAGACGATGGCTTTCATGCATTCCCCGCGTTCGGTCGGAGCACGGTGCCGGGCAACCCGGCGTCGGATTGGAGCTCGCCGTCGATGACGATCGGCGTGCCGTTCACGATCGTGGCGTGCGCGCCGTTCGGCTTCGACGCCCAACGGCCTGCGTCGTTGGGGAAGTCGTGCACGAACTCCTTGTGCGCGGGGCCGATCGTGTCGGGGTCGAAGATGTAGATGTCGGCGGCATACGACGGAAGCAGCAGTCCTCGGTCGTTGAAGCCGCACAGCGCCGCGGGTATCGCGGTGATCTGGCGCACGCCTTCTTCGAGGGTGAAGCCCTTCCACTCGCGCACCCAGTGCTGCAGGAAGTAGCTGTGGGCCTCGGCGCCGTCGTCGCGGTCGAGATGCGCACCGCCGTCGCTCGTGCCGACGAGCATGTGCGGATCGGCCTGCGCCTCGCGCGTGCCGTCGATCCATTCCTCGGTCTCTGTCTTCCAGAGGAACTCGGTGGTGAGGTCTTCGGACAGCGCGATGTCGAGCATCGCGTCCGTCGGGTGCACGCCGAGCTCATCGGCGATGTCGACGAGCGAACGTCCGACGAACTTCTCGTTCTCGGGACGCGTCACCTTGTTGACGTGCACGACGCTCCAGTGCGGCGGTGGCAGCGTCGGACCCTTGGCGGGGTCGCGGTTCGGATGTTCGACGGAATCGCGGATCGAGTCGCGGAAGCTCGGGTCCTTCAGCAGCGCGATGCGCTCGGGAACCGTCTTGGCATCGGTGAACATGCGATGGAAGTCGATCGCGCCCTCGTACATGTTCGTGCCGGCGGCGAGGTTGTACGTCCGGTTGAACGGCTTCGACATCGCCATCGAGTACACGGCCGCACCCTCGGCGGTCGCCTCGTCCACGAAGCGCTTGGCGTTGTCCCAGCCGGCGGTCGGCGCATCGATCTTCGAGCGAGCGCCGAGCCCTTGGATGACGATCGGGAGTCGCGACGCGAGGGACATGCGGATCAGCAACTGCTCGTCGTCGCCGGTGATGCCGCCGACGGCGGACAGCGGGAGGTAAGCGATCGACCCACCGCGCGCCGCGTGCCCCGCGGCCTCGACGAGACGCTCGAGCTCCTGCGTCGACGCCAGGCGGCTCGGGATCGGCCGGTCGGCCGAGTCGAAGTGCGTCGGCGAGTGCGAGCTCGAGAACCCCGCGGCACCGGCGCGCATCGCGTCGGCCACGATGCGGGCCATCTGCTCGATCTCGTCATCCGTGGCTTCGCGGGTCTGGCAGTCGTCGCCCATCAGGTAGCGCCGCACCGCGCAGTGCCCGATGTAGAAGGCCGCGTTGATGCCGATCTTGCCGTCGAGTGAGCGCAGGTACTCCGGAAAGGTCTCGAAACCCTCGAACGGAATGCCCTTCAGCGCGCTGGCGTCCATGCCCTCGACGCGGGCGAACAGCTGGATGAGCCAGTCGCTGTCGCCGGGTCGCAGGGGCGCCACGCTGAAGCCGCAGTTGCCGGCGAGCACGGTGGTGACGCCGTGGAAGCAGCTCGACGTGGCGTACGGCTCGAACGTCAGCTGCGGGTCGTAGTGCGTGTGCGGGTCGACGATCCCGGGTGCGACCACCCGGCCGTCGGCGTCGAGCTCGCGCGTGCCGGAGTCCTCGACGAAGCCGACCTCGGCGATCTTGCCGTCCTTCACCGCGACGTCCGCGCGGCGGCGAGGAAGCCCGGTGCCGTCCACCACGACCCCGTTGCGGATCACCAGATCGAAGGCGGCCACCGAGGGGTCAGACTAGAACACGTTCTAGTTTTGGGCAATTCTTCGACACAAATCACTCGGCCACGCGGCCTCGTTCTTTTGTGCGGTCAGGCGGCCGCCTGGTCGCTGCGCTCCCTGCGGACGGCGACGCCTGACTCGAGCGTGCGTCGTCGCACCCGGTCCAGGATCGGCCGGACCGTCGTGACCTGCCCAGCTCGGTCGAACGAAGCACCCGCCGGACAGCCGAAGGCTGTCAGGGTGCCGGTCGACATCACCATCGAGCGAGCCCGCAGGGCGAGGGAGTTGGTGTCGAGACGCGGCTCAGCCAGGCCAGACGATGGACTGGAGCTCGGAGTAGGCGTGGAGGCCGAAGGAGCCGCCGTCGCGGCCGACGCCCGACTGCTTGAAGCCGCCGAACGGGGCCTCGTGGTTGCGCTGCGCCGTGTTGATGCCGACGTTGCCCGACCGCAGCTGCCGCGCCACCCGCATCGCGCGAGCCGTGTCGGCAGAGAACACGTAGTCGTACAGCCCGAACTCGGTGCCGTTGGCGAGGGCAACACCCTCGTCCTCGTCATCGAACGGGACGACCACGACGACCGGCCCGAAGATCTCTTCCTGCACGACCTTCATCCCCGCCTTGCAGTCGGCGATCAGCGTCGGAGCGACGTAGAAGCCCGAGGACATGTCAGGGCGCTCTCCCCCGACGACGATCGTTCCGCCCTCGTCCGCGCCGGCGCGGATGTACGACTCGACACGGTCGCGGTGCGGCTCGCTGATGACGGGGCCGACCACGGTGTCCGGTTCGAGCGGATCGCCGACCTTCAACATCCCGGCGGCGGCCTGCAGTCCGCCGACGATCTGGTCGTAGATGCCGCGCTGCGCGATCACCCGAGTCGGCGCGGTGCAGATCTGTCCCGAGTGGAACGCCCACACGCTCATGATCGTGGACACCGCGGTCTTCACATCGGCGTCGTCGAACACAACTGCGGCGCCTTTGCCGCCGAGCTCGAGCAGGAGCCGCTTCATCCCCCGGCCCGCGACCTCGCCGATGCGCTGTCCCACGACCGTCGAGCCGGTGAACGACACCATGTCGACATCCGGAGAGGAGACAAGTGCCTCACCCACCTCCGGTCGAGAGCCCGTCACGACGTTGACCACACCTTCCGGGAACACGCCCTGGATCAGCTCGACCACCCTGATCACCGCGAGCGGGTCCTGCGGCGCCGGCTTCACCACCACCGTGTTGCCCATCGCAAGGGCAGGCCCGAGCTTGCCGGCCATGTTGACGATCGGGAAGTTGTACGGCGTGATGCACGCGACGACGCCGACGGGCTGGCGCACGGCGATCGCACTCATCAATCCACCCGACGCGAGCGCGGTCGACGGCATCACGCTCGGCGGCAACGGAATGACGTTCGCCTCCATCGCGCCACGCGCGTAGCGCCGGAAGCGATCGACGCACGTCGGCACCTGCATCGTCTGCGTGACCCTCAGCGTCGCGCCGGTCTCCGCTTGCACGAGCGGGATCAGCTCTTCGACGTGATCGCGAATGACGTCCGCGGCGCGATCCAACAGCGCGGCGCGTTCCTCGGGCGTCGTGCGGCTCCACGAACCGAACGCGGCCGACGCTGCAGCCGCTGCGGACGCAACCTCGTCGACCGGCGCCTCCGGCGCTTCGCCCACGATCTGTTCCGTGGCCGGGTTCACGATCTCGTACGTCGACATTTCGTCAGACTAGAACGCGTTCTAGTCTTGGGTCATGCCGGCAACTACCCGGGACATTCCCCGCATCATCTCGGTCGACGACCACGTCGTGGAGCCGCCCGACCTGTGGACGGCGCGCATCACCGGCAAGTACGCCGATCAAGCGCCGCGCGTCGAGCGCGACAAGGCGAAGTTCAACTTCGAGGGCGGTGTGTTCTCGTTCGAGAAGGGCGCCGACGACGGCGAGTGGTGCGACTGGTGGATCTACGCCGACCAGATCTACCCCTTGCCGAAGCTGTCCGCGGCAGTCGGCTTCGACGAGCTCGACGTGACCCCGGTGACGTTCGACGAGATCCGTCCGGGTTGCTGGAAGCAGAAGGACCGTCTGGCGGACATGGACGCCAACCACGTCGAGGCCTCGGTCTGCTTTCCGAACACGCTCCCCCGGTTCTGTGGCCAGACCTTCTACGAGTTGGTGAGGGACGACCCGAGCAGCGCGGAGTTCGGACTGCTGTGCGTGCAGGCCTACAACGACTGGATCATCGACGAGTGGTGCGGCGGCGACGCGTACGGCCGGCTCCTGCCGCTGGCGATGATGCCGCTGTGGGACGCGAAGCTCGCCGCGAAGGAAGTCGAACGCTGCGCCGACAAGGGCTGCCACGCCATCACCTTCAGCGAGAACCCCAACCCGCTCGGGCTGCCGTCGGTGCACGACAAGGATCGCTTCTGGGATCCGCTGTTCCACGCGTGCGAGGACACCGAGACGGTCGTCTGCATGCACATCGGCTCGTCGTCGCGCATGCCGGCCACGTCACCCGATGCCCCGTTCATCGTGAGCTCGACGCTCACGTTCCAGAACGCGATGGGCTCGGTGCTCGACTACATCTTCTCCGGGACGCTCGAGCGCTTCCCCGCGCTCAAGATCGCGTACTCCGAGGGCCAAGTCGGCTGGATGCCGTACGTGTTCGAGCGCGCCGACAAGCTGTGGGCCGAGCGCAGCTCGAACAGCTTCGGCACCTCGCTCCCGCATGCACCGTCGAGCTACCTCAAGGACCGCGTGTACGGCTGCATCTTCGACGACGAGATCGGACTTCGGAACCGCGACGTCATCGGTATGGACCAGATCTGCTTCGAGACCGACTACCCGCATGCCGACTCGACGTTCCCCCGAAGCAAGGAAGTCGCCGAGGAGATCTGCGCGAAGGCCGGCCTCACCGACGAAGAGATCTACAAGTTCATCCGGGGCAACGCGATCAAGGCGTTCGGGCTCGAGCGGTTCGGCATCACTCGATGAGCTCGACGCGGCCATTGACGCCGGCCGCGAAGTTCACTGTCCAGATCGCGAAGCCGCAGTCACCACCGGCCTTGTTCTGATCCGAGTCGTAGACCTGGATCCGGAACGAGTACTGACCGTTCATGAAGGTGGTCGGGATCGTGTACTGGTAGACCTGCTGGAACTTGTACTCGTGCCCGGCCGTCGGGTTGTTGGTCACGCCCGACGCAACCACTGAGCTCGTGAAGTCGGTCCAGTCCGTGTAGATCCCTCCCTTGATCTCGAAGTGCATCATGTGACTCCGCACGTTGGGATCCGTGCTGTCCGTGACGAACGGCGGGGTCTCGTCGAAGTAGGTCGCCGTGACGGTCCGGTTGTTCGGATCCGTGATCTGCGTGCCGCTCGCCGGCGTCGTGCCACCGCGGAACAGATCCTCTTGGCACACCCCGTCCTTCGCCTTCTTGCTGGTGTTGATCACAACCGGGAAGGTTGTCTGGTTGCAGAGATTCGACGACGTCTTCGCGTAGATCGCGAAGGCATAGATGCCATTGGGAAGCACGTCCTTGAAGTTCTTGGCGTCCTTCCCGTTGCCGCTGCCGTCCAGCGCGGTGTAGTTGGTGAACTTGATCTCCCACTTGTAGCGACCCTGCGCGTCGGGGCCTCCGTTCGGCGCCGGCTTCGGATCGACTTTGATGTACGGACTCGGCACGGTGAACTCGTGGACCTTCGCCGACGGTTGGCCGCCGATCTCGAATGGGTCCTGGCTGCTCATCGTGAACACGATCGAGCTCGGATCCAGGTTGGTCGTGTACAGGTACGTCGCGCCCCAGTTGTTCTTGCCCGGGATGTCCTTCGAGGGGTTGTTCGTCGGAAACCAGTGCGACGTGTCGAAGATGTCCGTATCGGAGGAACATCTGGCGAACGGATCGTTCGTCTCGTCCTCCATGTCCGTGTTCGCGTGGATGACCCCAGAACCACGCGCGGTTGCCTCGCTGCACACCCGAACGGTGGAGATGCCGATGACGCGAGCGATGAACGTCTGGTTGTTCCAACACGTCCTCACGTGGATCAACTCGTTTGCGGCGTAGGCGGTGCCGTCAGGTTTCGTCCGGCTCGGTGTGTACGGCGTCGTGACCTCGACGGTCGTGCCGGCGGGGTCGGCCGCCGCGTAACAGGTCTTGCTCGGGTCCCCACCGCATGACTTCGTCGGTGACGGCATCGGCAAGGACAAGTTCTGGAACGCCCAGTTGGCCGCGTCGTACACCGCCTGCGACACACCACCCTGCGGTGCACCGCCGTTCTTCACGCCGGCAATGGCTTGCGCGCCGGCCAGCGCTGCGGAGTCGGTGGTGCTCTGCGCAAGCCCCTTCGCCTGGTGCGCGTTCCCGAGATCGACCGCAAGGGCGACCATGACCAACAACATGACGATCGCCCCGGCCACGAGCGGGATCACACTTCCGCGTTCGTCGGCGGCGCGAGCTGTCTTCACCCTGTGCAACTGCTCGGCCATGACGTGACCGCTCCTTCCTGCGCCGCGGTGAACGACACACCGGATGGCAGCTCTTGTTCGATCCGGAACTCGACCTTGGCCGTGACGGCCTTGCCGTCGACGAAGGGCGACGTGATCCCACTGGTGGACTTCATCGGGTACTGGGCGCACACGCGCAACGTGGCGCCGATCTGCCAACCCCCCGGCGCCCACACGCCGACCTTGACGGTTTCGCCGAGACCGGTCTTGGCCTTGACCCGACAGATGATGTTCCTCGCCGGACTCGTGCCCGTTGCGGACGGGCACGTCGTCGTCGTCCCCCAGTTGAGAACGACCGCGTCACGTGTGCCATCGCGCACCCCGCTTCGCAGCGAGTGGTAGTCGCTGAAGATCGAGCCGAAGTCGATGATGCCGAACACCAGCAACGCGAGGATCGGGAGAACGAATGCGAACTCCACGATCGACGCGCCGTCGTCGCCGCTCAGTCGTTGTCGGCTCGTCACTTGATCACCTCGAAGGTTGCGGTGAGGCCCGCGGCCTGCGGATCGATGACCGTGTGTCTGCCGGTCGCCGTAAACGTGACCTCGACCGAAGTCGTGGCGCCGGGCTGCGTCGTCGTGGAGCGACCGAGTTCGGTCACCCCGTCGGGGCCGACCACGGCGATCGAGTGGGCGACCGCGCCGGCATTTGTCAGTCCGAAGGTGACCGTCTGGCCGGAGACGACGACGAGGTCGTCGAATTGCGCACCGAAGCCGTCGTCAGCGATCGAGACCTGCACTGCGAACGTCCGGATGCCTCGGGCCGTTGCTCGATCGACGTCGGACGCGGCGACCGCAGGTCCCGCGATCTCGAAGGGTGCCCGGAAGCCCTCGCCGAGCTGCCCGGGTTTGCAGTTGACCGCGTAGTGGCCGCCTCCGGGCGTCACCGTGAACTCGGCGGAGTCGCCCGGTTCGACGTTCTCGACCTCGTCGACGATGCGGTCGTGTTCGGCGAGCAGGTACACCTCGGTGATGCTCGACCCGTGGTTCTGCACCGAGATCCGCACCGGCCCGGCGGGCACTGAGGCGCGATCGACGCTGCAGTCGCTGTCGGTAGCGGTGACCGCGACGGTGGTCGCGTCGGCACCGCCACTGCTGCAGCTCGCGACGAGGCTCACGGCGGCGGCGAATGGAATGGTGGAGACGACGCGGCCGAGCCGCGGCGCGTAGGAAAACATTCGGACTTCGCTCCTTGTGTCGAAGGCGGACGCGCGTGTGCCGCGCGCCCTGTGCTGGGTGGCGCCTCATGGGCGCGCTGAGTCAGCAGTCGACGAGCGTGGGCGGTCCTCGCCTCGTGACGCAGGCGCCGCGCCGGAGCACGTGCGAGCGCAGCCCGAGGCGGGTCCGAGTCCGCGGCCGGCGAAGGTGCCGCCGGCGCGGGCGAGAGCACAGCGGTCGCGAAAGGCGACGACGCGTCGGTGCGACTTCGATCGGAGCGGGACAGTCGATGGAGACCACGTCGTCGTCGGCACCGGGCGACGCGGTCGCCATGGTCACGGCCCAGGTGCCCCCGACCAGGACCGCCAGCGCACAGAACAGTGTCGCGAGCAGACGAGTGGCGCGGACGTCCCGGCGCGCGTCGATCTCACCCATCCCCATCCTCATCGGCCGCGCCGCATCGGAATTGAGAAACTCTGGAGGTGATTCGCCTCCCCGACCCGTGCCTCGTAGTGCTGGTCGGAGCGCCCGGCGCGGGCAAGTCGTACTGGGCGAGCGAGTGGTTCCAACCGAATCACATCGTCTCGTCGGACCAGTTGCGCGCCGTCGTCGGCCTCGGCGAGCACGACCAACGAGCCAGCAAGGATGCGTTCGTGGTGCTCGACCTCATCGTCGAGCGCCGGCTCAGACGCAAGCTCACCACGGTCATCGACTCGACCGCCCTCGAAGCCGATCGGCGCCGCCACTACCGTGAGGCTGCTGCCAAGGCGAACGTGCCGGTGTTCGCCATCGTGTTCGACACACCCCACGAGGTGTGCCGAGCTCGGAACAAGGACCGCGAGCAGCCGGTTCCTCCGAAGATCCTCGAGGGCCAGCTCGAGATGGCTGCCGCCCTCCGCGGCTCGATCGAACGCGAAGGCTTCGACGCCGTTCACGTTGCGTCGGCCGTCACCGTCGTACGACCCGAGTTCCTCCACGCCCCGCAGTTCGCGGCCAAGCAGAAGGAGAGCCCGATGCCCCTCGAGTTCGGCATCCACGTCTCGCGCTTCAACGGCGAGTTGGCCGATGTCGCCCGGGCCGCCGAGGAGGCGGGCTTCACGCAGCTCAGTGTCATGGACCACTTCGTGCAGATCCCCGGCGTCGGCCGCGAGTGGGAGGACATGCTCGAGAGCTACACGACGCTCGGTTTCCTCGCGGGCGTGACCTCGACGATGCGGCTCGGCACGCTCGTCACCGGCATCACGTATCGAAACCTCGCCCATCTCGGAAAGATCGTCGCCACGCTCGACGTTCTCTCGAACGGGCGAGCGTTCTGCGGGGTGGGCGCGGCGTGGTTCGCACGCGAGCACCAGCTCTACGGCTGGGAGTTCCCACCGGTCGGGCAGCGGTACGCCCTGCTCGAAGACGCCCTGCAACTGCTCCCACTGCTGTGGGGAAAGGGTTCACCGCCGTTCGAAGGCCGCACGATCTCGATCCCGGAAGCCATCTGCTACCCGCGGCCGGTGCAAGACCGGATCCCCATCATGATCGGAGGCTCGGGCGAGCGTCGTACCCTCAAGCTGGTCGCGCAGTACGCCGACGCCTGCAACCTCTTCGGCGACGCAGCGACCGTCCGTCACAAGATCGAGGTGCTGACGAAGCACTGCACGGCGCTGGACCGCGATCCCGCAGAGATCACGATCACACAGCTGTCGTCACCCGGCAGCGCGCCGGTCGACGACGAGATCGGCCGCTACCGCGAGCTCGCCGAGTCCGGAGTGCAACAAGCCATCGTCAGCCTCGACACCGTCGAGGCGATCGAACGGTTCGCTCCGGTGATCACGGCTTTCGCTCGTTGACCGAGTCGATGATGGCACCCAGCTTCAGGATCTCACCCGTGGTCACGACACCCACGAACATCTCGCCGTCGAGCACGGGAAGGCGGTCGACATCGCCGGCCTCCATCGCCGCCATCGCCTCGGCGAGCGTCCAGCGCACCTCGCCTCTCGGCCATTCCTCGCGCACGAGTCGCGACACGGGTGTCGTCGCCCATTCGTCACGCGACAGCTGCAACACGTCATCGAGCGCGACCATGCCCCAGTAGGACGCGCCGTCGACCACAGGGACGATGCGCTGGCGGAGCTCGAGGATGTGGTGGTCGTACAGCTCGGCCACCGTTGCGTCCGGTGGCACCACCGCGGCATCAGTTCGCAACGCCGCAGTCACCGGCTCGGCCAACCGTCGCTCGAGTGCACCTGTGCGGGTGTCCTGCTGGTACTCGGACACGGACAGCCTGCCCATGAGGACCTGGCTCGTCGCGGCGGCGATCAACGCCGGCACGACGAAGGCTGGTCGGCCTGTCGTCTCGGCGACGAACACGACGGCCGCCAAGGGCACGCGATACCCGGCGCCGAGGAAGGCGGCGACTCCGAGCAACGGGAACAACGTCATGTCGCCCTGGGCGTGCACGACGAGATTCATCGCGCTGCCCATCACCGCCCCCTGCACCACGAGCGGGATGAAGAGGCCGCCGACGCCACCGCCTCCGACCGCGATCGTGGTCGCCGCGGCACGCAACAGGAACACGGCCAACACAGTGCCGATCGCATGGTTCGGTTCGAGCGACCACGCAATGGCGTTGTAACCGGATCCGATGACGAGTGACTCGCCGGTGAGGACGCGGCACGCGACGAACACGGACACGAGCGACACCGCCGAGACCGTCAGACGAAGCCACGCGGGGTAGCGCACCACCGCGTGCTTCGCGGCGCGCAGGCCGATCGCGAACAGGCGCGCGCTGCCACCACAGACCAACCCGAGGAGCGCGGCGCCACCGAGATCGCGCAGGTCGAACGGCGGTGCGCCGGAGATCGGAAAGAGCGGCGTCGTGCCGTTGATCGCCGCGAACACGACGTAGCTCGCCGCCGCGGAGAACATCGTTGGCAGCAGCATGCGCCGGGCCAGGTCCTGTCGATACGGCACCTCCAGCGCGAACACCACGCCAGTTGCCGGGGCCTTGAAGATCGCGGCAACACCGGCCGCGGCCCCGCACACGAGGAGCATCTTGCTGTCGGCCCGGCCGAAGAACCGGCTGAAGGTTCGCTGCAGCCACGACCCCGCGACCGCACCGATGTAGATCGATGGTCCCTCGAAACCCATCGCGGCGCCGCTGCCGAGGGTGGCGGCGCTCGCGGCCAACCGCGGTCCTGCCGGTGAGAGATCGAGTCGCTGCTCGGCGTCGTGGAAGTTGCGGATGTACTCGTCTGCGGTGGCAGACGGGGTTCCTCGCCCCCAGGTACGCAGGAGCACGGTGGCGATCAGGAGCCCGACCGCTGGCCCGATGGCCTGGACCCACAGGGGCGCGTCCAACAGGCGATCGAAGGTCTCGTCCCGGATCGCCCGGTCGAACAGCGCGACGGCAAGGCCGGTGACTGCGCCCGTGACAATGGCGAGGACGGTGGCCTCGCGCACGCGCGTCCCGATGGGCGGCGTGGCCTCCGGGGCCGTCATTCGTCGTCGAGCTTGCGCAGCACCTCTGTCATCTCATCACGAAATCGACGCAGCTCTTCACGATGGGCGGTGCTCAGGTGCGCCAGCGTGCGAGCTCCCTTCGCCGTCAGTGCCAGCCGCTGGCGGCGCCGGTCGTTGCGATCGACGTTGCGCGTGACCAGCCCGGCGTCGACCGCCCGATCGACGAGTTCGACGACCGAGTGGTGCTGCAGCTGCAGCGATTCGGCGGCGTCGCCGATCGTCGGAGGCTCCGATCCCTGGAACCCACGGATGGCGAGCAGCAGCTGGTGCTGGTTCGGCGTGAGGCCCTGGGCCCGGGCGGCGTCCTCGGAGAAGCGCAGGAAGACCCGCAGTGCGTGGCGGAACGTGGCAAGTGTTCGGTAATCGCGGTCGGCCAGATCCGCCGAGCGACTCGGGCTCATGCCACCCGCTCGCGGCGACGCTGGCTCTCGATCAGACCGACGTTGGACGTGAGCAACAACGCGACGACCGACGCAACGATCGTCGTCGGCAACAACGTCACCCCGGCCATCTCGGTGACGACCAAGACCGAACCGATCGGCGTCTTCGTGACGCCGACGTTGCACGCCACCATCAATGCGGTCACGAGCACCCATTCGTTGGTGCCCGGCAACCAGGAGTGCGCGGCGAGGCCGAGCGCCGATCCGATGAAGAACAACGGGATGATGAATCCTCCACGCCACCCGGTGGCGAGCGTGACCGCAGACGCGACGAGCTTCGCCGCGGCGCCGAGCAACAGCACATGGATGGCGAGGCTGGTGGTGGTGATGTCGCCGATCTGCGCCTCACCGAACGTCAACGCATACGGCGACACCCACGCGAGCAGCGCCAACACCAACCCACCCAGTGCAGGCCGCGCGCCGATCGGGACCGCCTTGACCGCAGCGCGCAGTCCGAGAGCGGTGTACGTGAACAGAACAGCGACGATCGCGCCCACGACACCGCAGGCCACGGCCCAGCCGAGGTCACCCGCGTGCATCGGTAAGGCAGACGGAAAGGACCACACGGGTTCGAGCCCGGCTCCGGTGGCGATGACGTACACGACGTATCCCCAGAGGGAACCGATCACGGCGGGCAGCAACGCCTCGTAGTACTCGAGGCCGCGTCGATGCAGGATCTCGAGCGCGAACACGGCTGCGCCGAGCGGCGCGCCGAAGAGCACGGTGAAGCCTGACGCCATACCGGTGATGGTGATGGCGCGCAGCTCGTTGCGTTCGAGCTGCAGACGGGTCCCGAGGACGGACGCGAACGTGCCCGTGGTCTGGATGAGCGGCGCCTCGGGCCCGAGCGCGCCGCCCGCAGACACACAGAGCAACGACACCGGAATGAGCGAGCGCAGCATCTTCACGTTGTCGTGACCGCCGACCACATGGATGTTGTCGACCATCAGCTCGACGTCACCAGGACTGCCGAGCACCGCGACCAACACCGCGACGACGATGCCGACCCCGACGAGGATCAGGCCGTGCGGAAACAGATCCCAGTGCGTCGGCCACAACCCACGCTGCAGCACGTGCAGCATCCCGACGTACGCCGCGCCGATGAGCCCGCCGAGGATGCCGGCGAGGCACGCGATGATCAGATAGCGGGAGCGGACGAAGAGTTCGATGAATACATCGTACTACGACCTATTTTTGAGCCGCACGTCCGAAGCGGGCGATCTGGTCACAGAGGTCGGCGCACGAGGTCGACGGGAAGCGCACTTGCACCTGGTCGACGCCGATCGAGACGAGCCCGTCGAGCGATGCCGCCACCTTCTCGGGCGGACCCGGCATGGCGAACGCACCGATCGTGAACGGTTGGTCGGCGCGGCCGGCGTCGGCGCGCAGCTGCCGGATCTTCTCGATCGCGGCTTGCATCCCGCCCTTCGGCACTCCCTGCGGCAACCACCCGTCACCTTTGTTGGCCGCCCGACGGATGGCCGCGCCGCTCGAGCCGCCGACCCAGATGGGTACGCCGCCCGGTTGCACCGGGCGAGGCCGCTGACCGAGGTCACCGCTCCCCCACTCGTCGGCCAGCGCGGCACGGATGCCGTCGATGGCGGCGTCGAGCAGCTGCCCCCGATCGGCGAACGAGAGGCCGAGCGCGTCGAACTCCTCCTCGACGTGTCCGGCGCCGACGCCGAGGATCGCCCGCCCGTTGGACAGCGCGTCGAGCGTGGCAAAGGCCTTCGCGGTCTGCAGCGGGTGTCGATACGCCGCGACGTACACATGACTGAGCAGCCGCACCCGCGTCGTGACGCCGGCGAGGAACCCGAGTGTCGCGATCGTGTCGTACCAGGTCGTGCTCATCGCCTCGGCTCGGGCTCGCGGGATGGCGATGTGGTCACACACCGCGACGTAGTCGAAGCCGGCTTCGTCGCACGCCTGCGCGATCGCGGCGAGCTCCACCGCGCCTGCGGTCTTCTCCCACTCCTCGACGAAGATCGTGCTCTGCGCCTGGATCGGCAGCTGCATGCCGTACTTCACGTTCATGCGATGAACCGTTCCGCGAACTCGCTCATCTGATCGCACATCGCGTCGATGTCGGTGATGCGCGTGCTCATCACGAGTCGGACCGCACCGGCCTTCTGCATGACGGCGAGGCCGTCGTCATCGAGACGGTCGAGCAGGCCGCCGAGGGTGAGCTCGATCGAATCGGGCTCGCGTCCCGCTTGCTCGGCGGCTTCTCGCATCTGCGCGACCCGTTCCGTGAGCGCGTCGCCGGCCAGGCCGAGTGGATGGAAGCCGTCACCGAGCCGCCCGGCCCGCCGCGCCGCCGCCGCGCTGTGGCCACCGATGTGGATCTTCACACCGTTCGGCTGCACGGGCTTCGGGTGGCTGCACGCCTTGTCGAAATTGAAGAACTCACCGTGGAACGTCGGCTCGTCCTCGCGCCACAGCACGCGCAGCGCCTCGATGCACTCGTCGGTGCGCCGGCCTCTGCTCGTGGGATCGATGTTGAGCGCTTCGAGCTCCTCCCGCAGCCACCCGACACCGACACCGATCGTCAGGCGTCCGCCGCTGAGCTTGTCGATCGTCGCGAGCCGCTTGGCCAGCTGCACCGGGTGGTGCTCCGGCAACACGATGAGCCCCGTACCGAGCCCGAGCTTCGTCGTGCGGGCGGCGAGGAACGCGAGGAGGTCGAGTGGATCGGGGATGTCGGCATGGTCGGGCAGCGTCATGCGGCCGTCGGGCGCGTACGGGTACTTGCTCTGATAGCCGACCGGCACGACCGCGTGCTCGACGGTGTAGATCGCGTCGAAGCCACACGCCTCGGCGTGCTGCGCGAAACGAGTGATCCACTCCGGTTCGGCGACCGCGCCGGTGCGATACGGAGGAAGAAGAGCGAACTTCACGGGCGGGATCGTCGCGCAGTAAACCGTGGTCATGCCTGAAGCCGTGATCGTGTCCACCGCCCGCACGCCGATCGGCCGAGCCAACAAGGGTTCGCTCGTCGATTGCCGTCCCGACGATCTCACCGCCGACATCGTGAAGGCTGCGCTCGCCAAGGTTCCGCAGCTCGACCCCCAGACCGTCGAAGATCTCATCCTCGGCTGCGGACAGCCGGGCGGCGAGGCGGGCTACAACGCCGCGCGTGTCGCTGCGATCCTCGCCGGGATGCCCGACGTGCCGGGTGTGACCGTGAACCGCTACTGCTCGTCGTCGTTGCAGGCGATTCGCATGGCGTCGCACGCGATCAAGGCCGGTGAGGGCGACGTGTTCGTCGCCGCCGGCGTGGAGACGGTGTCGCGGTTCCAGTTCGGCGCAGCGGACACCGGTCCGCACAACCCGAAGTTCGCTGGTGCCGAGGAGCGGTCGCGCGAGCGCACCAACGGCGCTCCGTCGTGGGAGCCTCCGTCGGGCTTGCCGGACATCTACATCGCAATGGGCCAGACGGCGGAGAACGTGCGCCTGGCCGAGAACGTCGGCCGTCGCGAGATGGACGAGTTCGCCGCACTGTCACAGCAGCGCGCCGTCGAGTCGCAGAAGAACGGCTTCTTCGAGCGCGAGATCACGCCGGTGACGCTGCCGGACGGGACGGTCGTGTCGAAGGACGACGGCCCGCGCGAAGGCACCACCGTCGAGAAGCTGTCCGAGCTGAAGCCGGTGTTCCGCCCCGACGGCGAGGTGACGGCGGGGAACGCGTGCCCGCTCAACGACGGCGCCGCGGCCGTGATCGTCATGTCCGACACGAGAGCCCGAGAGCTCGGCATCACCCCGATCGCACGGGTGGTCGCATCGGGCGTCTCCGGCCTCAACCCGGAGATCATGGGACTCGGGCCGATCGAAGCGTGCCGGCAGGCACTCGCACGTGCCGGGATGAAGATCGACGACATCGACCTCGTCGAGATCAACGAGGCGTTCGCCGCGCAGGTGATCCCGTCGGCCAAGCACCTCGGGATCCCGTGGGACAAGCTCAACGTCAACGGCGGATCGATCGCCCTCGGTCACCCCTTCGGCATGACGGGCGCCCGCATCATGACCACGCTGCTCAACGGGCTCGAAGACGCCGGCAAGACGTTCGGCCTCGAGTCGATGTGCGTCGGCGGCGGCCAGGGCATGGCGATGATCGTGGAGCGGCTCAACTAGAGATCCCCGGCCCGGGCGGCGGCGGCCCCGGCCCCGGCGGCGGCGGGCCTGACGGCGGCGGCGCCGAGGACGGAACGTCCAGACTCGAATACCCCGTGTCGCGCTCGATGCCGCGCGAGCGGCGGACGATCGCGAACACGATGCCGAGGATGATCACCCCGATGCCGATGGCGAGGAACACGCGCGCCGCGACGGCGGCGGGATCGGAGCGTCCCTTCGCACCGGTGAGGTCGGCACCACCGAGCCCGGAGTCGTCGGCGCCTGTGAGATCGGCGTCCCGCAGGATTGCCTGCTTCGAGCTGCTCACGTCGAGCCGCGCGTTGCGGAACGACGCGCCGGTGAAATCGCCTTCGTCGATCTGCGCCTGGATGAACGAGGCGCGATCGAAGGTGGCCCGGGGCGCGTCGACCTTGCGCAGGTCCGACTGGATGAAGCTGGCGCCGGTGAAGTTGCCGTCGTCGAGTTGGGCGCGGTTGAGCGTGGCCTGACCGAAGTCCGCGCCGTTGGCGTCGACGCCCGCCAGCGACGCGCCGGTCAGATCCGCCTGGGAGAAGTCAACGCCCGCGATCTTGGCGCGGTTGAAGTTCGTGCCTTTGAGATCGCCTTGGACGAACGACAGCCCGCTCAAGTCCTGACACGACAGATCGATGCCGTTCAGGTCGCGCGACGGGAAGGAGATGCCTTTCACCGTGTCGGCGTAGTCGTGCTTCGAACCAACGGCGCACTCGGGGGTCGTCAGCGACTTCGCGTCGGCGTAGGGCGTGCCGGTGCGGTCGGCCTTGCGCACCTCGTCGAGCGGGATACCAACGAGCGTCGCGCCCGCGAGCTTCGTACCGCCGTCCACGAACAGTTGCGTGACCTTCGCGCCGGCCAGATGCGCGCCGCTCAGGTCGGCGCCCTCCAAGGACGTCTGCGTCATGCTCGCCCCGTTGAAGTCTGCGCCCTGGAGGTTTGCGCCCTTCAGGCTGGCTTGCCCGAGGTCGGCGTTCGAGAAGTTCGCGCCCTGGCCGTTGATGCTGTCGAGCGTGGCCTGCGTGAAGTCGAGGCCGCTCAGGTCCTGGCACGACAGATCCGCTCCGACGAAGGAACCCTGCGCGACACGGGGCGGCATGCTCGCCTTGAAGTCAGTGCGTGCACCGCACGCCTGTGCAGCACCCGACGCGCCGGGCATGAACCCGGACGCGCTCAGGACGAACAGTCCCAGCAGCACGATTCGGCGGATCACGTCAGGTCTCCAATCGCTTTCGTGGCGACTCCCAGCGCCGCGCCGTACACGAGCGCCTGCTCCCACACCACGATGCCGGGCACTCCGACGTCGCTCAGGTCACCGCCGCGCAGATGCCGCGCGTACGCCTCCCACTTCGCCCGCTCACGGTGTCCTTCGGCGGTGAGGACGTAGCCACCGATGAACGGGAGCGACGCCAAGATCGTGGCCACCACGATCCCACCGATCACGGTCTCCGGAGAACGGGCGTACAACGGCAGCGTCGTGATCGCGAGCGCGACGACGGCGGTGACGAACAGGCCCGAACGGAAGCGTCGACGCAACAGGCGCTCGGACCGCGCGATCGACACCACCTCGCGGCGCAACGTCTTCCACCAGTCGTCGTCGGTCGACAGGCCGAGTGGCGGTCCGGTGATGGTGCCGTCCGGCCCGACGCGCGCGGCGATGGCCGCGAGCAACGCGTGCTCTCCTGGTCGCGAACCCGAGCCCGTCACCTTCATCACGTAGCGCTCACTGGTGATCCCGTCGACGCTCAGCGAATGATCGTTTGCGAGTTCGAGGATCGTCGCCGCGATCGCTTCCTTGCCGATGTCCTGGCCGTCCGCCTGCAACAGCGACACGACGGCAGGCGCAAGATCGGACGGCACATCCGTCAGCTCGTGGGGCAACCCGTCATCGGCGTGCCGGCGCGCGTTGGCCGTTCGGATCAGAGCGAGCACGGTGATGAGGAATGGAATCGCGATCTCGAGCGCAACGATCGCCCAGTACGCGTTGGCAATGAGGTCTTCGCGGCGTCGGTCATCGCGGATGTCCGACGCAAGATGCGCATCTGCGTCGTCCAACGGCGCTTGACGGTCCTCGTAGGAGGCGACGCGGCTCGCACCCGCCAGCACTGGCGCCGCGGGAACTGCTGCTGACGGCAACAAGAAAGTGAGCTCGCTCGCCTCCGCCACCGAGACTTCGCCGTTGAATCGTACGGTCGCGCCGTCGACGGACGCCGTTGCGGGTGACGCACCGTGCCACCGAACCTGGCCGATCGGAGGCGCCGGCAACTCGAGCGCGCCGGAAATCGGCACACGCTTGTCGTTTCCGTCCGCTCCGCGCGGCGGGGTCCAGACGGGAATCGTCACGATCGTCGCGTCCGGGTACCGCTCGATCGCGTTGTGCAGTTGCCAATTGGCGGCGATCGACCGGCCGTCGAGATCGAGGTCGACGCTCTCTCCGCTCGCGGTGCGCGGACTCCCGTTGATCTCGACGCCATCGATCGTCCCCAGCGTCGGGGCCCCCAGCCGCAACTTGCCGCCATCGTCGGACGGATAGGCGACGCCGAGTCTCATCGCCACGTCACCGTTCGGTTGCACGGTCGCCGTCGCATCGAGCTTCTCGATGCTCGTCGAGTGCTCCGGTCGCGTCGGTGCGTCACACCCCGCGAGGAGCACGAGGCCCAAGAGCACCACCCATGCCCGCCGCACCGCGGGCAGATTACGAGGAGCCGTACACCGGCGCAGGAGACGGTGCCGATCCGAGCAGTTCGCGCACTACGGGCCCGAGCTCCGCCGGATCCCAGCGATCGCCCTTGTCCACGGGGACGCCGTGCTGCCATCCGTCCGCGACCGACAGCTTGCCGCCTTCGATCTCGAAGATGCGTCCGGTCACGTCTCGCGCTTCGGGCGAACCGAGCCACACGACGAGCGGCGAGACGTTCTCCGGTGCCATCGCATCGAACGCACCGGGATCGTCGGGCGCCGCCATCATCTCGGCGAACACGGTCTCGGTCATCCGCGTGCGCGCCGACGGCGCAATCGCGTTGGCGGTCACGCCGTAACGGCCGAGCTCCGCGGACTGCACGAGCGTGAGCGTGGCGATGCCGCCCTTCGCGGCGGAGTACGCGGCCTGTCCGACGGATCCCATCAGCCCCGCACCCGACGACGTGTTGATGATGCGGGCATCGACGGCCGCACCCGCCTTGGTCTGGTCTCGCCAGTACGCCGCCGCATGGCGCGCCACGCAGAAGTGCCCCTTCAGGTGCACCCGTACCACGGCATCCCATTCGTCCTCACCGGCGTTCGCGAACATGCGGTCGCGCACGAACCCCGCGTTGTTGACCACGACGTCGAGCCCGCCGAAGGTGTCGATCGCGGTCTGCACCAACCGTGCCGCTCCGTCCCAATCCGCCACGTCGTCGCCGTTGATGACTGCCTCGCCGCCCGCAGCCCTGATGGCCTCGACGACCTCGGCAGCAGGCGAACCGGAGCCCCCAGTGCCGTCGAGCTCGGCGCCGATGTCGTTCACCACAACGCGCGCGCCCTGGCGGGCGAACTCGAGTGCGTGGGCCCGGCCGATGCCACGGCCCGATCCGGTGACGATGACGACGCGTCCCTCACAGAGCATGGGCGGCGATGTTAGGAGCATCGCCGGTCTGCGAAGATCGGGCCATGCGCTACGGAGTCACGCTCTTCGCCACCGACAAGTCCATCGGCATCGTCGAACTGGCCAAGGCGGTGGAGGAACGGGGCCTCGATTCAGTGTGGCTGCCCGAGCACACGCACATCCCGACCAGCCGGCGCACGCCGTATCCCGGCTCGCTCGACGGGGTGCTGCCCGACGAGTACCGCCGCTGCCTCGACCCGTTCGTGGCCCTCACCGCCGCGGCCATGGCGGCGCCGTCGATTCGAGTGGGCACTGGCATCCTGCTCGTCGCGCAGCACGATCCGATCGTCACCGCGAAGGAGGCGGCCTCGATCGATCTCGTCACCGGTGGTCGCTTCACGATGGGCATCGGGTTCGGCTGGAACGAAGACGAGATGAACGACCACGGCACCGAGTACCGCGCTCGACGCGAGGTCGGACGCGAGCGTGTGCTGGCGATGCGAGAGCTCTGGACCAAGGAAGAAGCGAGCTTCGACGGCACGCACGTGCACCTGCCGCCGAGCTGGGCCTGGCCCAAGCCGGTGCAGCCGGGAGGTCCGCCCGTGCTGCTCGGCGGCGCTGCGGGTCCGAAGCTGTTCGCGCACATCGCCGAGTACGGCGACGGCTGGATCCCGATCGGTGGCCGCGGCCTCACCCAGGCCGTCCCGCAGCTGCGCGCCGTCGTCGAGGACGCGGGCCGCGACTTCAGCACGATGCAGATCACGCCGTTCGCCGTCATTCCCGATCACGGCAAGCTCGACCACTACGAGTCGATCGGCGTGACGGAGTGCGTGTTCCAACTGCCGTCAGCTTCGGCAGACGTGGTGCTGCCGCTCCTCGACAAGCAGGCCGCCATCGTCGGAGAGCGCCGCTGAGCGAGCGAAGTGACGATGGGGCGATGGGGCGCAGCCCCCGGGAAGACGCGCCGCTGAGCGAGCGAACTGGGCGCGGTAGCGCGGCGCGCACCCGCGTCTGCTTCGTCTGCTGGGGGAACATCTGCCGCTCGCCGACGGCGGAAGGCGTGATGCGTCAACTCGTGGCCGAGGCTGGGCTGAGCGATCGGATCGAGGTCGACAGCGCGGGTACGAGCACCGAGGAGCTCGGCAACCCCGTCGATCCGCGAGCCGTGAAGGAGGCCGCTCGGCGAGGCCTCACGCTCGAGCACGTTGCGAGGCAGTTCCAGTCCGATGACTTCGACCGGTACGACCTCGTGCTCGTCGCCGATGAACTGAACATGCGGCGCATGCGACGGCTCGCGCGTACCGCCGACGACGACGCCAAGTTGCACATGATCCGTGAGTTCGATCCCGACTTCGACCCGAGCGACCCCGACGTACCGGATCCCTGGTACGGCGGAGCAGACGGATTCGTGTACGTGTACGACGTGCTCGAGGCGTCATGCCGCGGCTTGCTCGACCAGCTGCGTTGAGCGCGACCTTTCGCAAGCACGATCCGAACGCACCCGCTGACTTCTTCGACGTCGAAGCCGCGGCGCTGGAGTGGCTTCGCGAGGCGGACGCCGTCGCCGTCCCGCGCGTGCTCAGCGTTGGCCCCGATCACATCGAGCTCGAACGCATCGAGCACGGTCAGTGGACTCGCGCCGCCGACGAGCGCTTCGGTCGTGAGCTCGCCGCGCTGCACCGCAGCGGCGCGCCCGTCTTCGGCGGTGAGCGCGGTGCGTACATCGGTCCGCTGCCGATGCCGAACGAGCCCGCCGTCGAGTGGCCTGCGTTCTACGCGCTCCAACGCGTCGAGCCGTTCTTGCGCGGGGTGCCCTTGGAGGCGCGGGCGGTCATCGAGCGTGTCATCGAGCGCATCGACGACCTCGCCGGCCCTCCGGAACCGCCGGCGCGCATCCACGGCGATCTCTGGCGGGGAAACGTGCTCGCCGATCGGGCAGGGACGCCGTGGGTGATCGATCCCGCTGCCCACGGAGGTCACCGCGAGACCGATCTCGCGATGATGCGGCTGTTCGGTGGATTCGGTGAGGCCTGCTTCGACGCCTATGACGAAGCGTTCCCGCTCGCCGACGGCTGGCGTGACCGCGTCGCGCTGCACCAGCTCCACCCGCTGCTCGTGCACTGCGTCCTGTTCGGCGGCACCTACGTCGACCAAGCAGTCGCGGCCGCACGCCGGTATAAGTGAGACATGCGATTCGCGATCAAGACCTCGCCCCAGCACACGACCTTCAAGGACATGCTCGCCGTGTGGCAGGCCGCCGACGAGATGCCGATCTTCGAGTCGGGCTGGACGTTCGACCACTTCTATCCGATCTTCTCGGACCACACGGGCCCGTGTCTCGAAGGTTGGGTGACCACCACCGCGCTCGCGCAGGCCACGAAGCGGTTGCGCGTCGGCGTGCTGGTGACCGGCAACGTCTACCGGCATCCGGCGGTGCTGGCGAACATGGCCGCGTCGGTCGACGTGATCTCCGACGGACGGCTCGAGCTCGGCCTCGGTGCCGGCTGGAACCAACAGGAGTGCGATGCGTACGGCATCGACCTGCCCCCGCTGCGGGAACGGTTCGACCGCTTCGACGAAGCCGTCGAGGTCATCGTCAAGCTGCTCACCGAGACGACCGCCAACTTCGACGGCACCTACTACCAACTGAAGGACGCGTACAACGAGCCGAAGCCCGTGC
>DASUCS010000315.1:0-11308 GCA_036275935.1 Acidimicrobiales bacterium
GAGCGAGCGCCGATCTGCTCGCCGAGCATCGTGAACATGTTCGTGATCGCGGCGTCGTCGAACATGTCGACGTCCGGCGGAGCCCACACCGCCGCGCCGGCGTTCGGCGTGACCGAGTACACGTGGCCGTGCGGGAAGCCGATGTCGAGCCCTGCCCGCATGAACGCTTGGCTGTACTGAGGCCGCGTCTGCGCCTCCGGGTAGATCCACGCCATCATCGGATCGTCGTGGAACGCGTCCGCGAGCGTCACCTCGAGCGCGTCGAGGTCCGCGCGCACCGCGTGGTGCACCTCGTTCGATGTCATGGCCGCACGCTACGGCACCCCATCTACACTCGTCGGTCTCATGCGTGCGAGGCCTCCAGGTGAAGATCGGCGTACTGGCGCTCCAGGGTGCGTTCGCTGCGCACGGCCGGGTTCTGCGCGCCGCGGGGGCTGAACCGCGCGAGGTCAGAGCTCCGGAAGACCTCGATCACGTCGACGCCCTGGTGATGCCGGGGGGAGAGTCGACGACGATGTCGATGCTGTTGGACACGTCGAGGCTGCGCGCGCCGATCGCCGATCGCATCGACGGCGGGATGGCGGTGTTCGCCACGTGCGCCGGTCTCATCCTGCTGGCGGACGGTGTGCGCGACGGCCGGCCCGATCAGGTCGGCTTCGGTGTGCTCGACGTCGACGTGCGCCGCAACGGCTTCGGCCGCCAAGTCGACAGCTTCGAGGCCGACCTCGACATCGAGAGCTTCGACTCGCCGTTCCACGGCGTCTTCATCCGGGCTCCCGTCGTGGAGCGCGCCGGTGACGGCGTCGAGGTCGTGTCGTCCTACGACGGCCACCCCGTCCTCGTGCGGCAGGGCAAACTGCTCGCCGCGTCGTTCCATCCCGAACTGTCGAACGACGACAGGATCCATCGGCTGTTCCTCGAAGGAGTGTGACGTGTCCGGCCATTCCAAGTGGGCGACGATCAAGCACCAGAAGGGCGCCAAGGACAAGGCGCGGGGCAAGTTGTTCGCCAAGCTCATCCGTCAGGTCGAGGTCGCGGCGCGCGAAGGCGGTGGCGACCCCGACATGAACCCGACGCTGCGCACGATGTTCCAGAAGGCCCGCGACTCGTCGGTGCCGATGGACACGATCGAGCGTGCGATCAAGCGGGGCACCGGTGAGCTCGAAGGGGTCACCTACGAGCAGATCACGTACGAGGGGTACGGGCCCGCGGGCGTCGCGGTGCTCGTCGAGGTGTTGACCGACAACCGCAATCGAACGGGAGCCGACATCCGCAGCCTGTTCAGCCGCAACGGCGGTTCGATCGCCGAACCCGGTGCGGTGGCGTGGCAGTTCGACCGCAAGGGCCAGGTGCTCGTCGACCGCAAGGTCGAGGAGGACGACCTGATGCTCGTCGCGCTCGACGCCGGCGCCGAGGACCTCGCAGACGACGGCGAGCTGTGGCGGGTCACGTGCCCGCCGACCGAGCTGCACAAGGTGCGCACCGCGATCGAGGAGGCGGGCATGGCGGTCGATTCGTCGGACCTCACGATGATCCCGCAGAACACGATCCCGCTCGAGGACGCCGACGGCGCGAAGAAGGTGCTCCGGCTGATCGACGCGCTGGACGAGCACGACGACGTGCAGAACGTGCACGCGAACTTCGACATCCCCGACTCGATCTTGGAAGCAGTCGAAGCCTGATGCCGGTGCGGGCGGGGAGCGCGGCGCCGGACTTCACCCTGCCGGGCACCGGTGGGCGCGACTACTCGTTGTCGGACTACCGCGGCTCGACCGTGGTGCTCGTCTTCTATCCGGGCGACAACACACCCGTGTGCACCGAGCAGTTGAACCAGTACACGGCGGACATCGAGAAGTTCACGGAGGTCGGCGCGCACGTGCTGGCGATCAATCCGGCGTCGGTGGAGAGCCACCAGCAGTTCTCGTGCAGCCAGGGCGGGTTCGGGTTCCCGCTGCTGGCCGACGAGGACAAGGCGGTCGGGCAGGCGTACGGGATCATCGGTCCCACCGGCTTCTACCGGCGGTCGGTGTTCGTGGTCGACCCCGACGGCATCATCCGATGGGCCCACCGCGCCGTCGGCGCAATGACGTTCAAGCCGAGTGAGGAACTGCTCGCCGCGGTCCGAAACTCGACGAAATAGGGCTCGGCCACCGACCCCTATTTCGTCGAGAATGGTCAGGCTTCGTCGGCGACGCCGAGCAATCTCGCGCGGGTGACGGCACGCATGCCCCGCCACAACCCGATGCCCGCGAAGACCCACGCCACTGCCCCGATGATCCAGGACACGCTGCCCGCTCCGAACAGGGCACCCGTGGACTGCGAGTACGCCACCATGATCAGCGGGAGGCTCACGAGCCCGGACGCCTGTTGTGCCGCGGCGGTCGACTTCACGCGCGCCGACAGACGCAGCACGAGCGACAGCGTCAGCGCGAGGAACGGCGGGACCACCCAGAACATCAGCACCCACCACTGCGGCGTCGGGAAGAACCAGCCGCCGACCTGCGGGCCCACGATCAGGTTGACGATCAGCGCGTAGAGACCGAATCCGACAACGACCGTGAAGTAGCCCGGCGCCAAGCTGGCGATCAGCTTGCCGAGGTAGATCTCCTTCACGCCTGCGGGAGAGTGCGCGAGGAACTCGCCGGTGCCTCGCTCGCGCTCGCCGACGATCGTCGCCGCGCCGACCGCAGTCGAGATCGTGAGCGGCACGACCACCGCGACGGGGGCGAACAGGTACACAGCCATCGCGTACGCAGCGCGCGCCTGCCCGGTCTGACCGCGGATCGCGTTCTGCGCCTGTTGCGGCAGCACCGACAACGTCTGGGACAGCTGCTGGACGATGTGTACGTCGCTCACGCGCGTGATCACGAGGAGCAGGATCGTCGGGATGGCGAAGAAGAAGATGCCGCCGAGCGCCATCATCGGGATCCAGAAGTCGCGGGCCTGGATCAGCTGCTTCAGATCGGTGCGCGCGACGGTACGGACCCGGGGCCAGTCGAGGCGTGACCTCGTCGTCCGTGCCGGCGGGGCGGTGGCGGCGGTCGCGGCGGTCATGAAGCGCTGAACGGATCCGAGAAGCGGCGACCGACACGGTTGCCCGACGACAGGCGCTTCGTGTGCAGGGGAGTGGTGTCACGCGGCACGAGGCCGGGCTTCGACCGACCTCGGACTGCGAAGTAGAGATCCTCGAGCGTCGGCGTGTGGGGCTCGACGCGCGTCAGTCGCACGCCGTCGCGCGCGAGCGCAGTCACGACGTCCGGCACGCGTGCCATGTCGTCGAGTTGCACGGTCGCCGGTTGGCCCTCGAGCCGCTCGTACGTGAGCACGCCTTCGGCTGACGCGAGACGGTCGAGCGCGTGGGGATCCTCGGCATCGAGGCGAACGACGGCTCCGGGCCAGAACCGTTCGGTTAGCTCGGTCGGGGTGCCCGAGATCAGGGCATGCCCATCTTCGAGCACCACGACTTGATCGGCGAGGCCTTCGGCTTCGAGCAGCAGGTGGGTGCACATCACGACCGTGGCCCCGGTCGCCGTCATCTCGCGGATCATCTCGAGCACGGCGTGCGACGATTCGGGATCCAGGCCCGACGTCGGCTCGTCGAACAGCAGGAGATCGGGACCGTGAAGGACCGACCGAGCGAGCGCGAGACGGGTCTTCATGCCGGTCGAGTAGCCGCCCGCTTGTTGGTCGAGCGCGTGCTCGATCCCGAACCGCGCCGCCGACGCCAGGATGATCTCCCGCGTCTGGCTGCTGCGGCCGAGGCCATACAGCTCGGCGGAGTAGGCCAGGTTGTCGTAGCCGGTGAGCCGGTCGTAGAGGGACGGCTTGGCGGAGACGACGCCACAGCGGCGGCGCACCGCTTCGCCGTCGACGTTCGGGTCCTGGCCGAACACCCGCACCGTGCCGGCATCTGGATTCAGCGCGCCGGTGATCATGCGGATCGCCGTCGTCTTGCCGGCGCCGTTCGGTCCGAGGAGCACGGTGATCCGGGCGTCGGGCACGACGAGATCGAGGCCGTCGAGCGCCGGGTTGTCACCGAACGAACGGCTCACGCCCGCCAGAACGACGGTCGCACCGTCGGTCATCGACTCGGACGCGTCAAGGCGCGGCTCCACGGCGATCGCCATCGTGTACCTATCGGTCGCCGTTCTTTGGAACTGAAGGCTGCGGGCCGAACGCCAGCGCGAAGATGGACTCGTGGTGCGGGCGAACACGGCATGGATGACCGTGAACTTGTTGTTGGCGGCGCTGCCGTTCCTCCTGGCGCTCGTCCTCTTCGTTCCGGGCCGTCCCCGAACGGTGGCCTGGTGGCTGGGCCTCGGCACCTTCGTCGTGTTCCTCCCCAACGCGCCGTACGTGTTGACGGACGTCATCCATCTGTCGGGCCAAGTCCGTCATTCGGGCTCGACGCTGCACGCCGGGCTGCTCGTGTTCGAGTACGCCGCATTCATGGCCGTCGGGCTCGCGCTCTACGGCGGATGCCTCTTCCTGCTGCGACGCCGGCTCCAGGCCGACGGGTTGCAGCGGTGGCGGTGGCCGGCGGAGCTCGGGCTCCATGCCCTGTGTTCGGTGGGGATCTTCCTGGGCCGCGTGCTGCGGCTCAACAGCTGGGATGTGGTGGCCAACCCGGGCCGGGTGCTGCAGTACGCCGGCATCCCGAAGGCGACGACGGTGGTGCTGATCGCGTGCACGTTCGTGGTCCTCATCGTCGCCACTGTGGCGTTGCGAGTGCCGCTCGCCATCCACGATCTGCGTCGCGCCAGCCGGTAACGTCGTACGCGTGTTCGTGCTGGGCATCGACCCGGGCCTGTCGCGTTGTGGCTACGGCGCGCTCGACGCGCGTCCCGACGGCACCAAGCCAGTGGCGATCGGCGTGCTGACGACGCCGCCGTCGTCGCCGCTGCCGGAGCGGCTGGCCGAGCTCCAGCGCGAGCTCCGAGCGCTGATCGCCGAGGTGCGGCCCGAGGTCGTCGTCGTCGAGCGGGTGTTCTTCCAGGTGAACGTCCGCACCGCGATGTCGGTCGGCCAGGCCAGCGGGCTGGCGATGGCCGAGGCCATCAACGCCGGGTGCGAGGTCGCGCAATACGGTCCGAACGAAGTGAAGCAAGCCGTCGCGGGTTGGGGCAGCGCGGGAAAGGACGAGATGGAGCGGATGGTGCAGATGCTGCTCGGCATCGACAAGCCGTTGCGACCGGTCGATGCCGCCGACGCGGTCGCGCTGGCGTTGTGTCACCTCGCGCACGCGCCCCGGTTGCGGACGGTGGCGCGGTGATCGGCTCGCTGCGCGGCCGGCTGATCGATCGAGGCGCCGACGAGATCCTGATCGAGGTCGCGAGCGTCGGCTACCGCGTGACGGTGACCCCCGCGACGGTCGTCGCCATCGGCGACTTGGGCGACGAGGTGTTCGTCTACGTGCACCATCACGCACGCGAAGACGCACAGACGCTCTACGGCTTCCCGACCCGCGACGAGCGCGCCTGCTTCGAGGTGCTGATCGGCACGCACGGCGTCGGCCCGTCGCTCGCGCTGGCGATCCTGTCGGTGCACTCGCCCGAGTCGTTGCGACGAACGTTGGCGGACGACGACGTCGCGTCGCTCTGCCTCGTGCCCGGCGTCGGGCGCAAGACCGCTGCGCGGTTGCTGGTCGAGCTGAAATCGCGGCTCGAAGTGCCGGACGTCGACCTCTCGGTCATCGCGTCGACAGCGGTCAAGGTCGAGCCGAACGTACGCGCCGACGTGCGTGAAGCACTCACGGGTCTCGGCTACGGGCCCGACGAAATCCGCGCCGCACTCGCCGATCTCGACGATGAAGCCGATCCCGCCATCGCCCTCAAGCACGCGCTGCAACGCGTGTACGCGAAGCAGTAGCCGTGCGCGAAGAGTTGCTGAGTCCCGAAGCGGTCGCCGACGACGAGGCGGTCGACGAGATCGGCCTGCGCCCTCGGCGGCTCAGCGAGTTCGTCGGGCAGGGCGAGCTCAAGGAGCATCTCTCCATCATCCTGGAGGCGGCGGCGCGGCGTGCCCAGGCGGCCGATCATCTTCTGTTCGCCGGGCCTCCGGGCCTCGGTAAGACGACCCTGGCCCACATCGTCGCCGCCGAGCTCGACGTGCGGCTGCACATCACGTCGGGGCCCGCGATCGAGCGCGCCGGCGACCTCGCCGCGCTGCTCACCAACCTCGACGAGGGCGACGTGCTGTTCATCGACGAGATCCACCGCCTCGCCCGTGCCGTCGAAGAGGTGCTGTATCCCGCGATGGAGGACTTCCAGCTCGACATCGTGCTGGGGAAGGGCCCCGCGGCCCGCTCGATCCGTCTCGACCTGCCGCGGTTCACCCTCGTCGGCGCGACGACGCGCACGGGGCTCATCACCGGTCCGTTGCGCGATCGGTTCGGACTGGTCGCGAGGCTCGACTACTACGCGCCCGCCGACCTCGAGTCGATCGTGCTGCGCGCCGCGGACATCCTCGGTGTGCAGATCGACGGTGACGGGGCGCGCGAGATCGCCACACGCGCTCGTGGGACACCACGCATCGCCAACCGGCTGCTGCGGCGCACGCGCGACTACGCGGAGGTGCGCGGTGCCGGTGTCGTCGATGGAGCAACGGCCCACGACGGTCTCACTGTGTTCGGCGTCGACGAGATGGGTCTCGACAAGGTCGACCGCGCCGTGTTGACCGCGCTGTGCCAGCGGTTCGCCGGGGGACCGGTAGGACTGAAGACGCTGGCGATCGCGGTCAGCGAACCCGAAGAGACGGTCGAGGACGTCTACGAGCCGTTCCTCATCCAGCAGGGCCTACTGATGCGCACGCACCGCGGACGCGTCGCGACCCCGGCGGCGTGGGAACACCTCGGAGTTCCGGCGCCGGAAGCTCCGCCCAACCTGTTCGGCTAGTCAGGCGGAGCGGCAGACCCGGTTCAGAACCGACCGAGGCAGACGGCGACCTTGGCGGGTGGGATCACGACGCACGCATTGTTCGGCGTGGAGCCGGACACGGTGCCCGCCTGGGCTTCGGTCGCGGCACCGAGCCCGAAGAGCATGGCGACCCCGACGATGACTGCGGCGATACGAGTACGGATCTTCACGGTCTCCCTCCCGGAAGATGGCCGAGGGTGTCCTCGACGGTCTGCTGCGGATTTGCCCCTACTTGGATGACGTGCAGATCGACCAGCACTGGCTGCTGCGCGTTGGCCTGCTGCGCGGCGGCGACGGCATCGTCACCGGTCCCGACCGACACCGGGCCGGCCGTGGCCAGCGGCGCCGAGTCGCTCGACGGAGCCGCGGTGGCTCGACGCGTCGACGCGGCAGTGGTGGTCGTTGCGTCGGTCGTGGCCGGCGCAACGGCGGGTTGAGCGGTGGGCGCTGGAGTCGACGCCGCGGCGAGCTGCGGCGCGCTGGTCGACACGGCGGTGTGGTCCGTTGACGACGACGGCGCCACGAACGGCGCGATCACGAGCGTGACCGCGGCGATGCCCGCGACGGCGGAGCCTGCGATCGGCACCAGCCCGTTGGCCGTGTGGCCGCTGACCCGCGCCCGGATGCGCGCCATGCGCACGAGCACCCAACCGAGGATCGGGAAGCTCGCGAGCCGAGTACCGCTCGACACTGCAAGGAACTCTCGCTTGAGTGCCTTGCGCGCCCGGTGCAGCAGCGCTTCCACGGTCGTGACCGGGACTTCGAGGTGGTCGGCGATCTGCTGGTACGTCCAGCATTGCTCCTCGCGCAGACCGAGCACTTCGCGGTGACGTGGCGCGACTCGACGCATCGCCTCCGCAAGGTGACCGCGGTCGACGGAGCCGAACAGCTCTTCGTGCTCGTCTTCGACGACACCCAAGTCGATCTCGTCGGTCGGCTCCACGCGCGACGTGCGGCGATGATGGTCGATGCACAGTCGTTGCGCGATCACCGTCATCCACGGGTAGAAGCGGCGCTCTCCGGCGAAGCGAGGCATGGCTCGCATCGCACGGATGAAGGCCTCTTGTGCGAGCTCCTCGGAGGCGTGGGCGTCGTTGACGCGCCGCTGGCAGTAGAGATGCAGCCGGGGGTAGTAGCGCCGGTAGAGCTCCTCGAAGGCGGACGTGTCGCCTTGTTGGTACCGCAGCACGAGTCGACGGTCGCGATCGAGATCGACCGCCCCCGGATCGAGTTCGTCTGCCCGCAGTGCCACCTCTATGCCCTCCCTCACCCGGTCTCCGTGTGAGCGCTCCGGGACCTTCCGTAAGGTTCGGCGCCGCCAACTTCCGTTCCTGCCCGAACCCGGAGTAGACGCTCTCTCCACCCGATGGACGCATCCGCACTCGACTACACGCTCCCGGACACGGCGATCGCACAGTCGCCGCTGGCCGACCGTGCCGCCGCCCGCCTCTTGGTCGATCACGGCCCAGCGGCCCCTCCGGCGCACCACCACGTCCGCGACTTGCCGGAGCTGCTCAGCCCCGGTGACCTGCTCGTGGTGAACGACAGCCGGGTGCTGCCCGCCCGGCTGCACCTGCAGCGACCCAATGGCGGCGCTGCGGAGGTGCTGCTGCTCGAACGCCAACCCGACGGGTCCTGGGCGGCGCTGGTGCGGCCGAGCCGCAAGGTGCGGTCCGGGATGTCCCTCACGGGAAGAGGTGTGACCGTCGAGATCGGTGATGCGCTCGGGGACGGTCAGTGGCGGGTTCGGGTCGACGGCGACCTCGACGCGGCCGGCGAGATGCCGTTGCCGCCCTACATCCACACGCCGCTGACCGACGGCGAGCGATACCAGACCGTGTACGCGAGGCGAGCCGTCTCTGCCGCGGCGCCCACCGCGGGACTCCACCTGACGCGCGAAGTGCTCGATCGTTGCGCGCAGCGAGGGATCGGGATCGCGGCCATCGAGCTGGCGATCGGTCTGGACACGTTCCGTCCGTTGACCGAGGCGAAGGTCGAGGACCACGTGATCCATTCCGAGGCCTACGAGGTACCGGCGGCGACGCTCGACGCGATCGAGCGTGCCGAGCGCGTCGTCGCAGTCGGAACGACGGTGGTGCGCGCACTCGAGTCAGCGGCTGCGACCGGTGAACGAAGCGGCCGTACCCAGCTGTTCATCCGGCCCGGGTTCGAGTTCCGCGCTGTCGATCTGCTGCTCACGAATTTCCACCTGCCGCGCACCACGTTGCTGGCGATGATCGAGGCCTTCATGGGTTCGCGTTGGCGCGACCTCTACGCGGTGGCGTTGCACGAGCAGTACCGGTTCTTGTCGTTCGGTGACGCGATGCTCGTGGCGCGCGCATGAACGTCTCTCTGTCGATCGACGCGACCGACGGAACTGCGCGCGCCGGACGTGCCATCACGGGCACGGGACGCACGTTCGCCACGCCCGCGTTCATGCCCGTCGGGACTCGGGGAGCGGTCCGCACGCTCGACACGGATGATCTGCGGTGTGCAGGCGTCGAGATCCTGCTCGCCAACACGTACCACTTGATGTTGCGACCCGGTGCCGACGCGGTGGCCGCGCTCGGCGGCCTGCACGACTTCGCCGGCTGGGACGGGCCGATGCTCACCGATTCGGGAGGGTTCCAGGTCTTCTCACTGCCGGCCGGCAACGTGAAGGTCGACGACGAGGGCGTGACCTTCCGGTCGACGTACGACGGCAGCACGCATCGCCTCACGCCTGAGCTCGCGGTCGAGGTCCAGTCGAAGCTCGGCGCCGACATACAGATGGTGCTCGACGAGTGCCCGCCCCTTCCCTCGCCGCGCGACGTCGTGGCGCGTGCGGTCGAGCGCACCGGGAAGTGGGCCGAGCGGGCGCAACACTCGCCTCGCCGCGAGGGCCAGGCGTTGTTCGGCATCGTGCAGGGCGGCATCGACGAAGCGCTGCGCGTCGAGAGCGCGCAACGGACCGTCGCCATCGGTTTCGACGGCTACGGGATCGGCGGCCTGTCTGTCGGCGAGACGCGAGAGGAGATGGCGCCCGCGCTGGCTGCGGCGCTCGGTGAGCTTCCCGACGATCGCATCCGGTACCTCATGGGGGTCGGTGATCCGGCGCGACTCGTGGACGCGGTCGGTGCCGGTGTCGAC
The DNA here is from genome assembly GCA_036275935.1 of Acidimicrobiales bacterium. Classification (GTDB taxonomy): domain Bacteria; phylum Actinomycetota; class Acidimicrobiia; order Acidimicrobiales; family JACDCH01; genus DASUCS01. The sequence goes on from DASUCS010000315.1 coordinate 10,044, forward strand.
CTGTTCGATTGCGTGCTGCCGACCCGCCACGCCCGGCACGGCACGGTGCTCACCGCGGCCGGTCGGTACAACCTCTCGAACGCACGCTTCCGCATCGACGACCGTCCTCTCGACGAGTCCTGCCCGTGCCGGGTGTGTCAACGGTGGTCGAGGGCCTACCTGCGTCATCTCCTGTCAGTGCAGGAACCGACCGGCGCCCGCCTCGTCAGCCTGCACAACCTCGAGTGGCTGGTTCGCTTCGTGGCGGCGATGCGGGAAGCGATCGTCGAGGGCCGGTTCGCGGCGTTTCGAGCGGCCACGCTCGCGATCTGGGACTAGAGGTCGCACGCAGTAGGGTGGACAGGCCAATTCCCTCTCACCCCAGGTAGATCGCTTCGCAATGGGGATCATCTTCCTCCCCCTCATGTTCCTCGCCCTGTGGGCGATCGTGATCCTTCCGCAGCAGCGGCGTATGAAGGCCCACCGGGCCCTCGTGAGCGTCCTCGAAGTCGGCAACGAGGTCATGACCACCTCGGGCATCATCGGCACGATCACCGCCATCGACGACGAGGTCCTGCACCTCGAGGTCGCGCCCGGCGTCACGTTGCGCATCGTGCGCGCCGCGATCGCGCAGCGGATGAACGAACCCGAGCCCGAACCTGCACCCGAACCCGAGCTCACTGATGCGGACGCGGAGGCCGATCACGCGTCGGGCATCGGCGAGCCTGCGAGCGTGCCGCCGGCCGACGGAGAGTCCTCGGGTACCACCAGCTGATGCGCCGATCACGAGCGCTTCCGCTCATCATCACCAGCATCCTCGCTGTCGGGTGGTTGGCGTACACGCTGACGCTCGGCGGTCGCTCACCGCAGCTCGGTCTCGACCTGCAAGGTGGCACGTCCGTCGTCCTCGCCGCGAAAGCAGGGCAGAACGCGAGTAGCGATCAGCTCGACCGCACCATCTCCATCATCCGCAAGCGCGTCGACGGACTCGGCGTGGCCGAGCCGGAGATCACGCGCCAGGGCAACTTCATCGTCGTGTCGTTGCCGGGTGTGAAGGACTCGCAACACGCGATCGAGATCGTCGGTCGCACCGCGAAGCTGCAGTTCCGTCCGTACTGCACGGGTCTGCCGACAGGACTCTCCGACGACACGTACGCGCAGGCTCTCGACCCCGCCAACGGCGGCCTGTGCGTGAAGCCCGCCTCGGGACCGGCGCCGAACGGTACGACCGCGACCACGGCGCCAGCGGCGACCGGCTCGACGGCGTCGACCGTCCCCGGCTCGAC
>DASUCS010000316.1:0-4279 GCA_036275935.1 Acidimicrobiales bacterium
GACCTCGAGGTGAACGCCGGTGAGGTGTTCGCGCTGCTGGGACCGAACGGCGCGGGAAAGACCACGACCGTCGAGATACTCGAGGGCTTCCGTCCCGCGAGCGACGGCCACGTGCGTGTGCTCGGGTTCGATCCGGCGACGCACCCGAAAGAGCTGCGAGCGCGGACGGGGATCGTGCTGCAGGAATGTGGGTTCCCGAGCCACCTGCGCGTCGAAGAGCTGCTCGACGCCTGGCGCGCGTACTACCCGACACCGCGGCCCCTCGACGAGCTGCTCGACGTCGTCGAGCTCCGAGACGAACGGTCGACGTTCGTGCAGAAGCTGTCGGGGGGACAGCGCCGTCGCCTCGACTTCGCGTTGGCGCTGGCCGGCGACCCCGATCTGATCTTCCTCGACGAGCCGACGACCGGATTCGATCCCGAGGCGCGCCGCCGGTGTTGGACGGCGATCGAGAACCTGCGCGCGCTGGGCAAGACCGTGCTCCTGACCACCCACTACCTCGACGAGGCCGAGCGGCTCGCCGATCGCGTGGCGATCCTCGCCCAGGGCATCGTTCGAGCCAGCGGAACACCGCGAGAACTGGCACGGCAAGCGAGCGCGCCGACGCACATCTCGTACACCGCGCACAACGGGCTGCCCACCGTGCTGACCACGAACGACGTCGAATCGAGTCTTCGTGCGTTGCTGCAGGTGCACGAATCGTTCGACGACCTCGCGGTGGTCCCACCGACCCTCGAGGACACCTATCTGGAGCTGGTGACGCGATGAGCTCGAGACGCGTGCTGATGCGACAGGTCGGACTCGAACAGCGCTCGTTCTGGCGCAACCCCGAAGCGGCGTTCTTCGCGTTCTTCCTACCGATCGGCCTGTTGCTGATCTTCGGGACCATCAGCGGGGACGACAAGGTTCCGGGCCGGCCCGAGCTCGACGGGCTCACCTTGTTCGTGCCCGGCATCCTCGCGTTCGGGATCATCGTGGCCGCCTACGGCAACTTGGCGGCCACGGTTGCGATTCGGCGCGGCGAAGGAGTGCTCAAGCGGGTTCGGGGAACGCCGCTGTCGCCCACCCTGTACCTCGCCGGGCAGTTGTGCAGCGTGCTGATCACGTCGCTGCTCATCGCGCTGACGACGATCGTGCTCGGAAGACTCGTGTTCGGCGTCGCTCCGAAGGCCGACGCGGTTCCGATGCTCGTTGCGGTACTCGCGCTCGGCATCACGTGCTTCGCCGCGCTCGGTCTGGCCATCAGCGGCGCGATCCGCAACCCGGAGGCGGCCGGCGCGATCACCAACGGCACGTACCTGCCACTCGCGCTCGTGTCGGGGACCTTCAGCGGCGCCCTGCATCTGCCACCCTGGCTCGACGTCATCGTCAGTGCGTTCCCCATCAAGGCGCTGACCGACAGCCTGAAGGCCCTGTACGACCCGATCTCGTCCGGTCCGTCGGTGGCGAACGTGCTCGTGTTGGTGTCGTGGACCATCATCGGCATAGTCCTGGCCCGCCGGTACTTCCGGTGGGATCCGACGTGACGGGGTGGACATGGACGAATTCGTTTCCGCGTTGGCTGAGCAGCAGGCCGAGCTCAGCTCTGTGCTGGACGGACTGACCGTCGACCAATGGCACGCACCGACGCGGTGCGAGGGGTGGGACGTCAAGGACGTCGTGCTGCACGTCGCGCAGACCAACGAGATGGCGATCGCCAGCGTCGAGGGACGGTTCGAGGACTTCCTCACCGAGATGGGCAGAGGGCTCGCACCGGCGGCCGATGTCGACGAGGGCGCCGCGCGGATGGTCGAACGCGACCGCGCCATGTCGAACGACGAGGTGCACTCGCGGTACACAACCGGCGCCGGAGACCTGCTGGCGCTCGTGCAGGCCGCCGATCCTCACACCCGCGTGCAGTGGGTCGCGGGCACGCTGTCGGTGCGCACGCTCACGACGACCCGGCTGGCGGAGACGTGGATCCACACGGGTGATGTCGCAGAGGCGGTCGACGCGTCGCTCGCGCCGGGAGATCGTCTACGACACATCGCCCGGCTCGCGTGGCGCACGTTGCCGTATGCGTTCTCGCGGGAGGGCCGCACGCTGGCCGGTCCGGTCGCGTTCGAATTGGTCGGTCCGGGAGGTGAGCCGTGGACGTTTCGTCCCGACGAGCCGGCGGTCACGACCATCCGCGGTGACGGCGTCGAACTCTGCAACGTCGCCGCGCGACGGGTGGATCCGACCGCCACCGGGCTGGCCGGCGACGGTCCAGATGCGACGGCCGTGCTGGAGCTCGTTCGCACATACGCGTGACCTGCGCGGGCCGTTGCATTTTGACGTAGGTTTCCTCGCAACGGGGAGGTTCGACGCCTAGGGGTGGGGCATGGCGGCGGATCATTTGCGAATGGCGGGGCGCGAAGGCGTCCTATTCAAACGGAGGTCCCTGAATGAACTCACTTCAACGCGCACGCGCGCGGACTCGACTTGTGTCCGTGATGGCGGCGTGTGCGCTTGTCGTACCGATCATCTGCCTGACTGCGGGCGCGGCCGGCGCCACCGGGGCCTTCCCCGGGAATCAGACCGCCTCGCCACCATCGGCACTCGACACGAGCACTGCGTGTCCGACGAGCCAGGTGAGCAACCCTGGCTTCACCGACATCGGCGGCGACTTCTTCAAGGTGCAGATCGAGTGCATGGCCGCGTACGGCCTCACAAAGGGGACAACGGCCAGCACCTATTCCCCGCAGACAACGGTGTCACGCGGGCAAATGGCCGAGTTCTTCTACCGCATCGGGCAGATGGCCGGAGACCCCTTGGACACGTCGACGCCCAACCCCAACTACGCGGACGCCGATCAGATCCCGCCGGAGTTCGTACCCGCGGTGAACGCGTTGACCAACGCCAAGATCGTGAGCGGGTTCCCGGACAACACGTACCGCCCGTCGGCACCGGTGTCTCGCGGCGAGATGAGCAAGTTCATGTTCGACTTTCTCACCTTCGTCGGTGCTCCGATAGGCAATCCCGGCAACGGGGACTACTTCTACGACGACGACGGCTCGAACTTCGAGAACGCTCTCAACGTCGACGCCGCGATGGGCTTCTACGTCGGGTCGCCCGGCTCGAACGGCGGGCAGCTGTCCAAGCTCGACCAACCGACATTGCGCGACCAGATGGCTGGTTTCCTCAGCCGCGTCGTCGAGTTCGGCGTGTCGTTGGGCGCCTTCCCGAACAAGTTCGTGCCGACCAGCGCGAGCGTGTCGCCCACGTCGGCTCCCGTCGGAACCAACGTGCTCGCAACCATCAGCGGCGCCAACATCACCAACGTTGCCATCAGCGGCCCGTGCACCTCTGGCATCACGCAGTCCAACACACCCGCGCCCAACAACGGCGGCCAGACGATGACGCTCACGTTGCCGATCTCCGCGTCGGCATCACAAGGCGCGTGCGCGCTCAACGCCGTCATCACCTACACGGACAACTCCACGCAGACGTTCCCGTTGACGTTGCTCGTGACGGCTCCCGAGGCGGCCGCGGGGACCTACACAGGTCTCACCGTCGTGTCCGTCGACACACTCGACGCAACCTTCCAGGCGACGAATGGGACGACGACGAACTCGTTCACGTACGGTCAGCCCGGCACGACCTACAAGTACAGCGAGACACCCGGCACCAACGGCAGCACGACCGCGCAATCGATCAGCGAGTCGCAGTTCGCGCTGTACCTCAGTGGCGCGGCCGCGCCGGTCGTCGGTGACAGCATCAACATCACCTACGCCGGTGCCGGTGGGGCGAACGCGTTCTCGATCACGAGCGACGTGCCCGCCGCACCGACCTTTGTGACCGCGACCTTCACGGGCGCTCCGGCGACCGTGACGGTGACGTGGAACGCGTCGACCAGCCCGGATGTCGCGGCCTACCAGGTGCAGGTCGACCCCACCGGCTCGGGAACGTTCACCAACGTCGGATCGCCGGTGAACGGCACACAATCCGGTGGCGTGGTGACCCAGTCGCCCGCGACGACGCTCACCGACGCCAGCCAAACCGCCGGCGCGACCGTGGTGTACCGCGTCGTTGCCATGGCCGATGCCAACAACGGCGGGGCGTCGTCGGCGCCCTCCGACCCGTCGGCTCCGGTGACCTTGTCGGGCACGCCGGCAACCGCGCTTCCGGGCAGCGGTCCGACCAACCCGGCGATCACATCGATCACCCGGCCCGCGGCCGGCTCCGGCGGCACGACGTGGAACGTGTCGACAACCGGCGCGGACAGCAACACGTGCGGTCCGGTCGCCAGCCCCTGCAA
>DASUCS010000317.1:0-2097 GCA_036275935.1 Acidimicrobiales bacterium
ACGCGGCCAACACCGGATCATCAGGCAACGGGAGAGGACTTACGGACTCGCCCACATCTGTCAGATTGCCCGCTCCCAGCCACCGCCGCCCGCCGGCTCAAACCCACAGGATCGAAGAGCGATGTATCGGCACCTACAGCACAAGCGTCAGGTGGGTTTACGTGGTCTCGGTCGCGTCCGCGGTGTGCAGTTATCCGAGGTGGATGATGCGTCGCCCGGTGAGCAGTTCGGCCTGGATCGCCACGTGGTGATCTCGTTCGCCGCCAACCCATGGCTGGACTCGTCCGTTACCGCCGATCAGATTCAAGTCGTCGGTGATGTCGTCGGCCCGTCCCACAGCCATCACGCTCCAGCCGTCGTGGGACAACTCGTCGAACCAGTCGACTTCGAATGCGATCACGGCGTGACGCACCGCCGCGTCGAGCTTGGTGCCCTGGCCGGTCCGGAACACGATCCGTCGCCCGTACAGAGCGAAGTTCACTGGCAACACCGCTGGTAACCCGCCCTGGCACATGGCGACACGACCGATCGGCGCGGTTCCTAACAGGGCAAGACATTGATCCTCATCGAGGATCTCGAGCCCTCCGTCGGACCACAGATCGAGATCGGCGTCGTTCGCCATTCATCGCATGGTGGACCCCAACACCACCGTTACCTAGAGCACAACGTCACACCACGAGAGGCCGTTACGGGTCGGCAGGGCGACACGACGGAATGCGCGGTGCACCAGCACCTCAAGGGCGCGTCGCCCGTGTCACACGGAGAGCATGTGCGGCTGGGCTTCGTGACGTGACGCGGTCACGCATTTGCAGCGTGTGGTGGGTGGGTGAGGTTGGTGACCAACGCCTCTATGGCGGTGGCAGGTGCCTCGCGAGGATCGACCAAGCAAGGAGGGGTCACATGCTTCATCACGACTTGCCCGGTCGATCCCGCACCCCGGGACGATCCATCCGGGTGGTGATCGAGTCGGACCGACTGGCGCCAACGCCGATCGAGCTTCGATCGTTCGGCGGCACCGAGGTCACAATCTGCTCCGGGCCGAGCGGCACCGCGGACTACTGCCCATTGGTCGCTGATGGCTCGTGTCCGATCGGCGAGTGCGACGTCGTCGTGTCGAGCCTTGACGGTCCGTGGGCCAACGCCGTCCACACCGCGTGGGCTGATCGAGGCACCGCGGTGACGAGAGTCGTCGATGCTGGCGGCGACGTCGAGACACTGTTCGACCAACATCTTGGTGCCGCGCTGGGCGCCTTGTTCCGCGTCGGCTACGGGCCGGAAGCGCAGGTATGGCGGTGAGCACCAAGGACATGCGGCTGGCGCCGAATGCCGCGCCGACCCAATGGCACGACGATGCGCCCCAGACACCGCTGAGCGCGTGGATTCTGCGAGCCTTCGCGGTACGCGCCTGGCCGAACATCACTCCCAACGACCGAGGCACCGAACGTCGTGCGGCGCGTCGGCCGCAGCGGGCGGCAACACACATGCCCCTCGTCGACGACCTCGGTCCGACCCGGTGACCATCCATGCCCTGACAGAGACAACGCCTCCTTTCGCTGTCGGCGGGTGTTCCACGGGCGCGACATTTGTGCTCTATCCGGCTGTCCTCATCCCGCTAGATGATCGGCCCGATGTTGTACTTCCGTGTCGTCGCCGACGAAGACGGCTGGCGGTACAAACGCGGCACGCAGGTCATGGGCTGGTACGACTCCCTCGTGGACGCGCTCGACGCCGCCGCAGTCGACGCAGAATCGCACCCACCAAGCGAACTCATCTACCACGACCGCGACGGCGACGTCCCCGTCATCGGACGGTGGCCCCACAGCGACGACCGGCGGTCAACTAGCCACACAACCCGACACTCCGAAATGCCGGAAACACGCGAAACCGCGAGTACAGATCGGTGGCGCGGCGGCTCAGCGAACCGACCGTCGCCGACCGACCAGGAAGTACAGCATGGGGCCGATCGGCTGCACGACGAAGCCGAGCAGCCACAACGACTTCCAACCCCGAACTTCCCTAGCGGGACGACGGACGAGGTCGCGCAGCGCGACGGTCGTCATAACCAACTCGGCGATAGCACCGAGAACGATCGCCGTC
>DASUCS010000318.1:0-7601 GCA_036275935.1 Acidimicrobiales bacterium
AGCAACTCGCCGACGCGGTCATCGACGGGCTCCGCGCCGAGAACTTCCTCATCCTCCCGCACCCAGAGGTGAGCGAGTACGTCCGACGCAAGGCGGAGGATCCCGACCGATGGCTCGCCGGAATGCGCCGGCTGCAGGCCCGGATTCGGGAGGCGCTGCGATGATCCGGCGCATCGTGCTCGCCGCCGTCGCGGGAGTCGCCGTGCTGTTGTCGATGGGTGTCGTCACCGCACCCGCCGCGCACGCGCTGCCGTGCGGAGACGCATGGGACGCGACCGACACGGACGCGACGCTGAACGTCGATGGCTCGATGGACGTCGTCGAGACGCTCACGTTCGACTTCGACTCGGGTTGTCACGGCGGCATCCGCGACATCAACACGTCAGGAGCCGACGTCTCCGACTCCTTGGGAGCCAGTGACTACAGCCTCGGGCCGATCGCCGTGACGGAGAACGGGGAGTCCGTGCCGATCGCCGACGAGTTCACGGGTCACGTGAAGTGGGGACAAGCGAACGTCACGATCTCAGGCCGCCACGTGTACCAACTGCGATACCACGTCGACAACGCGGTCCACGTCGCTCCCGACGTCGGCGTCCTCTACTGGCAGTTCATGGGGAACGCGGCACCGCATCAGAAGCACGTCAACGTCACCATCCACACGCCGGGGAACGGCCAGGATCTCAAGGTCTTCGCCCACGGCATCCTGGAAGGCGTGTCGTCGCTCGACGGACGCGACGTCCACCTCGCGGTGACGGACAACCCGAAGAACACCGCGGTCGAGGTTCGCCTGCTCGAGCCCGCCACTGACTTCTTCGTCGCGCCGACAGATCCGCCGTTGAAGGACGCGATCCTGGCGAAGGAGGCCACGTACGCAGACCAGGCGAACGCCAAGCGACAACAGCTGAAAGACGATCTCGAACGAGATCGACTCATCAAGAACGTCGGGAACGTCGGCAGCCCGATCCTCGCGTTGCTCGGCGTCCTCGCCTTCGTCGGCGTCTTCCTCAAATGGGGTAAGGAGCCCGAGCAGCCCGCCGACATCGGCGAGTACTGGCGCGAGATCCCTGACGATCCCCCGGCCGTCTGCCAGACGCTGTTGCAGTTCGGCGCAGTGTCGACGGACGCGTTCTCTGCCACGTTGGTCGACCTCGCGCAACGGGGTTGGCTCACCATCACCGAGGAGCATTCCGAGACGTCGGTGCTCCACCGCGACAAGACCGACTACCGCTTCACTCGTACTGCCAAGGCCGACGGCACGCTGACCGATTACGAGTCGAAGCTGTTGTGGCGGTTGTTCCCGAACGGCGGGTCGATCCTGCAGTCAGAGCTCGTGAAGGACGCGAAGGCGGCGCCGAGTGCATCCGCAGCATGGCTGGACGGCTTCAAGGAATCGGTGCAGCGCGACTTCGACAGCCGCGGTTACGTCGACAAGAGCCACGCCGGGAAGTGGGCCCTCCACCTGCTCACGATCGTCGTGCTCGCTGGGCTCGGCGCGCTCGCGCTGGTGAAGGAGGCGTGGCTCGGACTCATCCCGATCGGTGTCGCGGTGGTGTTGCTCGTGCTCAGCCCGCTGCTGCGCAAGCGCACCCAAGCCGGCACGCGAAAGCTGGCCGAGGTCAAAGGGCTGCAGCACTTCCTCGAGGACTTCTCACGACTGCCCGACGAAGCGCACGCCGGCGACCTCGTTCTCTACGAGCGTTATCTCGTGTACGCGGTCGCGCTGCACGTCGCCGATCAGCTCGTCGAAGGCCTGCGCGTGAAGATGCCGGAGCTCGCCGAGCCGACGAGCGGCTTCGCGTCCTGGTACCTCGTCGGCAACGCGGCCGGCGGTTTCTCGAGCATCGGCCGCCTCGACAGCATCGGCTCGATCGGTTCCTTCGCATCAGAATTCTCCAGCGCGACATCGGCCGCCTTCTCTCCTCCCTCCAGCTCGTCCGGCGGAGGCGGGGGATTCTCCGGCGGTGGTGGTGGGGGCGGCGGCGGTGGAGGTGGCGGCGGCGGCTGGTGATGGTCGATCGCGCCACCAGAGAGATCTACGAATCGCGAGCTGGGGACTGGGTTGCTCGACGCAAGGCCGAGGATCTCGACGCGCTGAAGCGGCTCGTGCGCGGCCAGCCGGGACCGAGCGTGGACCTCGGATGTGGGCCCGGCTGGCACGCCGCAGCACTGCCGGGCCCTGCCGTCGCCTTGGACGCTGCGCGCGCCATGTTGGACCGCGTCCCAGAGTTCGCTCCGAACGCGCTCCGAGTGCAGGGGGATCTCGAGCATCTGCCGTTTCGCCCACAGTCACTGGCGACAGCATGGGCACGCAACAGCTACGTGCATCTCCCCCGGACGTCGATTCCGCTCGCGTTCGCGGAGCTTCAGCGCTCGTTGCGCGTTGGCGCGCGCTTCACGATCCGGTTGTTCCTCGGAGAGAACGAGGGATACGACACGTTCCCTGACTCCGAGTTCGGCGGTCGATACTTCTCGTTCTGGCGTCTCGACGAGCTGCAGAACGTCGTCGTTGGTGGGGGCTTCGACATCGTCCGGACCCGAACCCTGAAGGGCGAGTACCGTGACATCCAGGTCGAGTGCACGCGAGCGCGCACGCTGCCCGATGTGGTCGGACCGGACATGCGGATGCTGGTGTGCGGGCTCAATCCGAGCCTCTACTCGGCGGACGCAGGCGTCGGGTTCGCACGCCCCGGCAACAGGTTCTGGCCCGCAGCGCTGCTGGCCGACGTCGCGACGGTTGATCGTGATCCGTGGCACGCCCTTCGTCACCACGGGATCGGGTTCACCGATCTGGTGAAGCGGGCCACCGTTGCGGCCGCCGAGCTCACGCGCGACGAGTACCGCGATGGTCTCGCTCGCGTCGAGCGGTTGGTCGAGTGGCTCCAGCCGAGGATCGTGGCCTTCGTCGGGCTGGCCGGCTGGCGAGCGGCGGTGAACCGCTCCGCTGTCGCCGGGCATCAGGATGAATCGTTGGGCGGCCGGCCGGTGTACGTGATGCCATCGAGCAGCGGGCTCAACGCACACTCATCGGTCACCGACCTCGCGGACCACCTCACCGCGGCGCTCGCGCTCGTGTGAACCGGAGTGTCAGGCGGCGGGGATCGGCGGGGTCGCGAGCCGGCGGCCAGTCAAGAACGAACCGTGGTGCCCGCAGTAGCAGACCCACCGAACTTCGATGCCGGCATCGCTGTTGTGCAGGGACTCGATCCGGCGCTCGCCCAAAAGGACTTCGCGCCCATGCTTCGGGCAGTGCACGCTGAACATGCTCAGATCCTCCTCCCGATCGAGTCGTCCCACCAGTGGCAGGGATGTACATGACCACATGATTTCTGCCACACTGGAGTCGTGGTTTCCAAGCGAATAACGACCAGGGGTCGCAATTCTGTGAGATCTCCTCACGTGGTCGCCGCCCTGTTGACGCACGGGGTGGCCCCCTTCGAGCTCGCGGTCGTGTGCGAGGTGTTCGGCCTCAAGCGCCCCGAGATCAAGGATCCGTGGCCCTACGAGGTCCTCCTCGTCTCGCCCGACGGTGCTCGGGTGCGCACCAATCAGGGCTTCGCGATCGACGGCGTGCGTCCACTGCGCGCACTCGATCAGGCCGACACGATCATCGTGCCCGCGTGGACAGCGCCCACCCATCGCCCACCGGACGCCATGATCACCGCACTTCAGCGCGCGCATCGCCGCGGTGTGCGCCTCATGAGCGTGTGCTCCGGCGCGTTCGCGCTCGCGCATGCCGGCCTGCTCGACGGACGACGCGCGACGACGCACTGGATGCACACACAGGAGCTCTCGGACGCCTTCCCGGACGTCGAGGTCGATCCCAACGTGCTGTACGTCGACCAGGGACAAGTCCTGACCTCCGCTGGTACAGCCGCCGGAATCGACCTTTGCTTGCACGTCACCCGTCTCGATCACGGCGTCGAGTTCGCCAACGCGGTTGCGCGCCGGATGGTGGTGCCACCCCATCGAGACGGAGGTCAGGCGCAGTTCGTCGTCACGCCGATCGAAGTCGACGACGGAAACGATCCACTCGCGGCAACGCTCGACTGGGCCCTCGCGCACCTCAACGAACCGCTCACCGTCGAGCTCCTCTCTCGCCGGGCGATGATGAGCCCGCGCACCTTCGCCCGCAGGTTCCGTGCCGTGACCGGCACGACGCCGCTGCAGTGGCTCCTGCGTCAGCGGATACTCGAGGCGCAGCGACTGCTCGAGAACAGCGACCTGCCCGTCGAGGTCGTCGCGCAACGCTGTGGCTTCGGTTCCGCCTCGGTTCTGCGCACCCACTTCAAGCGCATGCTCAACACCTCGCCGCTCGTGTACCGACGGGCGTTCCGTGAGGTGGCATCGTGAGCCCGAGCTTCGGAGAGCTCACCGCAGTCGACAGAATCGACACAGATCGTTTCGCGCTCCAAGTCGACGAGCGTTCCTTCATCGTGCGGGGACCGAACGGCGGGTACGTCGCGGCGGTGCTGCTGCGCTCGCTGCAGGCTCGAATTGCCGACCTCGACGCCACGTACCGCCCACCCCGGTCGATGACGATCCACTACCCCGCGCCGCCGACAGTGGGTGATGCGGTGATCACGACCGAGATCGTGCGTGCCGGCCGATCATTGGTGACCGCGTCAGCTCGGCTCGAACAACACGGCAAGCCGATGGCCGTATCGATCGCGGCGTTCTCGCCTGCCTGGCCCGGCGAGGAATGGCACGACGAGTCCGCGCCCGACATACCCGGACCGAACGAGATCGTCCATGGTGACCGAGAGCGGCCACCGCTGCCGTTCACCAGCTACTGGAGCTACCGCTTCGCGCGCGGTCACGTCGTCGACGACAACGGGCCAGCGGCGGTTGACGCATGGATCCGTCTCGTCGAGCCGGAACCCGTCGACGGTCCCGTGGTCGCGGCGATGACGGATGCATTCCCGCCGGCTGTGTTCGCCCGGAGCGACACTCCGAACCCGGTGCCGACGGTCGACCTCACCATCCACTTCCGGACCGGCGTCCCCAACGAAGGACTCAGTGCCGCCGCGTGGGTGCTCGGCACCTTCCGCACGCGCACCATCGCCGAGGGATTCCTCGAGGAGAACGGTGAGCTGTGGACCGAGGATGGACGCCTCCTCGCCCAGAGCCGTCAGCTGGCGATCAGGCTCCCGGGCTGAGTCACACCACGGAGAATGTGACGCACGTCAGATTGACCCGCGTCCGGCGTCGTCTTACGTTCGATCCATCGCGCAGACGCTGGGGGCACGGAGCGTCGATGACCGATCGCTGGGGAGTGACGATCATCGAGTAGCAGGGCTGACGCCGCTGCCGCGCGTCGTCGTTGCGATCGCCGCGGCCAAGGTCGCGTTCTTCGTGGCCACCGCTGGCATCTGGGGATTGCATCGGGACGAGTTCTATTACCTGGCTGGAGGGCGCCGCCTCGACTGGGGGTACGTCGATCACCCTCCGATCACACCGCTGCTGTATCGCATCGCGGAGACGTTGTTCGGCGCGTCGCAGATCGGTCTGCGCACCATGCCCGCGCTGTTGTCCGGCGCGCTCGTCGTCGTTTCTGCGTTGATCGCTCGCGAGTTGCGAGGCGACCGCCGCGCACAGATCATCGCGGCGGTCGGCGTCGCGGTGAGTCCTTTCTTTCTCGGGACCGCACACTTCTTGTCGACGGTGAGCGTCGACATCCTGATGTGGTCGGTCGGGCTGTTGCTCTTCGCTCGGCTGCTGCGAACTCGCGATGTTCGTTTGTGGGCCGCGATCGGTGTCGTCGCCGGAGTCGGCCTCATGAACAAGGACACGATGTTGTTCTGGGGGGTCGGCGTCGTCGCCGGTCTGCTCTTGGCGCGCGATTCCGACGTGCTGCGCACCCGATGGTTCCTGTTCGGACTCGTGATCGCGCTCGTGATCTTCTTGCCCAACATCGTCTGGCAAGTGCAGCACGAGTGGCCGACCATCGAGTTCCTGCGCTCGCTGCAATCGCACAACGACAGCATCAGCAACCCCTGGTTGTACTTCCCCTACCAGCTCGTGTTGCTCGGTCCATTGCTCGCGGTGATCTGGATCCCCGGTGCGTGGTGGTTGCTACGAGCCGACGACGCACGGCCTTTCCGGGCGCTCGCGTACGGCTACCTCGTCGTGCTGGTGTTGATCTTCGTGCTGCGAGGCAAGGCGTACTACGTCGGTTCCTGGTATCCGGTGTTGTTCGCAGCCGGAAGCGTGCGACTCACGCGTGTCGGCCATCGCCCGCTGCGCGTGTACATCGGGTATCTCCTCCTGTCAGGACTCACCGCAGCACCGTTCGCAGTGCCGGTCGTGCCGTCGACATCATCGTTCGCCAAGACGGCAGCCGGCGCCGACGACGAGCTCGGCGAGATGATCGGGTGGGACACGATGGCGCAGCAGGTCGCGGACATCGCCCACGCACTGCCGTCGAACGAGCAGGCGAACGTGACGATCCTGGCGTCGAGCTACAGCGAAGCGGGTGCGATCGAGTACTGGCGCCACGACCTCCAGTTGCCGCAGCCCATCAGCGGGCACAACAGCTACTGGATCTGGGGATACGACCCCGCACACGAGAACGGCACGACCATCGCCATCGGCTATTCGAGCACGGAGCTCGCGCGCTACTTCACGGACGTCCGACAGGTCGGGGCTGTGTCCAACGCGATCGACCTGCACAACAAGGAGTACGGCGCCGCGATCTTCGTGTGCCGCGGTCAGCGGATGCCGTGGGCACGGATCTGGCCGTCACTGAAGCACTACAGCTGACGGACTCCTGAGTCGAGCGCACGCTCCGGCGAGCGCGGCGAACCCGAGCACGATCAGCCCCCAGCGCAGGTCGGTCGCTTGCGCGACCCACCCAACGACCGGCGGACCCGCCAGGAATCCGACGTAACCCGCAGCGCTGAGTCCGCCCACGACGATGCCTGGACGTTCGCTCCCTTGACTTGCGTACGCGAGCAGCAGCGGCCAGTAGACCGCGGATCCGACTGCCGCCAGGCCCAGCCCGATCGCGGCAGGCCAGCTCGACGTCGACGCCGCCTCGATGATCAGGCCCGTGCCAGCGAGCGCGAGACCGAGCTGCGCACCTCGGCGCTCACCGACATGCTCCGCGGTCCAACCGAGCGTGCATCTCGCGGTCGTTGCGAGCGTCTGACCAGCAACGTACGCACCGGCACCGGCGACGACTGCGAGGCCGAGATTGCCGCGCAGGAAGAGAACGCCCCACGTGCCCACGCCTCCTTCGACGAGCGCGCCGATGGCGAACACGATGGCCAGCATCCGTAGACCCTGCGAGCGCAGCGCGGCGAGCCCTTCGCGGATCGTGTGGTGCTCGCCTCGCTCACCCGCGGGCAGGTCCGCAACGCGACACCACAGCGCGAGCAACGCCGCGGCCACGCCGATCCCCACCCACATGACGCGGTACGACACATCAACGGCGAGCAACAACCCGCTCACCCCCGCCCCGAGCAACGCGCCGCCGTTGAACAGCGCGTGCATGCGCAGCAGACGCCGTGGGGCAGAACCGAGTTCGGCCGTGGCCGCGACGTTCATCGTCACGTCGACGAGACCACCGACGGACACTGTCGCGAGGAACACGAGGCAGAACG
>DASUCS010000319.1:0-2715 GCA_036275935.1 Acidimicrobiales bacterium
TAGCCCATCGGCAGCACCGGCACGCCTTCCTCGTTGCCGAGAGCGCCCGTCGGGCCGACCCGCGAGCGTGTGTAGGTCTGCACGCCGACGAAGTCGTCGCCCTCAGTCGCGTGCAGGAACTCGTCCTGCATCCGATAGCGGATCTGGTCGCGCTTCGACTCGCCGCCGTCGACGGCCTGGTAGTCCTCCATGGCCAGCGTCAGCCCGACGGGCACGCCCGGCGCACCGCGTCTGATCGCGTCGACCGCGGCCCGGTGCGCGTCGATCAACACTCCGTTGACGGTGCGCCGCGTCTGTGTGTCACGGATCCCTGGCGGGAACACGCCGGCCAGATGCCCCATCGTCGACACGATGTTCGGCTCGTTGATCGTGCACGCCGTGCGGATGACGTCGCCGAGCTCACTCGCGACCCGCTCGCAGTAGCGCCCGAACAGTGCGGCGGTGTCGGATGCGGCCCATCCACCCCTCGCTGCAACCCAACGCGGCGTCGTGAAGTGATGGAAGGTGACGACCGGATCGACGCCGGCCTCGAGCAGTGCCTCACACAGCGACCGGTAGTGCGCGACCGATGCCGACGACCACTCCCCTTCCTCGGGTTCGATGCGACTCCACTCGATCGAGAACCGGTAGTTGTCGAAGCCGAGGTCGCGGCACAGCGCGACGTCCTCCGGCCACCGGTTCCACGAGTCGCACCCGTCGCCACTCGGTTCCTCGCAACCGGTTCCAGGAGTGTGCTCCCACTGCCACCAGTCGTTGTTCCAGTTGCCACCCTCGATCTGATGAGCCGCGGTGGCGGTTCCCCATCGAAATCCGTCCGGAAACTGCTGCGACATGGCCGGACAACCTACGCGCCAAGATGTGTGATGCCCCAGGCCGCGGTCGACGACCTCTGCGCGCTCCTCGACCTCGAGGCCATCGAGGTCAACATCTTCCGCGGCGTGAGCCCCGACGAGGACCGGCAGCGCGTGTTCGGCGGACAAGTGGCGGGGCAGGCCCTCGTCGCCGCCGCCCGCACGGTTCCTGCGGACGCGGGCCCCGTCCACTCGTTGCACGCGTACTTCTTGCGACCCGGCGATCCGACGATTCCGATCCTGTACGACGTCGATCGGATTCGCGACGGGCGCTCGTTCACCACGCGTCGCGTCGTCGCCATCCAACACGGCAAAGCGATCTTCAACCTCTCGGCGTCGTTCCACCGCGTCGAACCCGGCCTCGACTTCCAGTTGCCGATTCCGGACGTACCTGGACCGGACGAGTTGGCAACGTGGGAAGAGCGCATGGAGCCGTACAAGGAGAAGCTCGGCGACTGGTTCGCGCGACCGCGACCCATCGACACCCGCGTCGTGGACTGGGTGCCTCCTGATCAGCGCGAGTCGCTTCCGCCGTATCAGCGCGTGTGGCTGCGAGCTTCGGGCGTGCTGCCCGACGATCCGATCCTGCACACGTGCGTGCTGACGTACGCGTCGGACATGACGCTGCTCGACACGTCGATGAACCCGCATCGCGGCAAGGTCGCCGACGACAAGCTGATGATGGCGAGCCTCGACCATGCGATGTGGTTCCATCGCCCCTTCCGCGCGGACGAGTGGTTGCTCTACGTGCAGGACACGCCGTCCAGCTCGTTCGCTCGTGGCCTCGCGCGCGGGCTCATCTACACGGAGTCGGGCAGTCTCGTCGCGTCGGTCGTGCAAGAGGGACTCATCCGGGTCACGACGTGAACCGACGGGTCGGCGTTCTTCTGGCCATCCTCGTCGTGGCGATCGTCGGCGTGGTGGTCGTCGTCGTTCGTCGCAGCAGCGACGACGACCTGTCGTCGCGACCCGCGCCCCCATTGCCCCCGTCTGATGTGCGCCTCGTACTCACAAAGGTGGGGAGCGTCTCCGCGCCGACGGCCATCGCGTTCCGACCGACGGACGGCCAGATGTACGTTGCCGAGCAAGCCGGAGGGATCAAACGGCTGCAACTCGGCCCGCCGGCGTTCGTCGGGGACCCGGCGCCGTTCGCCGACCTTTCCCCCGACGTGAAGTCGGGAGGCGAGCAGGGACTGCTCGGGCTGGCGTTCTCTCCCGACGGTTCGCACCTCTACGTCGCGTTCACCAATCGCGAGGCCAACCAGCAGCTCGACGAGCTGACCCTCGACGGGGACACGGTCGTCGATCGCCGCACGCTGCTCGTCATCCCGGACTTCGCTCCGAACCACAACGGTGGTGACCTCGTCCTGGGTCCCGACGGGTTCCTCTACTACACGATGGGCGACGGTGGCGGGACGGGCGATCCCAAGAAGTCGGGCCAGGACCCGCACGATCTGCTCGGCGACATCCTGCGCATCGATCCGACGAAACCGAGCGCCGGCAGGCCGTACGGCATCCCCGCCGACAACCCGTTTGCCGACGGACACAACGGCGCCCCCGAGGTCTATGAGTACGGCCTGCGCAACCCGTGGCGCATGTCGTTCGACCGCGAGACGCATGACCTGTGGATCGCCGACGTCGGCCAGAACAAGTACGAGGAGGTCGACGTCGTGCCCGCGGGGACGCCCGGCGGCCAGAACTTCGGGTGGAGCGCAGTCGAGGGCAACCATCCGTTCAAGGCCGATCACGCTCCCGCGGGCGCCGTTGCGCCGGTCTACGAGTACGACCACCGCGGCGGTCGCTGCTCGATCACGGGTGGCTATGTGTATCGAGGTGCGGCCATTCCCGAGCTGGGAGGGACGTA
>DASUCS010000320.1:0-8943 GCA_036275935.1 Acidimicrobiales bacterium
GGTTCGAGAACGGCCGGCTGCAGACAGCGGCGCGCGCGATCGGCGTGATGCAAGCCGCGTACGAAGACGCGCGACAGTACGCCGCTGACCGCGTGGTGTTCGGCAAGCCGATCGGCGACTACCAACTCACGCGCGCGAAGTTGGCGCGCATGGCGGTCACGATCCAAGCGGCCCGACAATTCGCGTACAACGTGGCCCGCCTGATGGCGAAGGGCGAAGGGGCACTCGAGGCCGCGATGGTGAAGGCGTACGTGTGCAAGGCGGCCGAGTGGGTGACGCGTGAAGCGATGCAGATCCACGGCGGCTACGGCTACGCCGAGGAGTACTCGGTCAGTCGCTACTTCGTCGATGCGCGTGTGCTGTCGATCTTCGAGGGCGCCGACGAGACGTTGTGCCTCAAGGTCATCGCCCGCCGCTTGGTCGAACAGGCGGCGTAGTCGTCGTCATTGCATCGCAAGGTCGGCGAGTCGCTGGCCTATCAGCGGTGTGAACTTGAACCCGTGCCCGCTGCACGGTGAGCCGATCACGACCGGACCTCTGCGCTCCAACACGAAGGACTCGTCCGGGGTCGTGGTGTAGAGGCACTCCGTCGTATGCGTGGGCGTCGGATCCAGTCCGGGCATCCATTCCTCGACGTAACGCACAACGGCGTGTTGGAGCTCCTCGCTGCGCGGTCGGCGATGATCCGGATGCACCACTGGACCGACGTGGTGGTCGTCGACCTTCACGCCCTCACCGGGCGTGAGCAGTCCGTAGATCCACGGTCGGCGGTGGTGGATGAAGCTCGGCCACTCTTGTTCGACGCGCGGCGCGAAGTGCTGCACCTGCTCCTGGGTGACGACGACGTTCGGCGCATGCTCACCGAGCACGTCGGTGACCCACGCGCCGGCGGTGACGACGGCGACGGCCGCGGTCAGCGTGGCGTCGGCGGTGATCACGTCGACGTGGTCGTCGTGGATGTGCAGCACGGCTCGCTGGTTGAAGCGCACGTCGGCTCCGTGCGCGGCGGCGCGGCGCTGGAGCGCGGCGACGGTCGCGTCGGCGCGGCACCGTCCGCCGTCGGGATGGAAGAGCACGTCGCCCACGAAGCGGAACGCCGGCCAGCGCTCGCGGGCCTGCTCGTCAGTGAGGCGTTCGTAGGTGGCGTGGCAGGCGTCGAGCGCGGCGGCCGTGGCGTTCACGTCGTCGGGAGCGCCGTGGTCGATCGAACCGGTCGTGTCGAGGAGGGGCTCACCGGCGTCCTCCTCGAGCTCGCGCCAGAGCGGGAGCGAAGCCTGGGCCATCCGCACATAGACCGGGTCGTCGTACGCAAGCCGGAAGATTCGGCTCGCGCCATGGCTCGATCCCCGGGTGTGGCCGGGCTCGAACTGCTCGAGCAGCACGACGTCGACGCCCCGGCGGGCCAACCACCAGGCCGTCGCCGAGCCCATCGCTCCGGCCCCGATCACGACCACGTCGCTCATGAAGGAACCACTGAGAGTGATATCGAATATGCTGTGCGTGACCGCTCCCACGCACACTCCCACGCAGTTCGCACTCCTCGTGTCACTCGAAGACCTCGATGACTGCCGACGACGGTTGCTCGCCGCGCCGCCGCGGCACATGCGGCCCAACCGTCCGCTGGTCGCACGCCGCGCCGATGCGTCCGATCAGTGCTCGACGGTCAGCCCTCTCACGTAGAACCAATAGGTGCGCCATCGGATGTCACCGATGGGCCACACCATGCTGATGATCTCGCGGTACATGTCGAGCGTGCGCAGGACACCCTCGAGACGGCCGTGCTTCACCCGCTTCGTGCGATGGAACACCCCGCGCATCGTGCGGGCGACCGTCTTGAGGCGCCGCTCGGAGATGACCTCGTTGATGCGCGCTTCGATCGTGTAGCCGTCGAGCTTGTGGGGTGGGATCGCGTCCCACACCCAACGCGGGATGATGCGTTCGCCCGTCAGCGGATGCACGCGAGGCACGACGCTGTTCCAGAGCCGGCCGTAGTCGAACATGCCGAGTGACATCTCGCAGCGACGCTCGAGGAACGGCTTGCAGATCGCGTCGAGGTGCGCGCCGGTGAGGTCGGTGCAGTCGGCGTCGACGAAGAGGAACGCATCGGCGTCGGAGGCGCGGATGCCGACGTCCATCGCATGTGCCTTGGATCCACTCTCACCAGCCTCGCGTTGGATGACCTTCGCGCCAGCTTCACGTGCGAGCGCGGCCGTGTCATCGGTGGATCCGTCGTCCACGACGATCACGTCGCGCACGTACGTGCACGCTCTGGCAGCGGCGACGTTGTCAGCGATGGTCAGTGCTTCGTCGCGAGCGGGCATCACGACGTCGACGGTCAGCTCTTGGATCGGCTCATCCTGTTGCGCTCGCCCTTCTTCACGAGCTTGATCGCGACCTTGCGCGACGCCTCGTCGATCATCTCGTCACCGAACATGACGGCGCCCTTGCGCTCGCCCTCGGTGGTTGCCTTCTCGTAGGCATCGAGGACGTCCCAGGCCTTGTCGAACTGCTCCTGGCTCGGCGAGAAGACCTCGTTCAGGATCGTCACCTGGTCGGGATGCAACGCCCACTTGCCGTCGTAGCCGAGGATCTGCGTGCGCTTGCAGAAGTCGCGGAAGCCTTCGGGGTCGCGGACCTTGACGTAGGGGCCGTCGATGACCTGCAGGCCGTTGGCGCGGCCGGCCATGAGGATCTTGACGAAGACGTAGTGGAAGTAGTCACCGGGATACTCGGGGATCTGCAGACCGCCGGCGAGGGAGGGCATCTCCATGGAGGCGGACATGTCGACGGGTCCGAGGATGATGGTCTCGATGCGCGGGCTCGCGGCACAGATCTCCTCGACGTTGATGATGCCGCGAGCCGTCTCGATCTGGGCCTCGATGCCGATGTGACCGGCCGGGAGGCCGGACTTCTTCTCGACCTGGGTGAGGAGGAGGTCGGCGGCCACGATCTCGGCTGCTGATTGGACCTTCGGCAGCATGATCTCGTCGAGGCGGGTGCCGGCGTTGCCGACGACTTCGATGATGTCGAACGCCGTCCACTCGGTGTCCCACGCGTTGACCCGGACACACAGGACTCGGTCGCCCCAGTCCTGGTTCTTGATCGCGTCGACCACCTTGGGCCGAGCCGCTTCCTTCTCCAACGGGGAGACGGCGTCCTCGAGATCGAGGAACGTCATGTCCGCAGGGATCGTGGGCCCCTTGGCCAACATCTTCTCGCTGGAACCAGGTACGGACAGGCAGGAGCGGCGCGGGAGGTCTCGAGAGCGTGACGACATCCCGCCGATGCTAAGTGCGCCCCCAACGACCCCGCCAAGCCACCACGCGCGTCTTTGGCCCACATGGCGCGGAGAGCGACGCGAGACGTCGTCTTCCGCGCCAAGTGTCCGTGGGAACGTGAATTGGCGCGGATCACGACGTATCACGTCGCCGTTGGACCACATTCGCCGGACGCGCGGAGACGAGAGCCCGAGCCGGTCTATGGTCAACCCCGTCTTTCCCCCTCGGATTCAGCTCGCACTGAGGGAGAACCAATGGCCACGCGAGACGTACTCGCGGAGATACGTCGGGCCGGACGTCCGCACGGCGTTGTCACCGACGACGCGCTGCGACTCACCGCTCGTCAGCGACAGATCGCCTGCCACAACGGACTGCTGACCCGGCGCCACCCAGGCGTCTACATCGATCCCGCTCGTCCGCGCACGCCACTGCAGGAGCTCGCGGCCGCAGTCGCAGCCGGCGGTCGTCTCGCAGCGGCATGGGGACGCTCGTCGGGCGCGCTCTGGGGTGTCATCCCCGAGCACCCGCCCACCCCGGAAATCGTGGTGCCCCGTAGGCGGCATGCGCGCGTCGCCGGCGCCGCCGTTCATCGATCGAGCGCGCTCACACAGGACTGCACCATGATCCGCAGCGGCATCCTCACCGTGAAACCGCTGCTCACCGCGATCGACCTTGGAGTGGTGCTGAGCCCCATGGAAGTCGCCGAGGTGTTGATTCGGGCGCGGCAGCTGAAGCTTTTCGAACCCGACGCGGTGCGCGCTGAGATTGCGCGGATCACTCGTCCGGGACGCACAGGTATCCGGAACGCTCGTGCCGCACTGGAGCTCGTCATGATCGGCGATCGTCCGGCGGACTCGGTGCTCGAGCTCAGATTCCACCACGGGCCGGGCCGAATGCTCCCGCCGTACGAGTACCAGTGGCCGGTCGAGGTTCGCGGCCACAAGTTCCGGATCGACTTCGCGTATCCATCGGTCAAGGTCGCAATCGAGGTGCAGGGATACGAAACCCGAGTCACCCGCGCTGCGTTCGACGACGAGGCTCTGCGCACGCGACTTCTCGCAGTCGATGGCTGGACAGTCGTGCCGTGCACCTGGACCCATGTCCAGTTCGATCCCATGACGGTCGCGTCCGACGTGCTCGCAACTCTTGGCGCGGCCAACTACGTGTTCCGTGGCTGAACGCGCCAAGACTGCGGCGCCTCCACTCTTGGCGCGGATTGCGACGTCCTACGTCGTCATCCGCGCCATGTGGGCACCGACACGGCAGGCGGACTGGGGGGGGTCAGGCGGCGAGGTCGGCGGGGAGCAGGGCCTCGGTGATCAGTCGCTCGAACCGAGTGGGATCGCCGGCGACGAAACGACGGCACAGCCGCAGCCCGTCGATGTAGCAGAAGATGTACGCGCGCCAGGTGGGGTCGGTCTGGAACTGGACGACCTTTTGCGCTCGGTTGCGCGGCAGCAATCCCCAACGTTCCGCGTACGCCACGGCATCGTCCTCGGAGGCGCCGTCGACGTGCAACAACAGAGCGACGTTGCCGCGCACTGCGTTGCCCAACAGCTCGCCCGCCTCTGCGACCGCAGCTGCGACCTCCGCGTCGTAACGAATGCCGAGAGGGCGGAGGTGTGCTGCCACTGTCTCGTGCTGCTGCGACGGCACGATCACCTCGAGACCGAGGTCGGCCAGCCCTTCGGCCATCAGGCACTGAGGGGTACCGACGAGGAAGATCGTCTCCTCGTCGTGACCGCGCCGCCGCACCAACCCCACTTCCTTGCGCGAATGCTCGGTGTGATGGCCTGGATAGGCCTCGTGCGCGACGAGATGACCGAGCGACGTCGACAGGACGGGAAGATCGGTGTTGATCACGACCCGGCTGTGCAGATCGCCGAGGTAGTAGTTGAAGCCCGACCACGGTTCGTTCGTCACGAGATCGAAGTCGATGTGCTCGCCGTCCGGCAGTCCGAACAAGCGCTGCGTGCGATCACGGAAGTCGTCGGCGAGCGATGAGATCGCCGAACGCAGCGACTCGACCGGCACGGCCTGCGCCTCGCGCCAGGCCACCAACCGCTCGCCCAACGGACCGGAACCTGGCAGGACCGCATCGATGCGACGGTGCGCGGCGGCGAGCTCGTCCTCCGACACCCGCGTCGGACGAACGCCGTAGCACTCCTCCACTTCGTCCTCGAAGCCGATCGACTCACCCGCGAATCGACGCGCGGTCACGAGCAAACCTTGCACCTGTCCGCGCATCCAGCGCCGTCGGTGCGCGTCGAGGTCGCTCTCCCCCGCGTCGAGATCGGCGAGCAACGCACGCGCGTCGCGTACGAGTCGAGCCGGATCCGGCACCGGCTCGTTGTCGATGCGCTGCTTCACCTCGACAGGGCCGTAGTACGCGTCGACCAATCCGTCGAGCAAGCGACCGAGCCGTAACCCGAGCTCGAGGTAGCGCGAGACGAGGTCAGCCAAGGTGTTCGTGCAGGAACGAGAACGCGCTCTCGAACGTCTGCTTCTTCAGCGCCTCGTCATAGGTGCCAAGCGCGTTGTCCTCGTTGCAGAAGGCGTGTCCTGCGTCGTGGACGTTGATCGTCGCGTCTTTGCCCAGACCCCGCAGACCTTCCTCGAGCGCCTTGGCCTTCTCGCCGGGGAAGAAGCCGTCATTCGCCGCGTAGTGGCCCTGCACCGACGCGGCGAGCTTCGACCAGTCGGGATGACCCTCGTCCTCGAACCCGACGACGCCATAGAACGGCACGACCGCCTTGATCTTGTCCGGACGCAAGGTGCCGAGCACCAACACCAGACCGCCGCCCATGCAGAAACCGATCGCGCCGATGCCGTCCCCGGTCACCGCCTTGTGACTCGCCAGGAAGTCAACGGCGCCCGTCATGTCGCGCGCCGCGCGATCCATCGGCATGCTCGACATGAGGTGACCGGCCTTGTCCATCTCGTCGTGCTGCGCGAGCTCCCCGCGGTAGAGATCGGGCGCCAGCGCGACGAACCCGTCGGCGGCCAACTGATCGGCGACGCCCTTGATCTGCGGGTTCAGACCCCACCACTCCTGCACCACGATCACACCGGGCCCGGAGCCGCTCGCGGGAACGGCCAGATAGCCGCGCGCCGCGTCGCCGTTGCTCTTGAAGTCGACCATCTCTCCCATGAGCGGCGACGCTACAACGACGTTGTCAATACGTGCCGCCGAGCTTGTTGTGGTCCCACGACACGATGCGCTCCGGATGGATCACGACGGCGGACCGCTTCTGCATCAGCATCTGCGCGGCTTGTTCCGCGGCCTCACCGGACACACCCATGTAGCGCTCGACGACGGACGCTGCGACCTCGCCGAGGATGCTCTTGTCGTCGATGACCTCACCGCGGCCGACGATCTCGACACCGCGCAACTTCTCGTACGCGTCGCCGTCTTCCACCAAGACCGAGATGCGACCGTCGCGCCGCAGGTTGAGGATCTTCTGCGACTTCGTGAACGTCTCGAACGCGGGCTTGCCTTGATAGAAGCCGTACCACATCGCCACCAGATGGATCGTGTCGTCGTGGTTGAACGTGGCGACGCTCATCGAGTGGCGCTCGTGCAGGAACGCATCGATCTCGGCATCCGACATGCGGACCAGTTCCCTACGGCTCGGCATGGGCGCAGAACCTAGAGGGGGTCGACCGACTTGAACAGCTCCGGCGCGATCGGACAATCGGTGAGCTTCAACGCTTCGTCGACCGGCAGGATCCCTGTCGGCATCGCGATCCGGTCGACGAGGTCCAGGGGCACGAGCTCGTCGTCGAGCTCCCACGGCTCGCCGAGCATCTCGAGTCGACCGGCCAACGCATCCCACATCCGCCGAGGCAACAACCGCCCGATGCCGCCGACGAGCCACACGGGCACTCCCGCATGACGAGCAGTTGCCGCGGCGGCGCGGGATCCGGCGACGCCGATGAAACCAGTTGGACCGATGGCCGACGCCTCCAGCAGCACCAGGCTCGAGTCGCACACCGCCGCGCCGAGTCCAGACATCGGGACGTCGTCGGCGTCGACGTCGGCGTGCAGCAACCGGCGCACGAGCCCGCTGCCTTCGCCCAACGCGTCCACGACCAGCACTGACACGTCACCGCGCCGCGGCAGCGCGTCGCCGATCACGTCGGGCCATCCGAGCACGCACGCGACCGACTCGTCGGGGATGTTGTAGGCCAGCACGTCGCCGGTGTCATCGGCAGTGATCTCGTCGGCAGCATTCCAGGCCTCGTTGTTGGCGTCGTTCGACGTGAGCACGCGGGCCGAGAGCCACCACAGCGGACCGGACAACGGATGGCGATCGAGGATGCGCCGGCACGCCGTGACCAGGCCGGGAGGATCGAAGCCGAGCGCGGCGAGCGCGCCCGCCGTCTCGCGCACGAGCACCTCCTGCGAGACGCCGGACGATCGGGCGACGTAGCGGAGACGCTCGATCGGATGCATCGATCACGACGCTACTGCTATAGGTTCGTCGGCCGACATGGCTACGGATCCGCCTCCGGACTTGCTGCTCACCCCGCTCAACGGCGACACCCGACCGATCGAGGACTGGGTCGTCCTGTTCCCGCTCGCCGTCGTCGCGCTCGACCCGTACACGTACGAGAGCGCGTGGCTGTTGGAGGAGGCGGGACGCATCCTCACGTCGTTCACCGCTGCAGACGTGCGCGTCGGTTGGTTGGTCACCGCGACCGCCGACGAAGCACGCGAGTTCCTCGGACCGTGGGGCGAGAGCCTGCTCACCTTCTCCGATCCGGACCGCGAAGCGGTCAAGGCTCTGGGCCTGCAGACGCTGCCGGCGTTCGTCGTCGTCGACATGGCGGGAAAGATCGGCGCTGTCGCCGAGGGTTGGGATCCCGCCACGTGGCGCGCGGCCGTCGGCGGCCTGGCCGACATCTTGAGCTGGTCGAAGCCGAACATCCCGGGGCCGGGTGCGCCGGGTCCCTATCCGGGCACGCCCGCGCTCGCCTCGTAGGCGCGCTCAGCTCGGCTTCGTCATCCCCAGCACGTCGAGGGCGCGGTCGAGCTCTTCGTCCGTCATCAGCTTCTCCTCGAGCACGAGATCGCGGATCGACCGCCCGGTCTGCGACGACTTCTTGACGAGCTCGGCTGCCTTCTCGTAGCCGATGTACGGGTTCAGTGCCGTGCCGAGGGCCGGGCTCGACTCCGCGTACGCCTGCAAACGATCGACGTTGGCCTCGATGCCGGCAACGCACTTGTCCGCGAAGAGGCGTGACACGTTGGCGAGCAGGCGAATCGACTCCAGCAGGTTGCGCGCGATCACCGGGAGGTAGACGTTCAGCTCGAAGTTCCCCTGCGAGCCCCCGAACGCGATCGCGGCGTCGTTGCCCATCACCTGCGCGGCGACCTGCGTGACCGCTTCGCAGAGAACAGGATTCACCTTGCCCGGCATGATCGAGGAGCCGGGCTGCAGATCAGGGATGCGGATCTCGGCCAGACCGGTGCGCGGTCCCGAGCCCATCCAGCGCAGGTCGTTGGCGATCTTGGTCAGCGACACGGCAAGCACCTTCAGCGCGGCGCTGGCCTCGACCAGGCCGTCGCGGTTGGCCTGGGCTTCGAACGGGTCGGCCGGCGGCGAGACGGTAAGGCCGGTGTCGGCCGCCAGCCGCTCGCGCACCAGCTCGGCGAAGCGGG
>DASUCS010000321.1:0-9079 GCA_036275935.1 Acidimicrobiales bacterium
CAAGGCGTGGTCCCGGGCGCCGGCACCGACGCCGGCGGTGGCCGCCTCTACGACGCCGGCGACGACGTCCGCCGTATCGACTGGAACCTGACGGCTCGGTCCAACGAGACGTACGTCCGCGAGACCGTTGCCGAGCGTGAGCTCGAGACATGGATCGTCGTCGACGGAACCGCCAGCCTCGACTACGGGACCGCGAACTACGAGAAGCGCGAGCTCGCGGTGGCGATCACCGCTGCGTTCGGCTTCCTCACCGCGCGATCCGGCAACCGGCTCGGCGCCGTCGTGTTCGACGGAGCCCGCACCGACGTCGTCCCGCCCCGAGCCGGGCGGGATTCCGTGCTCTCCCTGCTGCACCGCCTCCAGCGCCGCCCACCCGCAGCGTCCGGGCCAGGGTCTCTCGCGGACGCCCTCCGCCGCGTGAACCACCTGGCCCGGCGCCGCGGTTTGGTCGTCGTCGTGTCCGACCTGCTGGACGCCAGCGACTGGCCCCGCGAGCTACGGGCGCTCGCCGCGCGCCACGATCTAGTGGTGGCCCACGTCTCCGATCCCCGCGAGGACGACATCCCGCCCGTGGGCCTCCTCACGGTCGTCGACCCCGAGACCGGTGAACTGCACGAGGTGCAGACCGCCAGCCGGAAGTTCCGCGCCCGGTACGCCGCCGCGGCCGACGAGCGGCGGCAATCCGTGGCCAAGGGCGTGCGCAGCGCCGGGGCGGGTTACCTCGAGGTCTCGACCGACCGAGACTGGATGGTGGACGTGGTGAAGTTCGTCGTACGGAAGCGACGGCGGCGATGAGCTTCTTGCACCCCGAGCGGCTGCTCCTGCTGGTGCTGGTCGCCGCCATCGCCGTCGGTTACCTCATGTTGCAGCGCCGACGGGCGCAGGCCGTCGCCCGGTACACGAACCCGGCGATGCTGGGCAGCATCGCGCCGGCGTCGCTGGGTTGGCGCCGCCACGCATCGACCGCGCTCGCCATCGGCGCGCTGGCCGTCGTCGTCATCGCGATCGCGCAGCCAACGCGACAGGTGCGCGTGCCCAAGGACGAAGGCCTGATCGTCGTCGCCGTCGACGTGTCCGAATCCATGAACGCGACCGACGTGGAACCCAACCGCATCCAAGCGGCCATCAGCGGTGCGCTCGACTTCGTGGACAAGGTTCCGGCCGGCTTCGACATCGGGTTGGTCGCGTTCGACGGCGGCGCTCGGCTCCTCGTGAGTCCGACGAAGGACCGTGCCGTACTCACGAACGCGATCGACAACCTCCAGACCGGACCCGGCACGGCGGGCGGCGAGGCGATCTACACCGCGCTCGACTCCATCAAGGCGACCATCAACCCCGACGCACTGGCGACGGCGAAGACGCCGCCGGCGGCGATCGTGCTGCTGTCCGACGGCGTGACCAACCGAGGCCGCTCGATCACCCAGGCGGCGCAGGACGCGGCGAACGCGGGCGTGCCGGTCTCGACGATCGCGTTCGGAACCCGCAGCGGGACGATCGACATCGAAGGCCGCCGCATCCCTGTTCCGGCCGACGAGACGACGATGGCCGCGGTCGCCGACATCAGCGGCGGGAACTCGTTCACCGCAGGCTCACTCGGCCAGCTCGAGGACGTGTACCACGACATCCGCCTGACCGTCGCCTACACGACCCAGCCGCGTGAAGTGACGACCTGGCTCGTCGGCTTCGCCCTGCTCGTCCTGATCGCCGCCACCGGCGTGTCAATGGCCCTCACCGCACGATCGCTCTGACCATGAACCTCCCCCGATGACCCTTCTGTCCCCCGCCAAGCTCTGGCTGTTGCTCGTCGTCGTCGCGCTGGCGATCGGCTACGTGTGGCTGCAGAAGCAGCGGCGCAAGCGCGCCGTGCGCCATCCCGATGTCCGCCTCGTCGCCGCGGTGTCCGGCAAGCGGGCCAGTTGGCGCCGTCACCTCGTCGCCGGCGCGCTCGGCTTCGCCATCATCGCCCTCATCGTCGGCCTCGCCCGTCCCGCGCAGAGCGAACAGGTGCCGCGTGAGGAAGCCGTCGTGATGCTGGCCATCGACGAATCCGGCTCGATGCTCGCCAACGACATCCAACCCAGCCGGCTCGAAGCGGCAGTCGCACAAGCGAAGCGGTTCATCGAGAACGCGCCCGCCAACTACAAGATCGGTCTCGTCGGGTTCGACGACAGCGGGCACACGCTGGCGCCACCCACGACCGATCACCAGTCGGTGATCGACGCGCTCGGGCGGCTGCAGCGCGGCCACGGCACCGCCGCCGGCGAAGGCCTGTACACGGCCCTCGACGACATCAAGGCGGCCACGCAGGACAACGCGATCACGAGTGACCGGCCGTACTCCGCGGTCGTGCTGCTGGCCGACGGCGCCAACACGATCGGCCGTCCGCTCACCGACGCGGCGCAGGCCGCCGCCGATCAGAAGGTGCCCGTGTTCACCATCGCCTACGGCACGCCGGACGGCACAGTGGAGGTGAACGGGCAGTCGGTGGCCGTGCCGTCGGATCCGCAGTCGATGGCCGACGTCGCGCAGGCCACGGGCGGCCAGACGTTCACCGCCGAGAGCGGCGACGAACTGGCGTCGGTGTACAGCGAGATCGGCACGACGATCGGCCACATCACGGTGCAGAAGGAGTTCGTGGTGGCGTGCGCGCTCGTCGCACTCGTCGCCATGATCGTCGCCCTCGGCGGCTCGATGATGTGGAACCCCCGCCTGGTCTGACGCTTCTCCTGGTACGAGCGGGACAGAAACGTCCCGCCCGTACCAGGAAAACGCGAGGGTGAGGGGATGGCAGATCTGCTCGGGTTGAGTGCGCGGATCATCGACAGCGGGGTGGCGGACGAACCGGTCAACCGCGTCACGCAAGAGCTGTCGGAGATCACCGACGACATCGCGATGGTCGAGTCGTTCTCGCACGTCGTCACGCTGCGAACCGACGACGGGTTGGTGGTGTTCGACGCGAGCGGCGCCGCGACGGGTCGAGCGTGCGTCGAGAGCCTGCGTCGGTGGACCGATGCACCGGTGCGGCGCCTCGTCTACACACATGGTCACGTCGATCACGTCGGGGGCAGCGGCGCGTTCATCGAGGACGCCGAGGTCGGCGGGCGTCCGCGGCCGATGGTCGTCGCCCACGAGAACGTCGACGACCGCTTCGATCGCTACATCAAGACGAACGGATGGAACCTCGCGATCAACCGCCGTCAGTTCGGCTGGTTGAGCCGCGGCCGCGGCCTCGGGATCGGCGGCGCCGACCGCTTCCTTCCCGACGACGTCGCCCGCCCGGACGTGACGTACCGCGAAGTGCACGAGCTCGAGGTCGGCGGACAGGAGATCGAGCTCCGTCACGCGCGCGGTGAGACCGACGACCACACGTGGGCGTGGTTGCCGACACAACGCGCGATCTGTGCCGGCGACTTCCTCATCTGGAACTTCCCGAACGCCGGCAACCCACAGAAGGTGCAGCGCTACCCGGAGGAATGGGCGGCCGCGCTGCGCTCGATGGCGATGCTCCAACCGGAGCTGCTCCTCCCCGCGCACGGCCTGCCGATCGGTGGTCGCGAGCGCATCGCGCTCGTGCTCGACGAGGTGGCAACGGCCCTCGAGCGACTCGTTGCCCAGGTGCTCGAGCGCATGAACGCCGGCGCCCGCCTCGACGAGATCGTGCACGAGGTGAAGGTGCCGGAGTCGGTGCTGGCGCGCCCGTTCCTGCGTCCGCTGTACGACGAGCCCGAGTTCGTCGTGCGCAACGTGTGGCGGCAGTACGGCGGCTGGTGGGACGGCGACCCGGCGACGCTCAAGCCCGCTCCCGCGAGCGCGCTCGCGTCCGAGCTCGCAGCGCTGGCCGGTGGCCCGCTCGCGATCGCCCACCGAGCCGAGGAACTCGCGGCCTCTGGAGACCTGCGGCTCGCGTGCCACCTCGTCGAGCTCGCGGGTCTCGCCGCGCCTGACGATCGCTCAGTCCACGAGGTGCGGGCGGCCGTGTTCGAACAGCGACGGGTTGCCGAGCACTCCCTGATGGCGAAGGGGATCTACGCGTCGGCCGTGCGTGAGAGCGAAGCGGTCATCACGCCGCAGTAGGGCCGGTCGGCGCAGTAGGGCCGGTCGGCGCCGTGGTCGGGACCTTGGTCCCTGGTCCGTGGTGGGGTGAACCGCGACGCTCGACGCATGGCGAACCACGACTTCTACGCACTCTCCGAGCCGCCCGACACCGACTTCGATCCGTACACGCTCGACGACGGGACGATCACGCTCGAGGACTGGCGCCGGCATTCACTCGCCGACGACGAAGGCTGCGAGGTCGTGCGTCTGCACCAGCACCACGACGCGCTGCTCGTTGCTTGACGTTCTCGGTCAGCTGTCCTCGTCGTTCGACTTCCACGGACGCCACGGACCCACGGCGTTGGCGACCCGCCAGCCGATCTCCATCAGCGCACCGCCGCAGGCGACAACCCCGATGATCGCCATCACCATCACGAGCCGCGGCACGTCGAGGTCGAACGCCGTACGGAACCGCGGGATCGCGATCATCAGCAGGAACAGCCCGATCATCCCGGCAACGACCGCGACGCGCGCTGTCGTCGCAGGACGAACGACGATGGAGAGCACCCAGATCCCCATGCCGAACAACACGAACGTCGCCGCGGTGCGCGCCTCGCGGATGTCGAGTCCTTCGTTGCGCGCGAGCGCGTAGCCGAAGAACGTCGTGCTCGCTGCGACTGTGCCCATCGGGATGGCGGCGCGGAGGATGCGGCCCGTGAACCCGTGATGCACGCGCGATTGACTCGGTGACAGTGCGAGGAAGAAACCCGGGATCCCGATCGTGAGACTGCTCACGATGGTGAGATGTCGTGGGAAGAACGGGAACGGCAGCCGAGCGACGCCGACGGCGATCGCCAAGAGGCAGGCATAGACCGTCTTGGTGATGAACAGCTTGCCGACGCGCTCGACGTTGCCGATGACGCGACGACCTTCGCCCACCACCGAAGGCAGCGCGGCGAAACGACTGTCGAGGAGCACGACCTGCGCGGCGTTGCGGGCCGCAGACGCACCGGCGCCCATCGCCACGCCGAGGTCCGACTGCTTCAGGGCGAGCACGTCGTTCACCCCGTCACCCAACATCGCAACGGTGTGACCGGCGTTCTGGAGCGCGGCGATGATGCGTCGCTTCTCCTCGGGACCGACGCGACCGAAGACGTTCCGCTCGTCCACTTCGAGCGCCAATGCCTTGGGATCGTCCTTCGACAGCTCCCGGGCATCCATCGGCCACTCCGCGCCCGCGATGCCGACTTCGCGAGCGATGCCGCCCACGGTCGTCGGCTCGTCGCCAGACAGCACCTTGAGCGTGACGCCCTCTTCCGCGAACCAGGCGGCCGTGTCCGCGGCGTCGGGCCTGACGCGCTCGCCCAGCGCCACGACGGCGATCGGTCGCACGCGACCTTGTGGTGACACCGTCGGGCCGCTCGCCTCGTACCAACCGAGGAGGAGCGCGCGCCGTCCCGCCGTCGTGTGAGGACGCACCCTCGCGCCGGCGTACGTCGCAGTGTCCCGGAACTCATCGCGCACCCACGGCAGCAGCACGTCGGGCGCGCCCAGCAACCAGGCTCCTGACGCGCCCTTCGGTGCGATCGCCGACCAGCGCGCCGCCGACGAGAAGGGCACACGCCAGGCCGTCTCCCACTCGGTTCCGACACGCGCTCGACCGATGGCCTGCAGGCTCGCGTTCGGATCGGGATCGCTGGCGGCAAAGCTGCCGAGGACCGCGTCGACGTCGACGTCGTCCTCCTGCAGCCGCTCGATTGCCGCGAGCTCCAGCTGGTTGTCCGTGAGGGTCCCGGTCTTGTCGATGCAGAGGATGTCGGCTCGAGCGAGGCCTTCGAGGGCCCCGAGCTCCTGCACCAGCACCTCGCGCTTGCCGAGCCGGATGATGCCGACCGCCAGAGCGGTGCTGGTGAGGAGCACGAATCCTTCCGGCACCATGTTGACGACGCCCGCCACCGACGCCCGGATCGCTTCGTGCAGATCGTTCGCCTGGACGAGTTGGCTGATGACGAGCAGCACCGCCGTCGGCACGAGCACCCAGGTGACGCCACGGAGGATCGTGTCGATGCCGGCGCGCAGCTCGGACGGCGTCAGCGCGAACTTGCGACCCTCCGCGGCGAGGCGTCGCCCGTACGCCGCATCGCCGACGACGGCCGCGACATGCCGCCCCGTTCCCGACACCACGAACGAACCGGACAGCAGATCGTCGCCTGGATGCTTGGCGACGGGCTCGGACTCGCCGGTGAGCATCGACTCGTCGACCTCGAGTCCGTCTGCGGCGATGACCGGACCGTCGACCACGATCTGGTCCCCGCGTCGCAGCTCGACGAGGTCGCCTTCCACGACGTCGGTCGCCGGCACGCTGCGGTTGGCGCCCGAGCGGACGACCGTCGCCGTGGCGCCGCCGACCACGACGAGTCGATCGAGGGTCTGCTTGGCTCGCAGCTCCTGCACGATGCCGACGACCGTGTTGAGTACGAGCACGATGCCGAACAGCGCGTCCTGGACCGGACCCACGACGAGGATGACGACGAGCAACGAGCCGAGCAGCGCGTTGAAGCGGGTGACGATGTTCGACCGCAGGATCTCGCGAACCGTTCGGCTCGTGTCCTGACTGGCGCTGTTGACCCGCCCCTCGGCCGCGCGGCGCCGAGCCTCGTCCTCGTCGAGGCCGGCGAACGCGACGTCAGCGGTGACGGTCGACCTGTCGATCCCCCGATCGTGGCAGGGCCCGCTCCCTCGTGCTGGGACAGTGCGATGTTCGGGGGATTCGCGACCCTGACGCTCTGCGGCAACGCCCAGGGCCGGACCCACCTTCGCCGCGAGATGGAGCCAGTGTCCAAAGCCTCTGTTGTCCGCTGACCGCGGCTCGCATGATCGAGACGGAGTCGACAGAAGGAGCGGGCCGTGGCCGGCTCGGCGGTGCAGGAGAGCTCACACACAGTCGAACTCGACCGCGCTCCACTACCGCTGGGACGTGCCCTCGCCGCCGAGGCCCGGTGCGTCGCGACGACCCTCGCTCTTCTCGTCGGCGGGCACGTCCACCAGCCGGCGGCACACGTCGGCGACGTGCTGCGCTTCGCGGACGGTTCGTCCGCTCGCGTATATCGGGAAACCGTCGTCGACCATGCGCCCCTTGTTGCGCCGGCGGCGCTGGTCGTCGAGTTCCGCCTGCGGTGGATCCACGGCCGCGGGCACGCGTGGTTCCGAGCGGAGAGCCTCCTCAACACGCCCCTGTTCGTTGGCTTCCGCGGCTTCGTGTCGAAGCTGTGGTTGGCGCACGACGAGAACGACGTCTACCGGGGCGTCTATCAGTGGGACGGGCCCGAGCTCGCGCACGCCTATGCGCGTTCGCTCTGGTGGATCCTCGCGCTCGTCAGCGAGCGAGGATCGATCCACTACGTCGTGGTCCCGAACTGCACGCGCGACGACGTCGTCGCGGCCCGGGGTCCGGCGGGTGAGGCGTGGTGGCGGGTGACGAGCCCGTCGTAGCGTGCCCGTGATGGAACCCGAGCGTTGCGCGGCCTGCGGTTTCGATGGAGCGAACTACGACGACGCGTCGTTGCTCGCCGAGCTGCGGAGGCTCGGACCGACCTGGCGGGCGCTGATCAACGACTGCGGCGCGCAGCTCCGCGAGCGGCCTTCGCCCGATGTGTGGTCCGCCATCGAATACGCCGCGCACAGCCGTGATGTGACCGCGCTGCACGTGTTCGGGGTCGAGCAGGCGCTCACCGCGGATGAACCAGCGTTTCCTCCGATCGAGGGCGAGGACCTGATCCAGTCGGCCTCCGCCACGTACGACGCGGAGGACCCAGACGACGTGGTGACCGCGCTCGCGTCCTCGGCGAACCAAATGGCGCAGCTCGCCGAACGAGCCGGCAGTGCCGCGTGGTCCCGCGGCTTGACGATCGGTGACTCGCGCATGGATGTCCGTCGGCTGCTCCAACATGCGCTGCACGACTCGCTCCATCATGTCGAGGACGTGGAGCGCGGACTGCGTCGGCTTCGTACTTGAACGCCCGACGGGGGTACACCGCTGCCATCGTTGCCGGGCTCGTCGTCATGGCTGCAGTCGCGATCTGGTTGACGGTGGGCGCGAACCGAAGCCTCTCGGACGCACAGGTGGGTTGCCACCGTGAGGTGACCGCGTCGAGAGCTCTGCCGGCGGGCACGCGATTTACGGACTCGGAGAAGCGCGCGATCGGCAACGCGATCATCGTTCGCGGGGATGCGGTCGTGCCCGGTCAGCCCGCGCTCGGCTACACGTGCACGGTCACGCGCTCGACCGCGGGTTCGCTGCACGTGGAGGCGCAGGTCGAAGACCGCTGAGTGCCGCGTCAGGTGTTCGGCGTGGTGGACACCAGTCGGAGGTCGATGGACTCGTGGAACTCGACGTGGCCCACGATCGTGTCGTTCCCGGTCGTCGCCGTGCTCGTTTCGCGCAGCGGCAGCCCGGTGGACGGATCGAGCCACAGGTCGGTCGAGCTCGTGCCGGTGGACGACCCGGTGATCGTGTCGTCGAACCGCACATGAACCGCCGGGCGGACCTCCGTACCGACCGGTACCTGCTCCTGACCGGCCAGCCGTCCCGTCCGGACTGTCGTGCGGCCACCGTCACTGCGGCTCGTGGACGTCCATTGCGTCACGCCGTTGGGCGGGAGCCACCACGATCCGGGCTCCGAGACGAAGTGCTCGACCTGTGAGATGCGGAAGAACTCGTGCGCGTTCGCGACCGTCGTTTCCGCGAAACCTCCGTTCGCGCCGCAGACGTCCGTGGTGTCCCAGCGCCCGCTGAGCGGGATCCAGCTCATGCGGAAGCCGCAGTCGGTGAGCGTGACCATGATCGTCGTCTCGGCGGGATACGTGTGCGTGTCGCCTCCCAGCGCGTCGACGCTCTCCTGGCCGCTGGTGCTGAAGACGTACACACCGGGCGCGGGAGCCTGAAGCGCGGGGCTCGAGGCGGTCGTGGAACTCGCCGTCGACCGGTAACGATCGACCGCCTGCTCGACCGTGACCTTCTCCGGTGGCTGCTTCAGCCACGCTC
>DASUCS010000322.1:0-7173 GCA_036275935.1 Acidimicrobiales bacterium
GCATGGTCGTCGCGGTCGACACGTTCCTCAACCCGTCGACCGAGAAGGCGGATGTCGTGCTCGCCGCCGCGGGCT
Organism: Acidimicrobiales bacterium; assembly: GCA_036275935.1. GTDB lineage: Bacteria > Actinomycetota > Acidimicrobiia > Acidimicrobiales > JACDCH01 > DASUCS01. The sequence continues at coordinate 76 of DASUCS010000322.1, forward strand.
ACGCGGAGACCGAGGGCACGACCACGAACCTCGAAGGGCGAGTCAGCATGCTCGGGCGCAAGGTGACCCCTCCGGGCACCGCGCGCGCCGACTGGATGATCGCCGCGGAGCTGGCCTACCGGATGGGGCACGATCTCGAGCTCGAATCCGCCGACGGCATCTGGCAGGAGATCGAAGAGGTGGCGCCTGCCCACGCAGGGATCACGCGCGACCTGTTGCGGTCGACGGCCGGGACCGACGGTGTGCTCGTCCCGTTGCGACCGGAGGTCGCGCGTGCCGCCGAGGGTCGGCCCGTGCACATCACCGGGGTCGACGGCACGATGCCCGACTCGCGTGCGCTCGCCGCGGCGGCAGAGACCACCGACGCGGCCGACACGGAGACCGCCGACGCGGCCGACACTGAGGTCGAGCCCACCGACGACGCTGTCGAGCCAGCCGAGTCGGCCGAGGAGACTGCCGTCGCCGAGGCGACCGGTCCGGCGCGACCTGATCTGATCTCGTTCGCGCGCGGCGACAGGTACGAGTCTCCCGGTGTGGATTCGTACTCGCTGCGGCTGCTGACGCATCGCAAGCTGTACGACCTCGGGACCCTCGTACAGCATTCCCCGTCGCTCGCCGCGCTCGCGCCGGGCGGCGAACTGCACGTGCACCCCTACGACCTCGATCGTCTCGGCATCCTCGACGGCGGTCGCATCAAGATCCTCTCGCCGTCGGGTTCGCTGACCGTCGACGCGCACGCGTCGACAGCGATACCGAAGGGCGCAGCAGCACTGGCCGTCAACCAGCCAGGGCCGAATCCGACCGAGCTCATCGACGCGACCCAGGACGTGACCGACATCCGCGTGGAGACGGTGTAGTGGATCCCCTCTTCTCGTCGGGCCTGTCGGTCAGCGTCGTCGCCGTTGTGCTCATCAAGGTGCTGATCGTCTTCGCGTTCCTGCTGATCGCGACGATGTTGATGGTCTGGTTCGAGCGCAAGGTCATCGGCGACATGCAGAACCGGATCGGTCCGAACCGCGCGGGGCCGTGGGGGATCCTCCAGACGCTCGCCGACGGCATCAAGCTGTTCTTCAAGGAGCCGATGGTTCCCGACCGCGCCGACCGCCGCATCTTCCGGCTGGCGCCCTACTTGTCGTTCGTGCCGGCGTTCCTCATCTTCTCGATCGTTCCGGTCGGCGGGGTGTTCGCCCACGGCGGTGACGGGACCGTGAGCATCCTCGGTCACGACACCTACGTGCAGCTGGCCGATCCTCCGATCGGCATCCTGGTTGCACTCGCGTGCTCGTCAATCGCGGTGTACGGCGTCATGCTCGCCGGTTGGTCGTCGGGGTCGAAGTACCCGTTGCTCGGATCGGTGCGGGCCTCCGCGCAGATGGTCAGCTACGAGGCGGCGCTCGGCCTCGCCGTTGTCACCGTCGTCCTCGCCACCGGGAGCCTGAGCACGCACGCCATCGTGGCGGAACAGGCTGGCGCCGGTTGGGGCGACGTGTTGCCGAACTGGACGATCCTCGTCACCGGCTTCGTGCCCTTCGTCATCTTCCTGCTCGCCGGCACCGCGGAGATCGAGCGTCCGCCGTTCGACCTGCTCGAGGCGGAGCAGGAGCTCGTGGCGGGATTCAACACCGAGTACTCCGGCATTCGCTTCGCGCTCTTCTACCTGGCGTCGTTCATGAACACGATCACCACGTCGGCGATCATCGTGACGTTGTTCCTCGGCGGTCCGTCGGGTCCACTGGTGTTCGGTCCGGACTGGATCTGGCCGCTGTTCTGGTTCTTCGCGAAGACGCTCGTGTTCCTCTTCATCTTCGTGTGGTTCCGCGCCACGCTGCCGCGCTACCGCTACGACCAGCTGATGGATCTCGGCTGGAAGGTGATGATCCCGCTCGCGCTCGGCTGGATGCTCGCAGTCGCCGGGCTGCGTGTCGCGAACGACGAGGGTTACGACTTCTGGCAGATGCTGCCGCTCGTCGCCGGCGGCCTCGTCGTACTGGCCGGTGCTGCGTCGCTGCTCGCCGTCGCTCGCCGCACAGCTCGCCATCGCCGCGACGATCTCGAAGTGGAAGGAGCCAGCTGATGGGCTACTTCGAAGGGTTCGGCGCGTTTCGCACTCGCAACCAGAGGTTGCTCGGCGAGTCGACGGTCGCCGGCTGTTCGCCGGCGCGTTCCTACGGCGTGACGACCGGCGAAGCCGGATCATCACGCGGGTGGGGGGCTCCGGCAGGAGCCTCTGCCCCCCACACCCCCCGCTGCGCGTCGACGCCGGTGCGTTCCTTCGGCCTTCCCGCGTGGGAGCTCTGATGGGCTACTTCGAAGGGTTCGGCGTCACGTTCCGCAAGTTGCTGCACGGCGCGGACAAGGGTCGCGTCGTCACCGTCGAGTACCCGAAGCAGAAGCGGCCGAAGGCCGTGCGCCTGCACGGACGCCACGTCCTCAATCGTTACGAGGACGGAATGGAGAAGTGCATCGGTTGCGAGCTCTGCGCCGGTGTGTGCCCAGCGCGCTGCATCTACGTGCGGGGCAAGGACAACCCCGCCGATGACCCCGTGAGCCCCGGCGAGCGCTACGGGTTCGTCTACGAGATCAACTACCTGCGTTGCATCCACTGCGACTTGTGCGTCGAGGCCTGCCCGACCGAAGCGATCACCGAAACGAAGCTCTTCGAGTTCTCGTTCACGAACCGCCAGGACGCGATCTACACCAAGGCGGAACTGGTCGTCGGCGACGATGGCAAGCCGCAGCAGCTCCCGTGGGAGGACTGGCGCGACGGCGAGGACGAGCACACGTCCGCGTGGATGCGCGCCACGGCGCCGTCGGGGTCCGCCGACTTCGAAGGGCGCGTCGCGTGGGCCGGTGAGCTCGGCTACGGCGTCCGCGAACCCGAGCACGGGCAGATGGTCGACGTCCCCGAGGCGACCGCCGACCAGCAGGTCGACGACCCGGAGACACAGGTCGGGCACGGCGTCGACGCGCAGACCCACGGCCACATCGATGCCCACGGCCATCCGCTCTCGGTCGACCACGAGGTGGCCGAGCACTGATGGAACTGTTCGTGTTCGTGGTGGCCGCCGCCATCATCCTGTGCGGCGCCGTCGGTGTGATCATCTCGCGCAATCCCGTGCACTCTGCGCTGAGCCTCGTCGCCACGCTGTTCGGGGTCGCGGTGCTGTTCGTGGAGCAGGACGCCCACTTCCTCGCCGCGGTGCAAGTGATCGTCTACGCCGGCGCGATCGTCGTGCTGTTCCTGTTCGTGATCATGCTGCTCGGCGTCGACCAATCCGAAGATCTGGAGACCGATCCGCTCGCGGGGCAGCGACCGCTGGCGGTCGCCGCGGCGGCGGGCCTGCTCGGACTCGGGCTCGCGACGTTGATCCTCACGCATCGCGACTTCGACGACGTCGCGATCGGGGCGCAGTCCGCGGTAGGACAGGTGTCGGGCGCAGGATCGGACAACGTGCGCAAGCTCGGCGAGGCCCTGTTCACCAACTACCTGTTCGCCTTCGAGATCACCTCTGTGCTGCTCGTCATCGCCGTCGTTGCGGCGGTCGTGCTCGCTCGCCGGGCGGCCGAGGCGCCGATGTTCGATCACGACGCGCAGACCGCGGAGGCCGACCGCTGATGCTCCTGGCTGCGGTGCAACCGACGACGACGTGGTACCTCGTCCTCGGCGCGCTCCTGTTCACGATCGGCGCGGTCGGGCTCATGGTCCGCCGGAACCCGCTCGTGATGTTCATGTGCGTCGAGCTGATGCTCAACGCCGTGAACCTCACGTTCGTCACCTTCGCCAAGGCGCTCGATGACATCGGTGGCCAGACGATCGTGTTCTTCGTTCTCGTCGTCGCCGCCGCCGAAGTGGTGGTCGGCCTCGGCATCATCGTCGCCCTCATGCGACGCCGGCCCGGCGCCACCGCCGACGACATCAGCGTGCTCAAGGGCTGAGGAGCGACGTGGTCGAACTCGTCTGGTTGATCCCCGCGTTGCCGTTGTTCGGCTTCCTGGTGTTGCTACTCCTGGGCCGCAGGCTCGGTGAACCTCTCGCCGGCTGGTTCGCCACACTCATGTGCGCCGGTGCGTTCGTCGCGTCGGTGATCGTGTTCGCCGGTCTCTACAGCAAGCCCGAGCACGAGCGGCAGTTCCAGCAGATCCTCTTCGACTGGTTACCGGCCGGCGGGCTGAAGGTGCAGCTCGGCTTCCTGGTCGACCCGCTGTCCGTGACGATGGTGCTGTTCATCACCGGCGTGGGTGCACTGATCCACCTCTACTCGATCGGCTACATGCACGGCGACAAGGACTTCTCCAAGTTCTTCGTCTACCTGAACCTGTTCGCGTTCTCGATGTTGATGCTCGTGCTGGGCAACAACCTGCTCGTGACGTTCCTCGGATGGGAGGGCGTCGGCGCCTGCTCGTACTTCCTCATCTCGTTCTGGTTCACCGACGAGGCGAATGCGTCCGCGGGGAAGAAGGCGTTCGTCACGAACCGCATCGGCGACTGGGGTTTCATGACCGCCACGTTCCTCGCCTTCTCGGCGACCGGAACGATCACGTACTTCGCCAACGGCTCGACACCAGGACTGCTGAACGAAGAGACGCTCGCCACCCTCGCCGCCGTCACTGCAACCGGCATCGCGGCGCTGTTGTTCTTCGGTGCGGTCGGCAAGTCAGCCCAGTTGCCTCTCTACGTCTGGCTCCCCGACGCCATGGCCGGTCCCACGCCGGTTTCGGCCCTCATCCATGCCGCGACCATGGTCACGGCCGGCGTCTACCTGATGACCCGCGTCAGCCCACTGCTCGCCCACGGCTACACGTGGTTGCCGGCGACGATTGCGATCGTCGGCGCCATCACCGCGCTGTTCGCGGCGACCATCGCCGTAGCCCAGAACGACATCAAGAAGGTGCTCGCCTACTCCACGGTGAGCCAGCTCGGTTACATGTTCCTTGCCGTCGGATCCGGCGCGTACGTCGCGGCGATCTTCCATATGGTCACGCACGCGTTCTTCAAGGCGCTGCTGTTCCTTGGGTCCGGATCGGTGATCCACGGTCTGCACGGTGAGCAGGACATGCGCAAGATGGGCGGGCTGCGGAAGTTCATGCCGATCACCGCGGTCACCTTCATCATCGGCTGGCTGGCGATCGCCGGCATCCCGCCGTTTGCCGGCTTCTGGTCGAAAGACGACATCCTCCTCGCGGCCTGGGCCCACGGTGGATCTGCGATGTGGAAGGCGGTGTGGTTCATCGGTTTCGTCACCGCGCTGCTGACCGCGTTCTACATGAGCCGGCAGGTCTTCATGGTCTTCTTCGGAGAACCCCGGTTCGAAGAGGAAGGCGAGCACGCAGTGCACCCGCACGAATCACCGTGGACGATGGCACTGCCGCTCGTGGTCCTGTCCTTCCTCGCCGTCGTCGGTGGCGCGCTGAACCTGCCCTTCACGGAGGACACCAAGTTCCTCGACAAGTGGCTCGCGCCGGTGGTCGAAGCGGGCCAGCGCAGCTTCGACATCGCAGGCGTCGCCCAGACCGCATTGGCGATCGGCACCGCAGTCTTGTGCGCGGTCTCGATCGCGGTCGCCGCGCAGATCTACCTACGCCACAAGCGCAAGCCGGTCGAACCCGAGGTGCTGGCCCACGCCTGGTACTACGACGAATCCATCACCGCGTTCGTGGGCGGTCCTGGTGAGGCTGCGTTCGAACAGACCGCGGCCTTCGACAAGGGCATCATCGACGGTGCGGTCAACGGCGTGGCGCGGATCGTGCAGTGGGGAGCGAGCAAGCTGCGCCTCGCGCAGACGGGCTACGTGCGCAACTACGCGCTCGGCATCGCCGTCGGCGCGTTCATCCTCGTCGGTCTCTTCCTGACCCGAGCGGGTGGCTGATGGGAACGCTCGAGAACGCCCCGCATTCACCGCTGCTGACGTCGCTCGTCGTCGTGCCATTCGTGTTCGCATTGGTGATCGCGCTCATCCCGAAGCGTCGGGCCGAGCTCCACAAGCTCGCGGCAGTGGTCGGCACGGTGCTGACGGGAGCCTTGACCGTCGCCGTGCTCGTGAACTTCGACAAGAGCGAAGCGGGCTTCCAGCTCGTCGACCACCACCGCTGGATCACGAGCTTCGGGATCAGCTGGACGCTCGGTGTCGACGGCATCTCGCTGTTCCTGTTGGTGATGACCGGGTTGCTGTTCCCGATCGCCATCCTCGGGACGGATCCGCACCACGACCACAAGGCGTTCTACGCATGGCTCTTGGTGCTCGAGGCCGGATGCCTCGGCGTGTTCCTCTCGCTGGATCTGTTCCTCTTCTTCGTGTTCTTCGAGATCGTGCTCGTGCCGATGTACTTCCTCATCGGGCAGTGGGGCTACGGCAACCGCACGTACGCGGCATTGAAGTTCTTCCTGTTCACGATGCTCGGGTCGGCGTTCATGCTCGTCGCGCTGATCTCCACTGCAGTGCTGCACGCGAAGGGGACCGGAGGTCCACTCACCTTCGACCTCGTTGCGATCGCCACGCACCCTGGGATCGCGACCAACACGGCGCGATGGCTGTTCCTGGGCTTCGCAGCCGCGTTCGCGGTGAAGGTCCCGTTGTTCCCCGTGCACACGTGGCTTCCGGACGCGCACACCGAAGCGCCGACGGCGGGGTCGGTGATCCTCGCCGGCGTGATGCTCAAGCTCGGCACCTACGGCTTCCTGCGCTTCGGTCTGTATCTCTTTCCCGAAGCGTCGGCGTACTTCGGGCCCGCGATGGTGACGCTGGGCGTGATCGGCATCACCTACGGAGCGGTCGTCGCCGCGATGCAGAAGGACCTGAAACGGCTCGTTGCCTATTCGTCCGTCGCTCACCTGGGCTTCATCGTGCTCGGGACGTTCGCGTTGACGACGCAGGGGTTGCAGGGCGGCGTGCTGCAGATGGTCAACCACGGCCTGTCGACGGGCGCCTTGTTCCTCCTCGTCGGCTTCATCTACGAGCGCCGGCACACCCGCGAGATCGCGCAGCTGAAGGGTCTGCAGAAGGCGGCGCCGATCATGGCCGGCGTCTTCACGGTCGTCATGCTGTCGTCGATCGGATTGCCCGGCCTCAACGGCTTCGTCGGGGAGTTCCTCATCCTCCT
>DASUCS010000323.1:0-11724 GCA_036275935.1 Acidimicrobiales bacterium
CGGCCACCCAGCCGGCTCACCGTCGACGCCAGGGTACCGGTCTCATAGCGTTGCGGCCGTGGCGGTGACGCTGGACGACGTGGCGGCGATGGCGCTCGAGCTGCCCGAGGTGACCGAAGGTGAGAGCCGCGGGAAGCGCACATGGAACGTCGGCGGGAAGATGTTCGCCTGGGAGCGACCGCTCACGAAGGCCGACATCAAGCGGCTCGGTGAGGATCCCGTACCCGAGGGCGAGCTCGTGGCCGTGCGCGTCGAGGATCTGCACGAGAAGGAAGCCGTCCTCGCCGAGGAGCTGCCCGGCTTCTTCACGATCTCTCACTTCGACGGCTACGCGTCGGTGCTCATCCAGTTGAAGGTGGTGCACAAGCGCGCGCTCCGCAAAGCACTGGTCGACGCGTGGCTCGCAGTTGCGCCCGACAGGTTGGCCGATCCGTTCCTCGCGTCGAAACGCCGCCGCCGCTGACGAAGAAGAATATCGAACATATGTTTGCATTCGGCGGTCGAGGCCGCTAGGGTGTGCCGCACGTCCTCCCCGGGACGCTCGGAGCATGGCTCCCTTCGCACGTAGTTCGTTCCGTTTCGAAGGTTTCGATGCCTGCTCGCGTCTGCACCGACATCGGTGCGCTTCGAACCAGTGTCTGCCGCGCCGCCGCTGGCTTCGACGCGCAGGTCCTCGACCGTGATGACGCGGTCGCGGCGTTGCAGGAGTGGACGGCGATCGCGCACGCCGCGGAAGCCGCAGCCTCGCTGACAGCGGCGCGTCTCGAGCAGTGCGGTCCGCCGCCATCGGCCGGCGCTCGTGACGCGGCCGAGTTCATCGCCAAGCAGACCGGCATCACGACCTCGAAGGCGAAGGAACGGATCCAGACCGGCGATCGTCTGCAGCGCAACGACCTGACCCGCGCGACGGCGACCGCCGGTCGGCTGTCTCCGGAGCAGACTGCGGCCATCGGCGACGCGGTGGCGGCCGACCCGTCCGCCGAAGCCAGTTTGCTGAGCTGCGCGTCGACGGGGTCGTTGGGAGAACTGCGAGACCGGTGCGCCCAGACCAAGGCGGCCGTCACCGATCTCGCCGAACAGGAACATCGCATCCACGCCCGACGGTCACTACGGCGCTACACCGACCGCGACGGTGCCGAACACCTCCACGCCGTCGGCACCAAATGCGACCTGGCCCGCATTGACCGCGCCCTCAAGCCCTACCTCGATCGCCGGTTCAAAGCCGCACGAGCCGACGGTGTCCGCGAGCCCCTCGAGGCCTACACCTTCGACGCCCTGGTCGACATGTGCACCGACTCCGCTGACGGCCCGGCGGCCGACAACGAAAAGCAGCGGTCCCCGATCCGCAACCTCACCGTGGTGCGCGTCGATCTCGAAGCGCTCACGCGCGGACATCCCACCAGCGGCGAGACCTGTGAGATCGCCGGTCTCGGCCCTGTCTCCATCCAGGCCGCGCGGGAGATGCTCGGCGAATCGATCCTCAAGCTCGTCATCACCAGAGGCGTCGACGTCCTGAACGTCACCCACCTCGGACGAGGACCGAACACCGCCCAGAAGATCGCGTTGCTCTGGCAGTCACGGGCCTGCACACGCGAAGGCTGCCCCCGCACCGGTCGACTCGAGTACGACCACAAGTACGGCTTCGAGTACGCCAAGACCAAACACACCCGGATCGACGAAACGGAACCGTTGTGCGACCCCGACCACGACCTGAAGACCTACCACGGGTGGGCGCTCGTCGACGGCACAGGCAAGCGACCCATGGTCCCGCCGGATGATCCACGACACCCTCGATTCAAGGAACAGCCGCCATGACGGCGACGCGGCTAACGGCCGACGCCGGACGCAGACCACGGCGTCACGTTGAACTCGGACAGGACGGGACCGAACGGGCGCGGGGCGATGCGGGTGACGGAGCCGGGGGCGACGTAGGTCCGCCACGTGACCTCGTCACCGACGCCGAGGGCCCACACCACGGCGGCCTTCACCGGCGACACGTGCGTGACGACGATGACGTCGCGGTCCGCCGCGGCGCGCAGCAACTCGTCGCACGCGGCCGATACGCGTTGGCCGAGCGACTGCAACGACTCACCGCCCGCGGGCACGAAGGTCGGATCGGCGCGCCATCTCCGCCACGTGTCGGCGGGCACGTCCGCGACAGGTGTGCCCTCGAGGTCGCCGTAGTCGAGCTCGATCCAACGTTCGTCGAGTTCGGTCTCGATGCCGCTCTCCCCCGCGATGATCGCTGCGGTCTCGCGCGTACGCGTCAGCGGACTGGCGACGATGCGCGTGCCGAGTTGCAGCGGCGCGAGCTCGGTGGCGACCGCAGCGGCTTGCTCGCGACCGATCGCATCCAGCGCGGGATCCGCGCGCCCCAGGAGAAGGCCGCGCGCGTTGGCCGAGGTCTGTCCGTGGCGCACGACGATCAGCACGGTCCGTTCCTACCTCGGCAGCTGACCGGTGCGCAGGAACCGGTCACGCGCCGCGTTGTCCTGAAGGCCGTACCGACGCCAGCCGTACACGAGTGCGCCGATTCCGACGACCTCCATGAGCAACGAGAGCGCGCCGCGCGCGACCTCGGGGAGCTGCTCGTCTCCGAACGACGTCCCGAAGAACGGCCACCAGAACACGTCGGTGTTGGCCCACGCGCCGTCGAGCACGAGGTGGATGAACATCCCGATCGGCAGTCCGAGCCACCGGCGCCGCACGAGTCGTCGGTTCCGCGTGCCGAGCATCACGACCACCAACACGACGACCGGTGCGAGCAGCGTGTGCAGGATCCACGGTCCACCGGTCACGCCATCGAGGAGCGGGATCACGCTGCCGAGCATCACCATGCGGTAGTCGAGCGCGGGGCTCTGGAACACGGCGACGACCAGCAGCGCGCCGACACCCAGGAACCAGAAGAACATCCCGTCCGTGCCCGAGAACTACGGCACCAGGATGCGGTTGCACTCGGTGCAGTGAGCGACGCCGTCGGCCTCGGTTCGACCGTGACGGATCTGATCGACGTCGACGGCTGACAGCGTGAGGTGGCAGCCCTCGCACCGGTTGCCGTTCAACCGCGCCACGGCGATGCCGCCCAATCCACGACGCAGGCTCTGATACTCGTCGAGAAGCTCGGAGGGCACGCCGGCAACTGCACCGTCACGCTGTGACAGGACATCCGCGAGCTCCGCGTCGATCACGACTTCCTCCTCGGCGATCCTGGCCAGCAAACCGGCGGCCTGTTCGTCGAGTACGCCACGCTGGGATGCGAACGTCGCCAAGTCGCTGTCGAGCGGTTCGGCCTGCTCCATCAGCTCGAGCTCTTGATCCTCGAGCTGGCGCTGCCGTCGCGCGAGGGCGTCGATCTCTTCTTGCAGCGCGGTGAGCTCTTTGGGGGCGTTGATGGTCCCGGAGTAGAGGGTCTTGTCCGTCTGCACGGCCTTCTCGCGCACGAGCGCGATCTCGTCCTCGAGTCGCTTCTCGTTGCGGGCGAGCTCGTCGCGCTGGGCCTGCACCTCGGCGGCCTTCTTGTCGAGCGCGGCAAGCGCCGACTGCACGGCATCGAGCTCGGTGCGTTCCGGCAGATGCGCGCGTCGGTGCCGGAGCTGATCGGCGCTGGTGTCGAGCGCCTGCACCTGGAGCAGCTGTTCGAGCGCGCTCACGGCCCGCCTCCCCCCGCGGCCGTCGTCGGCGGCGGCTCGGTCGTCGCCGGCGGCTCGGTCGTCGGGGTCGTCGTGTCTGTCGCGGCCGTGGTCGTCGTGGGGTTGGTTGGCCCCGATCCAGTCCGCGTCGACCCCGAACCCGAACCCGACCCGGATCCGGAGCGCTTCACCTCTTTGTCCTTGGGGTCGAGGTACTTGCTCGGGCGCGTCTTGTCAGGCGCCGTGAAGCCCTCGACGGGAAGTCCGTCCATCGCTTGTTCCATGAAGTTGTGCCACACGAGTGCGGGGAACGTACCGCCGAACACGTTGATGCCGCCGACGTCGTTCATGGGCACGACCGATTCCGGGCTGCCCATCCACACCGCGGTCGTGAGCTGCGGCGTGAACCCGATGAACCACGCGTCGCCGTGCTTGTCGGTCGTGCCGGTCTTGCCGGCGGCCGGCCGATCGGAGAGGCGAGCTCGGGTCGCGGTGCCACCGGTGACGACCGCCTGCAGTGCGACGGTCTCCTGGCGGGCCGACTGCTCGCTCATGACGCGCTGAGGATCGGCCGAGTGCTCGTAGATGACCTTGCCGGCGGCGTCGGTGATCTTGTCGATGAAGTACGGCTGGTTGTACACGCCGTCGTTGTCGATCGCCGCGTACGCACCGGCCATCTCGAGCGGCGAGATCGGGTTCACTCCCAAGGGGAACGACACCACGTTCGCCAACGGCGCAGTGATGCCCATCTTGCGAGCCTGGTCGATGACCTTGTCGATGCCGACGATCTGACCCAGGCGCAGGAAGGCGCAGTTCACCGAACCGGCGGTCTGCTTCACCAGCGACGCGGTGCCACCTTCACCCTTCTGCGTGTACGGGTCCGGTGTGCCTCCCGGGTTCTTGATCGAGCAGCTCGATCCGCTGATCGTGTCGTCCACGGTGATGCCCTGCTCGAGCGCAGTCGCGAGCACAAAGGCCTTCATCGACGACCCCGGCTGGCGCGTGGCTTGCGTGACGAGGTCGTACTTCCAGTTCTCGAAGCCGGGACCGCCGACGAGCGATCGCACCGCTCCGGAAGAAGGATCCACGCTCACCATCGCGATCGTGCCGAGGCAGTGACCGTCACCGTCGTTGAGGCGCGGGCACGCGGAATCGACGTCCTGTGACGTCCCGCGGATCACGAACAGTCCGCTGGCCGAGTCGACCTCGTCGGTGCCCGCGGTCGGCAACGTGTCGTTGCGAGCCGCGATCGCCTTGAGCTGCTGCGCGGGATCGAGCGTCGTGTAGATGCGCAGTCCGCCGCTGAAGACCGCGTTGTACCGCGACGTGTAGTCGTCGCCGAGGTTGTACGACGGGTCGTCGAGCAGCCGCTGCTTCACCTCTTCGAGGAAGTAGTCCTTCGGCGGCGCGGCGACCTGTGACGGCTGGGTCGGGAGCGGCGTGAAGGCGTAGAGATCTGCCTCCGCTTGCGTGAGGTCGCGAGTGTCGACGAGTCGCTGCAATGCGATGTGCCGTTGTTCGATCGCGAGCTTCGGGTTGACGAACGGGTCGTAGTCCCGTGGCGAGCTGATCATCGCCGCCAGCAGCGCCGCGTCGGGCCAATCGAGCTGACCGATGTTCTTGCCGAAGTAGGTCTCGGCCGCGGCCTGCACGCCGTACGCACCGTTGCCGAAGTACACGGTGTTGAGGTAGCGCTCGAGGATCTCGTCCTTCGTCATCGAATCCTCGAGCCGCCAGGCCAGAAAGGCTTCCTGGGTCTTGCGCTTGAGATCGCGCTCCCCCGGCGGCAACGAGTTCTTGACCAGCTGCATGGTGATCGTCGACCCGCCCTGTTCGACCGCTCCCGACTGGACGTCGGCGGACAGGGCCCGCAGCGTGGCGCGCACGTTCACGCCCTTGTGGATGTAGAAGTTCTCGTCCTCGACGGCGAGGATCGTCCGCTTCACGAGCGACGGGACCTGATCGAGCGTCACCTGCGACCGGTTCTCGACCGCCGGCAGCGGACCGATGAGATTGCCCGACGAGTCGTAGAGGAGCGACCGCTCGCGCAACCGGTCGAGGTTCAAGAAGGAGGCCTCGCTGCGGTTGGCGCGCACGAGATCCGACACCTGCGGAACCAACGCGAACGCGAAGACGGTCACTCCCAACGCGGTTGCCCCGCAGATCGCCAAGAACCGGAGCACGTACCGCACAGGAGGACCAACGGTATCGGTCGCACCACCCCAGTAGGGTCCGCCCCATGGCTCATCCGAGGAAGTTCCGGTTCGGTGTACAGGCATCGAACGCCGGCAGCGCGGCCGAGTGGGCGACGCTCGCCCGCAAGGTCGAGGACTTGGGGTACAGCTCGCTGTTCCTGCCCGACCACTTCGGTGACCAGCTCGCGCCCCTGCCGGCGATGATGGCCGCGGCCGATGCCACCACCGACTTGAAGGTCGGAGCGCTCGTGTTCGACAACGACTACAAGCACCCGGTCGTGCTCGCCAAGGAGATCGCCACGATCGACGTGCTGTCGGGCGGTCGCGTCGAGTTCGGAATCGGCGCGGGCTGGATGAACACCGACTACGAGCAGTCGGGCATCCCGAAGGATCGCGACGGCGTGCGCATCGCTCGCATGGTCGAGGCTCTGGACATCTACAAGGGCCTGTGGGCACCCGGTCCGTACAGCTTCAAGGGCGAGCACTACACGATCGACGGCTTGGACGGTCTGCCGAAGCCGGTCCAGCAGCCGCACCCACCATTCCTCATCGGCGCGGGCGGACCGAAGATGCTCAAGATCGCGGCACAGCACGCGGACATCGTCGGCATCAACCCGCAGCTCACGGCCGGAGAGATCACGGCCGACGCGGGGAAGGACGCCGTCGCGGCACGCGTCGATCAGAAGGTGCAGTGGGTGAAGGACGCGGCCGGCGATCGCTTCGACGAGCTCGAGCTCAACGTGCTCGTGTTCTTCGGGATGATCACCGACGACCCCAAGGCGATGGCCGAGAACCTCGCCGGTGCGTTCGGCGTCACGCCCGAAGAAGCACTCGAAGTTCCCTACGCGTGGTTCGGGACGGTCGATCAGATCTGCGACAAGCTGCGCGCTGCACGCGACCGCTGGGGCATCTCCTACTTCGTCATGCAGAAGGACGGGATGGAAGCGATGGCGCCGGTCGTGGCTCAACTCGCGGGGACGTAGCGTCCTCGAACACCGGGCTGGCATCGAACGCCGCGCGACGGGCCGCGCGGCGCAGCGCAGCGAGCACGGGTGCCCCGGCCACCAGGACGAGCAACGCGTTGCTCACCGCACGCGGGATGTCGAAGCCGAGCGCGCTGGTCAGGTGGAAAGCCCAGAACCGGCGGAGGTTCTCGGTGACGGGCGCACCGGCCACGAAGTGCAGCTCGCTGTTGCTCGTCGCGAACGGCCAGAACCACATGTCCATCACGAGGCCGTACGCGAGCCCGGCGACGGCGCCGTAGGCGGCGAGCATCCACACTTCGGCCCGGCCCCGCGCGGGCGGCAGGCAGCCGGCGAAGTAGCCGATCCACGCGGCGCTGAGCATCTGGAACGGAAGCCACGGACCGACGCCACCCGTGAGGATGGCGGACACGAACATCGTCAGCGCGCCCTGCACGAACCCAAAGCCGCGGCCGAAGACCCGACCGCCCGGTATCAGCAGGAACAGCACGCCGGTGAAGCCGGTCGCGCCTGTTGTCGGCGTGCGCAGTGCTGCGCCACAGGCGACGAGCACGCCGAGCACGGCCACCGCTTTCGCATCGAGTCCGCCCTCCGCCACTTCCGCGAGCACGATCGCGATGAGGAGTGGCACGACGACCACGAAGATCCACGGCGCGTCTGTCGAGTGCGCGAGGTTCTCGGATCCGGACGGGTTGGAGACAAACAACGGCCAGGTGAACGCGGCAACGCCGATGAGTGATGCGAGTGCGAGCAGCACGCTCGAACGCCACCGCAGCCGGATCATCCCGCCAACGCCTGTGTCACTTCTTCGACGGTCAGCCACTCGCGAGGGGCGAGGATCTTCGCGACCTGGGGTGCGAACACCGGCGAGTGCACCACCACTTCGCGAGCCGGGCCATCACTGACCACCTCGCCGTCCGCGAGCACGATGCCCCGGTCGGCGACCGATGCGACGAGCTCGACATCGTGCGTCGCCAACACGATGCCATGCCCCTCGCTCGCAAGGCGGCGCAGGATCTCGCCCAGCCGCGCCTTGGCCGAGTAGTCGAGTCCGCGGGTTGGTTCGTCGAGCAGCACCAACCTCGGGCCGGGAGCGAGGACGACCGCCAGCGCGAGGGCGAGCCGCTCTCCCTCGGAGATGTCACGCGGATGATGCGTCTGATCGATGCCCGGCTGGATCGCGTCGAGGGTCGCGCGGGTCGTGCCGGCGTCGAGACCGTGCTCCTTGTCGGCGATGTCGCACTCGGCGCGCACCGTCTGCTCGTAGAGCAACGCCGATGGATCCGACGGGACGAGGCCGACGCGAGCGATCAGGTCACGCGGCTTGAGCTGACGAGGATCACTCCCGCCGACGGTGATCGTTCCCGTGAACGGACCGCGACCGCCGGCGATTGCGCGCAGCAACGTCGACTTGCCGGCGCCGTTGCGACCCATCAGCGCGACGACCTCGCCCTCGCGGACATCGAGGTCGACGTCGCGCAACGCAACAGTGGGTCCGTACACACAGCGGACGTTGCGAATTGATGCGACCACCTCGCCGGGCGAGCGCGCCAGCACCGGTCGGGGATCGCCCAGACGACCACGAAGCGGCTCGGCGGCGCGGCGCGCGTCACGGATCGACAGCGGCAAGGGATCCCACCGCGCGAGGCGACCCAGTTCGACGACGGGAGGCGCGACGGGTGACGTACGCATCTGCATCGCGGGATCTCCGATCGACACGCGACCGTGACCGTCGAGCATCGCGACGCGATCGGCGTACTGCACGATGCGCTCGAGCCTGTGCTCCGCCGCGAGGATCGTGAGACCGAGGTCGTGCACGAGCCGCGTCAGCGCGGCGAGGATGTCTTCGGCCGCGCCAGGGTCGAGCGCGGAGGTCGGCTCGTCGAGCACGAGGATGCGCGGGGCGGCGGTCAGCACCGATGCGATCGCGACGCGTTGTGCCTCTCCCGACGACAGGGTCCCGACCGCGCGATTGCGGAGAGGCGCGATCCCGAGCAGGTCGAGTGCGTCTTCGACCCGGCGTCGCATCACGGTCGGCTCGATGCCCAGGTTCTCCATGACATACGCGAGCTCGTCCTCGACGGTGTCGGCCACGAAGCCCGCCGCCGGGTCCTGACCGACGACGCCGACCGTGGCTGCGAGCTCGCGGGGCGGAACGCCAGTGGTGGTGCGTCCGTCGACGCGGATGTTGCCGTGCAGCGTGCCACCGGTGAAGTGCGGCACGAGTCCGTTGACCGCGGACAACAGCGTCGACTTCCCGGAGCCCGTCTCACCGACGACGAGACAGAGCTCGCCCTCGCCGATCGCGAGATCGACGTGGTCGAGCGCGGCGCGTGGCGCGTCGGGATAGCGGAACGACACCTGTTCGAGCTCGATCATTGCGTGACCGCCGGGGTCAGCACCGCCGGCGCGGCGGCGACGAGGATCGCCAGCGCGGGCAGCACCGGAACTGCCGGTACCTCCAGCGGGTTGAAGGTCGGCCGCAGGCCGTCGACGCCGACGTTCGACGCGATCACCAGGGCGGCCAGTGCGGCGACACCGCAGCCGACCGCGATCCACTCCGGAGCTCGCCACGGATCCGGCCGGTAGCGAGTGCGGGACGACTGCGCACCGGCAAATGCGAAGCTCGCAACGAGCAGCACGACCCCGATCGCGAGGAGCGGGAATCCGATGCCACCCGGAGCAGCACCGTCGAGGACGCCGTACACACCGATCGTCGCAGCGAGCGCGCCGACGAGCGTGGCCGCCTGCGCGAGCCGGCGTCGTCCCGGCGCGATCGACGGCCGGCGTCCGTAGCCGCGGCTGTCCATCGACGCCGCCAGCTCGAGTGATCGTTCGAGCGCGATCTCGAGCACAGGAACGGCCATGCCCCGTAGCCCGCTGACGCCAGAGCTCGGCCGGCCCCGCAGGCGCCGCGCTTCGCGCACGCGCTGCGCGCTCACCGTTGCCTGCGGCGCGAACGACAGCGCCACGGTGACCGCGACGCCCAGCTCGTACAGCACCGCAGGCATCGACCGCAGCAGCCGGTACGGACTGGCGAGGCTGTTCGCGGCGCCGACACAGGCGAGCAACACCGCGAGTTGAAGCCCTTCGACGAAGGCGGCGGCGAGTGCTTCGGCGGTGACCGGTCCGCCGAGCGTGACACCCGCGGCCCAGTCCGGCAGGTCGACCGACGGCAGTGCGAACAGCTCGCGCCCGGGCAAGCGCACGCCGAACAGGATCTGGATGACCAGGCGCATGACGATCACGGCGACGCCGAGCTTCACGAACGAACCGAACGAACGGGCCCACGGCGCATGCGGACGGCGGGCCGCCACCACGATCCACGCGGACGCCATCAGCAAACCGAGCAGGAACGGATTGGTCGTGCGCAACGCCGCGGCGCCGAGCGCGAATGCCCAGAGCCACCATGCGATCGGGTGCAATGCCCGCGGCGCGAACCTCATGAGGGTCGCATCAGGGGGGTGCCCCGGCTCGACGGCGTGCGGCGAACACGCCGGCGCCGATCAGTCCGACGATCACGGCGCCCGCACCGAGCGCGGGCCACGGCGACGAGCCGCTGCTGCCCTTCTCCGTGACGCGAACGGGAGCCGCAACCTGAGAACTGGTCGACACGCTCGTTGTCGTCGTTGTCATGGTGGTCGTGGTGGTCGTGGTGGTACTCGTGGACGTGCTGCTGCTCGCACTGGTCAGCGTCGGCGCGGTCGTGTCGGTCGTGGGATCAGGTGCGACGATCGCGTTCGTCGCCGGCTGAGGTGCGTCCGTCATGAGCGTGGTCGTGGTGGTCGTCGCGGGCGCGCACGTCGCGTTGTGGTCGGCGCTGCCGTTCGGGGGTGGGTCGCTGGGGTTCCCCGCCCCTTGCGGTTGGAATCTCCACCCTTCGACGACGTCGCCGTGCACGCGCGAGCCGCCCGGACCAACGTTCGAGTAGTCCCAGGACCCCGACCCGTGCCAGTACGACCAGTAGGCGTACGTGCCGCCGGTCTGCTCACCGCACCCCGAGCTCGGGAATCCGTCGAGGCCGCAGACGAATCCCGACGAGTCGAAGCGCGGCGCGGGCGTGCCGAGTTGACGCGCCCGTGCGGCGAGCACCGCGGCGCCGTTGTCGGATGAGTCCGCGGGTACGCACACGGCGCTGACCGGCGAACCGTCACCGAAGTCGACGACGACCGCGACCGACGCGGGCGAGAACGCGCACGGCGACGCGCTCGCCGTGGTGGTGGGAGCAACCAGGGTCACCCCCACCACGAAGGCCACGACCAGCAGACCGCGCAGGATCACGCGTGACGCCGGCGCCGAGTCTCCGCCCGTTGCACCAGGACCACGCCGAGGCCGACGAGCACCAGCGCGGTGCCCACCTCGAGCCCTGACCACGAACCCGTGCGCGGCAGCGGCTGACCTTCGACCGCTGGCGGGGTCGTGGACGTCGGCGAGTCAGTCGCCGGAGTGGATGTCGACGTGATCGGTGCTGCGCACGCGGCGTCCGCGGCGGTCACCGGAGCCTTGCCGAGTGGCAGCACCGCATCCGCCAGCGCCGGCGTGGCCTGCACGGTCGCGAGCACATCAGGCCCGCTCGACACATCCTGGAACGAGATGCCACCGACGTCCGCGCTGTTGGACGCACTGCAATCAGCCTGCAGCGCGAGTACGGCGGCTTTCCCCTGCTGATCCGGCGACCCGGTCGCCGCCAGCAACGCGGTCAGCACGAGGCCGGTCGAGTTCGCGTCCGTCGGTTGATCCGAGCGCGCGAGGAAGCCCCAGCCGCCACCTGCGCTGCGTACGTTCAGCAGCGCGTTCGCACCGTCGGTCGCCGGCGTCGTGCGTCCTTGCGCGTGCAGGCCGAGCACGGCCAGCGCCGTCGAGTTCGTGTCCGGACCGGTGAAGGTACTCGGGTCGACCGCGGGACACGGCGTCGTC
>DASUCS010000324.1:0-11935 GCA_036275935.1 Acidimicrobiales bacterium
GTGACCAACGGGTCGTCGCATCGCGACCGCAACGTGGGTCTGCGACACGGCCGGACGCCTCACGCTGGAAGGACACCGCATGAGTCATCACCACAAGGGCGCGACCGAGCTCGAGGACGACGGCTGGCGCGTCGCGCTGCACTTCGACGATGCCGATGGCGAACTGGTCGCGACTGCCGAGCTGTTCATGGGCGACCACATCTACGAGGCCCACGGCCACACCCATGCGGAGGTGCTCGACTCGAACGTCGCCCGCGAGCTCGCGATTGCCCGGGCCCTGTCCGGCCTCGCCCATCAACTCGTCGACGACGCATCCCGCAACGTCGACCGCGTCGCACGAGCGGTCGCGACCGTCGCCGACGAAGCCGCAGAGACGTACGCGACCTTGGACGGCTGAGCCCCGCTCAGCCGCGGGCGCAGGAGGCGCCGAGGCGACGGGCGGCGGTCGCCCAGCGTTCATCCGTGGTATGCGGCCAGTAGTCGCCGGTGTGCGGGTCCTGGTCGTAGACCACCGGCGGCGGCGCGCCGGACGCGATGGTCGTGACGGCGTCGACGAGCCGACCGATGTCATTCGGTGTCGTGGACAGTCCGGCGCTCGCGCGCACGGCACCCGGCATCCGCGTGCGGTCACCGTGAAGCACGGCATCGCGATACTCGACGACCTCCCGGTCACTGAGGTGCAAGAGCCGCAGGAGGAGCGGGTGGGCGCAGAAGCACCCGTGACGCACCCCGATGCCGAACTCGGCGCTCAGCCGCGCCGCGACGAGGGCATGCGACAGGCCTTCCACCACGAACGTCGCGACCGGTAGGTGCGTTGCAGACGAACCGAGCAGCGTGACCCCGTCGATGCTGGTGAGACCGTCGCGCAGTCGAGCGGCGAGCTCGTCGTCGTGGGCGCGGATCGCGGGCCAACCGATCGCGTCGAACGTATCGATCGCGGCGTGAAGGGCGACAGCGCCGATGACGTTGGGGGAGCCGGCTTCTTCGCGCTCGGGTGGGTCCGTCCACACGACTTCGTCGAGGTCGACGAGGTCGACCGCACCGCCGCCGGCGAGGAAGGGATCGCCGTCGACAAACGCAGCGCGAGGGCCGATCAGCACGCCCGAGCCGAACGGCGCGTACATCTTGTGCCCGCTCCACGCGACGAAGTCCGCGGCCGCGGGCATCGCGCGATGCGGCGCGAGCTGCGCGGCGTCGACGAGCACATGAACACCGCGTTCGTGCGCCGCGTCGATCACGTCGTCGACTGGCGGTGTCCAGCCGGTCACGTTCGATGCACCCGTGATGGCGAGCAGCCGAGGCGCGGGCTGCGCGTCGAGCACCGCGGTGACCGCGTCGACGTCGAAGGTGCCATCACCGCCGCATTCGACGTACCGGCAGCGCGCGAGGCGACCCCATGGCAAGAGGTTGGCGTGATGTTCGACGACGGTGGTGACCACGACGTCGTCGGCCTGCAGCCGAAGGCGGTACGCGAGGTGGTTGATGGCCTCGGTCGTGTTGCGGCAGATGATCGCCACGTCGTCGCCGTCCGGTGCGCGACCCGCGAACTGCAGGGCTGCGGCGCGAGCGTCCTCGTAGGCGGCGGTCGCGAGCTGCGACTTCCAGCCGGCGCCGCGGTGCACGCTCGAGTACCAGGGCACGAACTCGTCGACGCGCTCCAACACGGCCGGGAAGGCAGATGTGGACGCGGCGGCGTCCAGCGACAGGTAGGGCCGCTCGACGCCGTCGATGCACGGCACCGGCGTCTCGTCACCGACGAGCGACGCCAGCGCGGCAGATGTCATGTGAAGATGATCTGTCCGCCCGCGGCGATCTCGTAGAACTCGCCGACGGTGATGATGTCCTGCACCTGAGGGATGAAGTCGTTCTTCTCGAGGCCGAAGAGATCGACCGATGCCTTGCAGGCGTACAGGCCGGCTCCGGTGTCCGAGATCATCTCGACGAACTCCGGGATCGAGGGGATGTCGAGCGCCTCCATCTTGTGGTTCATGTAGTGCGTCATCACCGACGACACGCCGGGCAGGCCGCCCAGCATGGTGGCGAAGTGAAGACCGGGGTTGCCGACGGTAGCCATCTTGATGTGCTCGTGGCGCTCTTTGTGGATGGCATCGAGCCCGAAGAACGTGAAGAACAAGTTGGCCTCGATGCCTTCGGCGCGGGCACCGTTGGCCATGATCAGCCCCGGATAGACGCCGTCGAGCGACCCCCGGGAGATGATGATCGAGACCTTGGTGATCGGAGTGGGCTCGATGGTGTCAGCCATGGCTGGCTCCCTTCTGGTTCAGATGCAGCCGCGGGGCTTGGGGATGCCGGCGATCCTGGCTGCGACCTTCGCCGGGCCTTTGGGGAACAGCTGGTAGAGCTCCTTGATCGACACGCCCGACATCTTGCCGAGCGCGCGAACCGTTGGACCCGTGCCCTTGGCGAAGTACTCGGCGCGCATGAACCGGATCACTTGCCAGTGCGCCTCGGTCAGCTCGTCGATGCCTTCTCGCCGCGCGATCTCTGGCGCCATGTCTTCGGTCCATTGCTCGGGGCGGACGAAGAAACCTTCGTCGTTCAACTCGACCTCGGTGGCAGCGAGCGTGATGGTGGACATGTTCACTCCTCTTCAGTCTTTACGGCGGTCACGGCTGGGTGCTTGCCGCTCGTCGGCATCGCGGACCCGATGCCGGGGATCTCTCGGCCGGGCAGCAAGCCGTGCCAGTACACGGATTCGAACAGCAGCTTCCCGAAGTGGTTGAGCCGGGACTCCTTCAACAAGGGGAGTCCGACCGCGGTCGGGAAGTGCCCCGGTACGGGCTCGTGGTCGTAGTTGAAGTCGATCAGCAACGCCTTGTGGAATCCCGTTTCCACGAAGCAGTTGGCGTGCCCGTCGAAGCCCTCGACCAGCGGCTCGCTGCGCAAGAAGTGGGTGATGTTGTCGACCACGGTCTCGCCTTCGAAGTGCGTCACCGAGCCGGCCTTCGACGCGGGGACGTTGGCGGCGTCACCGATCACGAAGACGTTCGGCGCGGCCTTGGCTTGCAGCGTGTGTTCGTCGGTCGGAACGAAGTTGAAGTCGTCGCCCAGACCGGGCGAGCGACCGACATAGGCGGCGCCGCCGTGCAGCGGCACCACGACGGCGAGATCGAACTGCACCTCGCGCTCGTCGTACGAAACGAGCCGTCCGCCCGCACCGTCGACCTCGCCGGTGTTGAACTCCGTGACCAACTGGATGTTGCGCTCGGCGAGTAACCCGCCGAGACGTTGCGACGCGACGGGCTTGGTGAACGCGCCGTCGAGTGGCGTGACGTAGGTGAGCTCGACCCGATCGCGCATCTTGCGCTCGTGGAAGTACCAGTCCGCGAGGAAGCAGAACTCCAGTGGCGCGACCGGGCACTTGATGGGCATGTCGACCACGTTCACGACGAGCCGGCCGCCGTCGAAGGTCGCCAGTGCCGCTCCGAGGGCGGCCGCTGCTTCGGGTGTGTAGAAGGTGAAGACGTTGTCCATCCACCCCGGCCCGACGAGCCCTTCGGTTTCCTCCGGCACGAGGATGGCGCCGCTGGCCACGACGAGCACGTCGTAGGCGAGTATCTGGTCGTTCTCGAGGTGGACGCGCTGGGCCGCGATGTCGACGTGATCGATCGGGGACTGCACGAACTCGATCCCGCGCTGCAGCTGGCGAGCCCGCGGGCGCACGATGTCCTCGACGTGCGTGAGACCGAACGGTACGAACAGTAGGCCGGGCTGATAGACGTGGCGATCGTCCTGATCGACCACGGTGATGGTCATCTCATCGACGTCGAAGCGGCGCCGCAGTCGGTTGGCGGTCAACGTGCCGCCGGTTCCGCCACCGAGGATCACTGTTCTTGTCGTCATGCCGGCACCCTCAGGCCACGTCGCGCCGCGACTCGGTCGTCGCGGGTGGAGCGAACTCGCGGTAGGCGTCCCACGCTCGGGGCCCGTAGACCGAAGCCGTCCCGCCGTCCATCAACAACGCGACGCCGAGTGCTTCCGCCACTTCTTCGGCCGTCGCGCCGCGGCGCGCTGCCGCCTTCGCGTGGTAGGCGATGCACCCGTCGCACTGCTTGACGACCGCGATGGCCAACGCCATCAGCTCCTTCACCTTCGCGGACAGCACACCGTCGGCAACCGCAGCCTTGTGCAGCGCGCCGAAACCGGCCCACACCTCCGGCGACGCCTCCCGTAGTGACTTCGTTGGCTCTGCCAGGGACGTGATGACTTCGGAATACTCCATCGCACACTCCTCGCGACTTGTGCTGTCCACCGAGGCGATCAGGGCCGACGGATGCGGCGCCCACTCAGCAGCTCGATGGACAGCTCGACGTAGTGGTCAGGGGTGGTGAGTGCCCAGGGACTCAGCGGCAGCTCGTGCGCAGCCGCAAGCCGGCCGGCGTCGGTGATCTCCGCCAACCGTCCTGTTGCCAGCACGCTCCAGCCGCTGTGATCGAGGACGTCGAAGCCGTCCACCTCGAGGCACGCGATCTGGCCGGCGCGTGCGGCCTGGAGCTTGAGACCGGGATCACTGGCGAACACGATGGCGCCGTCGGCGACGACGAAGTTGACCGGCAAGACGACCGGCAGCGCGGCCGACGTGAGCGCGATGCGCCCCACCGGCTCGCGCCGGAGCAGACGCAGGCACTCGTCCTCGTCGAGGACCTCAAAGCGAGAGACTGTTGCCATCGAATGCGCGGTCGCGGTCATGGATCCAGGATGAACCGGGGGTCGCCCGTTCCGTAGGGTCGCCTGTCACCGGGCTGGGGCCGAAGGTCCCGAGGCCATGAGCTCCCGGCGGGGCCGCCGCTCGACGGCGACGTTCACGCGTGGGGCGAACCGATCCTCGGCCCGCAGGACGCCGGCCACCGCCACGGCCAGCTCACCGTCGATCTCCTCGGCCTCTTCCGGGATGCGCACGACCGCGTCGAGCTGGCCGCCTTGGCGACGACGCACGACGACGTCAGTGGCCTCGGCCACACCCGGCTGCAGGCGAAGGCGGCGGCGCACCTCGGCGCGCGCCGGGGCCGCCAACCGCTCCAACGGCACCTCGACGGCGTGCTCACACGTGGTCACCAGATCCTCGTCGTTCGTGCTGATCGCGGTGGTCCACGGTGCGAATGGGTTCAGCGCCGACGTGCCCGCGACGACGAGCGGCACGTGATGCCGCAGCGCGCAGCTGGCGCCGTCCTCGAACGGTGTCGGCCGCGGGTACGGGCGGGTGCGGTAGTCGACGACCACGTCGATGCCGTCGCCGTCCTCCAGCGGGCAGCGCCCGCCGTCGCAGAGCGCGTTGCACGGGAACGCCGGTAGGTCTTCTTCGTGGCACCGCAGGACGTGATGCCCCGCGGCCTGAAGGTCGGCGATGGCACCGTTGGCGGCGTACCGGTCGGATTCGACGACGAGGACGCGCATGATCACTCCTCCTGCTCTGTGTCGGCCTTGCGGCCCCGATAGATGCGCCGACCGGTGACCTTGACAGGGGACAGCCGGACGACGTTGGCCTTCTCGCCCGCCGCCCATGGCTCCAAGGCCAGGGCGCGGACGTGTTCCAGTTGTTCGGGCGTCGACAGCCACCGCGCCGGTCCGACCGCGAGCACGCTCCAGCCGAGCCGGTGCTCTTCGTCGACCCCGTCGATCTCGAACGCGATCGTCGGCGCAGTCGCGACCGCGGCGAGCTTCGTGCCGGGATCAGTGCGGAAGAAGATGTCGCCCCGCTCGTCGACCGCGTAGTTCACGGGGAAGATCTCGGGATGCCCGTCGACGACGATCGCGACGCGGCCGATCGTCTCGGTCCGCAGGTGGCGGTCGCAGCCGATCGGCGGCATCTCCTCCAACCCGATGTGGCGTTGTGTGACCGGCATCGATGCCTCCTCGAGTGTTCAGTGCGAACCTTGCACGGGCCATCGGTGCGCAGCAGGGCATCGAGTCCCGATTCGCGAGTGACCGAGGTCCCGATCCGGAGGACTCGGACCTCGGCGATGAGCTACTTGACCACCAGGGCCGTGACCATCCCGAACATGCCGTTCTCGTTCTCCGCGTGCGGGAGGATGTGGCAGTGCCACACCCACGTGCCGGGCTCCGTGGCGTGCACGAGCACCGTGTAGCGCTCGCCCGGGGCGACGGTGACGGTGTCTTCCTCCTGCGGGGTGGCGACGGGGAAGCCGTCCTTGGCAATGACGAGCTGCGACATCCCGTGCAGGTGCATCGGATGGATCTGCGTGCCTTCGTTCAGGTAGTGCACCTCGACCCAGTCGCCCTGGTTGGCGACGATCGGCGCCGTGGCGGGGAACGACTTGCCGTTGATCGCGTAGCTGATCACCCCGGAGTCGTCGAGCATCATCGTCTGCTCCTGACTCACCGTGACGCCGGCCGGGACGGGCATCTCGCCGACGAGGATCGCGCCGGCCAGACCATCGGGCACCTGCTCGACCGCGTTGTGGTGCGAGTGGTACATGCCGACCTGCGGCGTGGACTGCACAGTCCACTCGTAGGTGAAGTCCTCTCCAGACTTCACGGGATCCTGGGTCGCGTAGGTCACGCCGTCCATCGCGTTCGGCACCGTCAGACCGTGGAAGTGGATCGACGTCGACTGGGGCAGGTGATTGTGGAGGATGATGCGGACGTGGTCGCTTGGGTCGACCTTGATCGTCGGCCCCGGCACAGTGCCGTTGTACGTCATCGCATCGACGACCTTGCCCGGGGAGACCTCCCACTTCGTGATCGCGGTGGTCAGCTCGAACTGCTTCGTGCCGTCCGGCAGGATCGTCGGAGCCAGCAGCTGCCCGCCGAGACCTTGCGTCTTCGCCGGGAAGGCCGTCATGGAGTCCTGCATGGCCTTGTCCATCTGCTCCGGCGTCATCGACGACGACGAGCTCATGTCCATGCCCGCCATGTTCGTGTTCGTGTTGGCGGCCGCTGCATCCGTGCCGCCGGCCGTCACGTGCAGTGCCGCCTTCATCCCCGCGTCCTTGTGGCCCGGGACCTGGCAGATCAGCGTGTAGTTCCCGGGAGAGAGCGACGACAGATCCAGGTGTTCGCTCTTGCCCGGGTCGATCATCGGCGTCGCCAGGTTGGTGCCGTCGACCGCCAAGTTGTGCTGGACCTGGCCGTTGTTCGTGACGTGGATCCCCGCGCCGGTCGTGGCGTTCACGGTGCTCGGTGAGATCGTGAACTCGGACAACGTGACCGCCGCTGTGGTGTCCGCGGTCGAGGTGGACGATGCACCGTCGCCCTTGCCGGATCCGACGACCACGGCGACGACGATCGCGAGCACGCCGAGCACGCCGAACAACGTGAGCAGGAAGGCATACGCCTGCCGTGCTGACTCCTTGTCGTCCGCCTCGAGCTCGCGCGCCACCGGTTCTTCGGAAATGGTCATGGGTGCGATCCTGCGCGATGGGCGGGCGCATCAGCAGGGCCCGCCGTCATCCCGAGTCGGGACTTTGGTCCCAACCCGCTATGACGCGTGGAGCGCGGCTCGTACCCGCTCGAGCGCGGCGAGCACGGCGGCGCGCACATTGCTCAGCGGCTTGGCTGCATCAGTGCGCAGTCGGTCGATCGCATCCCGCACATCCATCTCGGCGAGGTGACCCTGCACCTGCAGGTCGTCGACCAGGCCGCGCCACGCGTCGACGAGCTCCGACAACGTGTCGGACAGCTGCTCTTTCGTTGCCGCCCGCTCGGCCTCGGCCTCCGCCGTGGCCAGCGCGAGATCGGCCTGCAGCGCGGCGATCGCCTTGCGAGCCGCAGCCGACTCGTGGCGCCAGGCGTCGCGCTGGATCTGGTCCAGCTCGTCCAACGTCTTGCGGAGCGCAGCCGCCTCCGCGTGGAACCGGTCGACCGTCGCCTTGGGTGCGGTGGACGCGGTGTCGAGCGCAGTCATGACGCTCACCTCCTCGCGGTTCTTCGTGAACCGTCTCACTCGTGATCGTCGCGTCACCGGCGCCCGGCTCCTAGGGCCGAACGTCCTGCGTTCACGCATTCGACGACCGGCTACTCGGTGACGACGGCCTTGAGCACGTCGAGCTTGGCAGCGCGCCGACCGGGAAGGATGGCGGCCACGACGCCGGCGAGCCAGGCGAGCACGACCACGATCGCGAGGCTGGTGACCGGCGCGCTGAACTGGTCGATCCCTTCATCGCTGAGCGCACGGACGAGTGACCAGCCGAAGAACAGTCCGATCAGCAGCCCGAGCAGCGTCCCCTGCATCGCGATGATCACCGACTCCCATCTGATCGTGGACCGGAGCTGCGCGCGTGTCATGCCGACCGCCCGCAACAGGCCGAGCTCGCGGGTACGTTCGAAGATCGAGAGTGCCAACGTGTTGCCGATGCCGAGCAGCGCGATCACGATCGCCAACGCGAGCAGCGCATAGACCAGCGCCAGCATCTGGTTGATGGGCTTGGCCTGCGCGTCCTTGTAGCCCTGCTGGTCGAGCACGGTCACGCCGGGATACTGCTTGGCGACGTTCTTGACAGCGGTCATCGCCGCGTCGGTGCTCACACCGTCGGCCTTCTTCGCGAAGACCTGCATGTCGTAGCGGTTGGCGAAGTTCGCCTCGTAGGCGGCCATCCCGAGGACGTAGTTGCCCGCGGGACGGTTCTCGCCGTAGATCATGGCCACCCGCATCTGCTTGAGTCCGCTCTGCGCGTACAGAACCGGCAGCGTGCTGCCGATCGTCAGGTGCTTCTCGTTGGCCACATCCTTGTAGACGGCGATGGCGTCGACGCCGAGGTCGTCCTTCGAACCTGCGAGCACCTTCGGATCGAACAGGTCGAACGCCGTCGCCGGATCGACGGCGGCGATCATCTCGACCGACTTGTCGATCTCCGCGGTGCCGATGCGCAGACCGGTCGCCGCCGAGATCTCGGGAAGACCGTTGACCTGCCTGGCCAGACCCGGATCGACGCCGCCGTTCATGCCCGTTCCCGGATCGATCGCGATGTCGCCGGTGAAGGCGCGGTCGACCGTCGCGTTGATCGATGCAGTCGTCGACGAGGCCAGGATCGTGATGAAGGCGACGAGGCCGACCCCGATCATCAGCGCGGACGCACTCGCGGCGGTCCGCTTCGGGTTGCGCATCGCGTTCTCGCGGGCGAGCTCGCCCGTGACGCCTCGCAACTTGGGTAGCGGCCAACCCAGCATGCGGCTGAGCGGCAGCGACACGGTGCGGCCGAGGACCGAGACGCCGAAGAACACCAGCAGCGCGCCGAGGCCCACGATCGGCAGCGTGTTGCCGGTGTCGCCGAACAGACCCAGGAACAGGGCGCCGATACCGGACGCCAGGATCGTGCAGCCCACGAGGATCCTCTGCTTCGAGCCGTAGCCCGTGCTGCCGGTGAAGACCGACTGCATCGCCGCGACCGGCGGAACCTTCGAAGCCTTCCGGGCCGGTGAGAACGCGGCGATCACCGTGATGCCCATCCCGGCGACGAGGGAGATGAGCGCGGTGTTCATCGTGAACACCACACCGCCGCCCGGCACGTCGAAGCCGAGGGCCTGGATCATGGCCTTGAGGCCGGCCGCGACGAAGACGCCGGCGACCAGCCCCACGACAGAGGCCGCCAGCCCGACGAGCAACGCCTCGATCACCACCGAGACCAGCACCTGACGCTTGCTCGCGCCGAGTGCTCGAAGCAGCGCGCTCTCACGCGTGCGCTGCGCAACGGTGATCGAGAACGTGTTGAAGATCATGAACGCTCCGACCAGCAGTGCGACCGTCGCGAACACGAGCATGAACGTCGTGAAGAACGACATGGCCTGGCGCATCTGATCCTGTGACTCCGCAGTGATCTTGGCGCCGGTCAAGGCCTCGGTCCCCGGCGGGATGACCTTCGCCACGCGGTCGGTGAGCGTCTGCTGCGAGACGCCGTCGGCGGCGACCATGGTGATCTCGTCGTACTTGCCGACTTCACCGACGAGTCGCTGCGCGGCTCCCTGCGTGAACACGACGCAGGTCGCGCCGGCCGGGCTGTCGGCGTCGCCGAACCTGGCGATTCCCACGATCTTCATCTGTTGCGGCGGACCCTGTACGAGGATCGTCGCCGTGTCCCCGACGACGAAACCGGCGTCGGCCGCGCTCTTCTTGTCGAGCACGATCTCGTCGTCGGCTTGCGGTGACCTGCCCTCGGCCAGCACGAAGGGATTCAGCTCCTTCGTGTCGATCCAGCCGAAGCCCAGTGTGGGCGCGCCGTTCGACGGGTTGCCCATCGCCTGACCCTGCTTGTCGACGATGCGAGCAAAGCCGACGGTCAATCCTTCGGCTTTCGCCACGCCGTCGACACCGCGGACGGTGTCGAGCAACGACGCGTCGACCCGACCGCGCTGCTCACCCGTGTTCTGCAGGCCTTCGAACGCGGCCTTCTCGCGGACGACCGAGTCGGTGCCCGCGTAGACGCTCGACATCAGCTTGTCGAAGGTCTGGTTCATCGTGGCGTTCAACACGAGCGTCCCGGCGAGGAACGCGACCCCCAAGCTCACTGCGAGCGCGGTCATGGCCAGCCGCATCTTGTGGGCGACCATTCCTTTCATCGTGGTGCGGAACATCGTCCGTCACTCCCCGAAGCGCTTCATCCGCTCGAGCACCCGCTCGGCGGTGGGTTGCAGCATCTCGTCGACGACCTTGCCGTCGGCGAGGAACACGATCCGGTCCGCATAGCTCGCCGCGACGGGATCGTGGGTGACCATGACGATGGTCTGGTGCAGGTCGGCGACCGCGTCCTGCATGAAGTGCAGGATCTCCGCGCCGGACTTCGAGTCGAGGTTCCCCGTCGGTTCGTCGGCGAAGATGATCTGCGGCCTGCTGGCCAGGGCACGGGCGACCGCGACGCGTTGCTGCTGGCCGCCGGAGAGCTCGTTCGGTCGATGCGCCAGCCGGTCGCGCAGCCTGACGGTGTCGATCACCTTGTCGATCCACTCGACGTCGCCCTTGTGGCCGGCGAGCAGCAGGGGCAGCTTGATGTTCTCGATCGCCGTCAGCGTCGGAATCAAGTTGAAGGACTGGAAGACGAAACCGACCTCGTCCCTGCGCAAAATGGTGAGGTGGCGGTCGTCGAGGGTGCTGAGGTCGCGGTCTCCGATGTAGGCCTTGCCGGACGTGAGGGTGTCGAGGCCGGCGATGCAGTGCAGCAGCGTCGACTTCCCGGAGCCGGACGGTCCCATGATCGCGGTGAACCGCCCCTGTTCGAACTCGACGGTGACCCCGTCGAGCGCGCGCACCTCGGTCTGGCCTTTGCCGTAGATCTTGTACGCGTCCACCGTGTGGGCCGCTGCCGGAAGGGGGGCCTCTGTCGCCGGAGAGAGGTCGTCATGGACGAGCGTCGTCATAGCGGCGCCTCCTTGCGGAGCTGATGTTGTTCTCGAACGATCGTGCGCGCTTCTGGTCCGCCCCCGGTAGGGGCTTCGGTCACAGGGCGTTCGCGGCGTTCCTCTTGTTGGTGGCCGCGTGCTCGTCGGGCGGACAGAGCGCGTCGAACGCGCTGCGAGGCGCGCGTATCCAGGTGCTCGCGGTCTGGACCGGGGCAGAACAGGAGCGGTTCCAGCAGGTGATCCGAGAGTTCGAGACCGAAACCGGGGCGTCGGTTCAGTACGTCGCCGCGGGCCACCGGATCGGCGACGTTCTCGAGGAGCAGCGCGCCGCCAACCAACTGCCGGACGTCGCCTTCCTGCCCCAACCGGGTCTGCTGCAGCAGTACGTGCGCGAGGGGCGACTCGTACCGTTGGACAGCGCGGCGGCGACCGAGGTGGCGCGCAACTACCCGAAGATCTGGCGCGAGCTCGGGTCGGTCGACGGTCGCGTCTACGGCGTGTGGTTCAAAGCCGCCGACAAGTCGCTGGTCTGGTATCGGGTCGGCGCGTTCGAACGCGCCGGAATCGTGCCGCCGCGCACGATCGAAGGACTCGAGGCGGTCGCGCGATCGGTCACCGCGGCAGG
>DASUCS010000325.1:0-12398 GCA_036275935.1 Acidimicrobiales bacterium
GTCGCGCCACTGGACCGTCCGCCAGTCGTGGTCGACCTGTCGTCGCTGTGGGCTGGTCCGCTGTGCACGAGGATCCTCTGTGACCGTGGCGCGCGCGTCATCAAGGTCGAATCACGCACACGACCCGACGGCGCCCGTCGAGGTCCCGTCGAGTTCTTCGAACGCATGCATCACGACAAAGAGTTCGTCACCATCGACTTCACCGCCGACGCGGTCTCCCAACTGCTCCACCAGGCCGACGTCGTCGTCGAGGGGTCACGCCCCCGCGCGCTCGAGCAGCTCGGCGTCGACGCGCGAGATGTGCTCGCAACCGGGCCACGTGTGTGGCTCTCGATCACCGGTCACGGCCGCAACGACCCGGAGCGGAATTGGGTTGGCTTCGGCGACGACGCCGCGGTCGCAGGCGGTCTCGTCGCCTACGACGACTCCAAACAGCCGTGTTTCCTCGGTGATGCCATCGCCGACCCACTCACGGGCATCGCCGCGGCCAGCGCGGTCACCGAAGCCCTCGAAGATGGCGGCCGCTGGTTGATCGACTGCAACCTCGCGAGCGTGGCCGCTTACGTCGCGGGCCAGTAACGCCGCCGCAGCTCCTGCTTGTACAGCTTGCCGGTGTCGAGCCGCGGCAACGTCTCGACGAAGTCGATCGTGCGTGGGCACTTGTACGCAGACAGCTTCGACTGGCAGTACGCGATCAACTCCGCCTCGAGCTCGGGACCCGCGGCCGAGAAATCAACCGGCTGCACGACGCCCTTCACCTCTTCCCCGAAATCTGCGTTGGGCACGCCGAGGACCGCCACGTCGAACACCTTCGGATGCGTGACGAGCACGTTCTCCGCTTCCTGCGGATAGATGTTCACGCCGCCCGAGATGATCATGAACGCCTTGCGGTCGGTGAGGAACAAGTAGCCGTCTTCGTCGACGTAACCGACATCACCGACGGTGCCTCGGCCCTGGGCGTCGACGGCTTCGGCTGTCTTCGCCGGATCCTTGTAGTACTCGAACTTGTAGCCGCCGCTGAACGTGATCGTGCCGATCTCGTTCGGTCCGAGCTCGTTGCCGTTCTCGTCGAGCACGTGCAGCACGCCCATCATCACCTTGCCGACGGAGCCAGGCTTGCGCAGCGCCTCCTCGGAGTTGATGAACGTGGCGCCCATGCCCTCGGTGGCGGAGTAGTACTCGTAGATGATCGGACCCCACCACTCGATCATCTGCCGCTTCACCTCGGCGGGGCACGGCGCGGCCGCGTGCACGACCGCCTTCAGGCTGGAGGTGTCGTAACGAGCCCGAACCTCGGGCGGCAGCTTCAACAACCGCACGAACATCGTCGGCACGAACTGCACGTGTGTGATGCGGTGCTGTTCGATCAGACGCAGACAGTCCTCGGCGTCGAAGTGTTCCATCACGACGACGGTGCAACCGAGTCGCTGCGCGCTCATCGACCACGCCAACGGCGCGGAGTGGTACAGCGGCGCGGGACACAGGTACGAGTCGCCCGGTCCCATCCCGAGCAGCGTTGCCAGTCCCAGCGCGCCCCGCTCGTAGGACCCCATCGGCGCCAGGGTGACCTCACGCTTGATGCCCTTGGGTCGTCCCGTCGTGCCCGACGAGTACAGCATGAACTCGCCCTCACCCTCGTCGGAGACGGGGTCACCAGGAAACGCGCCGACGACGTCCTCGTAGTTCTCCCAACCATCGGCCGTCCCGCCGAGCAGCAACCGACTCTGCACGGTCGGGGCAACGGACCCATCGATCTGGGTGGCGACCGCCGACAACGCAGCAGTTGAAACGAAAACGGTGGCGTCGCAGTCGTCCACGATGTAGCCCGCGTCGTCCGCGTTCAGGTGCGAGTTGACCGCGGTGTAGTAGAGGCCGGCGCGTTGTGCACCCCACATGATCTCGAGGAACCGCGGATGGTTCTCGGCGAACAGCGCCATCGACCCGCGCGGTCCCACACCTCGAGCGCGAAGGAACTGCGCGAACTGATTCGATCGCGCGTCGAGCTCGGCGAACGTGATCACCTCGCCGGACCCCGCCATGACGACGGCCGGACGGTCCGGCGCCTCCCGTGCGACCGCGCCCGGGTACATCAGGACACCTCACCTTCCACGACTTCCGGTAGCAGCACCTCGGCCAACCCGTCGATGAGCTCGTGCACCTCCTCGGCGCACGCAATGAACACGTCGACCTCGCCGCCGCCCGGGTCGATGACCTCTTCCCAGTCCTCGAGCTCGACATCGGCCAGCGAGAGCTCGGCGACCCGCTCGGCCAGCGGCCGCTCGTCGGTTCGCAGATCGCGCACGAGACGTTTCAGCGTCGCGGTCCGAGCTGCCGCCGCGACATGGTTGCGCCGCACCCAGTGGACATGCTCGGGCGCGAGGCCGACCACGAGCGTCGCGCGGTCGAGGTCCGCGGGCGATGCTTGCCGGCTGCGATGGTGCGGAGGGTCCAGTCCGACCGACTCCAACGCCGTTCGGGTCCGCCAGCTCATCGGCTGTCCGTCCACCGTCAAGGTGCCCGCGGTCTCGACGACCACGTCGGGTAGTCGTGCGGCCAAGGCTGCTCCGGCCATCACCGAACGCGCCGCATTGCCGGTGCAGAGAAAGAGGATGCGATCAGCCTTCGCGGGCAAGGATCGCCTCCGCGATCGCCGACGGATCCTGCAGCGGACCGAAGTGGCCGAGCTTCGGATGCCGTTCGAGGACGGCGTGCGGCATCGCCTCGACGATCCCAGGCCCGAACATCGACGGCGACCAGCTGCCGTCGTCCACGCCGACCGCAACGACTGTCGGCGTCTGCACGTTCGCAACGTTCTCCACGGTTGCCTTGCCGGTTGCCGCGAACGTCGCCGACTCGTCTTCCGGCCGACACTTCAGCCACGCGGTTCCATCTTTCTCTTCGCGGAACCCGTGCTCGACGTACGCGTACAGCGCGCTCGCCTGTAGTCCGTTCAACGGTGGACGGCTGGCGTAGCGATACAGGGCGTCGGCCTTGGACGGGAAGCTCGGCCGACGTTTGCGTGCGTTCATGGCCATCGAGTTGTTGTCGCCCTCTGTGAAGCCGGGCGTGACCGTCGCCGGAACGATGATCGGCTCGTAGAGGTACGCAGATCGCAACGTTCCCGGCCGGCGTTCTTCCACGAGCATCGCGACCGCGCCCCCCATCGAGTGTCCGAACACGGCGAGCGGCTCGTCCGTGAGCTCGGGGATGACCGCTTCGAGGTCGTCGGCCATCCCGCCCCAGTCGAAGTTCTCGTTGGCAGGAGGAGGCGTGTCACCGTGCCCGCGGAAGTCGAGGGCGTACACGTGATGACGCGTGGTCAACGGCGCGGCCATTGGTTCGTAGATGCGCCCCAGGAACCCCGTCGCGTGGCAGATCAGAAACGGTTCGCCCGTGCCCCCCAAGTCGTGCACGGTGACGACGACACCATCAGACGACGGAACTCGCATTCCGTCGGTCACGCGTCGTGTGGCTCGGCGGTCGCGCAGGTAATGGGAGTCATGTCGGTTGGCCTGCGCTCCCTCCGAGCCATGCCGGCGCGTTGCGCCGGCTCTGGCCTGTGCTCATGGAGAGGACTCACTTGTCGTTCGTCCTCTCGGAGGTCCGGTAGTCGCCGAACGGTTCGTCGCGATGCTGCAACGCTGCAGTCAGGCCTTCGCGCATCTCCGCGATGAACTTGTACATCGTCTCCTGCTTCGTGCCGAGTGCGCAGAGCTCGGTGCCCGCCCGGATGGCGGTCCGCAGCCCCATCACTTCCATGCCGCGATGCACGACACGCTTGTTGAGCTGCACCATGTCAGCCGGCACGAGCGTGATGCGTTCTGCGACCTTGAGCACTTCGTCGTCGAGCTGCTCCGCAGGGAATGCCCGGTTGGCCCATCCGAGCTCCACGGCTTCGGTTCCCGAGATCGAGTCGCCGGTGAGCATCATCTCCATCGCCGCGCGCATGCCCATCAACCACGCGTGGAAGTGCATGTCGGGAACACCGAAGCGCACGGCGGGATAGCCGATCTTGGCGTCCTCTGCGACGTACACGAGGTCGCAACCTGTCGCGAGCTCGCTGCCACCGGCGAGGCAGTACCCGTGCACCTGCGCGATGACCGGCTTCTGCAGATCCCAGATGCTCATCCACCCTTCGGTGACGTGACGAGGCCACTGCCCGTCGCCGCCGGGCGTGTAGTACGGCATCTCCAGCCCGTCGTTCCCGCGGCCGAGCTCGTAGCCCGCCGAGAAGCACTTGCCGGCGCCTCGCACGATCATCACGCGCACTTCGGGATCGGCGTCCGCCTCGCGCAGCGCGTTGAGGATCCCGCCCCGCAACGCATGGTTGAGCGCGTTGCGCTTCTCCGGACGGTTCAACGTGACCCGGCGCACGTGCGGCGCCGGATCGTCGATCAAGACCACATCGCTCATTGCAGAGTCCTAGCAGTTGTCCTAGCGACCCTCGAAGTTCGCCGGCCGCTTCTCCAAGAACGCGACCATCGCCTCGCGGCTGTCCGCCGTGAACGACGACAGGATCTGTGTCCGGTTCTCGATGTCGATGCCCGCCTGCAGTGAGCCGACCTCGAGCTGGCTCCACGCCACCTCCTTCGTCATGCGCACGCCCCACGGCGAGTTGGCGGCGATGAGCGAGGCCGTCTCCAGTGCGGCATCGAGGAGCTGGTCGTCGGGCACCACACGCGTGACGAGCCCGATCTTGTCCGCCTCGGTTGCGTCGATGATGCGGCCGGTGAGCATCAGCTCCCACGCTCGGCTCGCGCCGATCAGCCGCGGCAGCATCCAGCTGACGCCGATGTCGCACCCCGACAACCCGATGCGCACGAACGCCACGTTGAACCGCGCCGACGCGCCGGCGATGCGGATGTCGCTGCCGAGCGCGAGCGCCAAACCGCCACCGGCGGCTGCGCCGTTCACTGCAGCAATCACCGGGACGCGCAGCGCGCGCATCTGCGGGATCAGCGAGGCGATGTGCTGCTGGGTGCTGAACCCGCCGACGACCTGCCCGCGCCCCTCACTGCCAGGAACGGTGCCGTAGCCCGTGAGGTCGAGCCCGGCGCAGAAGCCGCGTCCCGCGCCCGTCACCACGACAGCGCGGCACGAGGCATCCGCGGCAACGGCGGTGAACGCGTCGTGCAGCTCGGTGATCAGCTCGACGTTCATCGCGTTGAGCTTCTCGGGTCGGTTGAGGGTCAGCTGGGTGACGCCGTCCTGGGGTTGGGAGATGTCCACGGTTGGCATGGCCGGCAGCGTACGGTTTCACCATCCGAGTCCTGATCGCCGACGACGAACCCGACATGCGTGCGCTTGTCGGTGACGTGCTCCGCCGTGCCGAGTTCGATGTCGTCGAGGCGGCCGACGCCGAGTCCGCGCTCGCCGAGTGGCGCGCGCGGCGTCCCGACGTCGTCATCCTCGACCACCTCATGCCGCCTGTCACCGGGCTGCACATCGCTGAGCAGATCCTCGGCGAGGATCCCACGCAACTCATCTTCCTCTTCACTGCGATGGACGAGCGCGACGTGCGCGAGCCGGCGGAGCAACTCGGCATCGCGTTGTGCGTGAAGAAGGACCGGGTGTTCGAGTTGCCCGATCTGCTTCGCGACTACGTCAATCGAGCGTGAGCGCGGCGCGCAGCGCGCGCAGATTTCCCTTCAGCACGAACACCGCACCCGCGTCCGCCGCGCCCTTGATGATGTCTTCCTCGTCGTAGTTGGTGAAGATCACGACCCGCACGCCGGGATCGGAGTCCCGGATCCGACGTGCGACCTCCACCCCGTTGAGACCGGGCGGCATCTTCTCGTCGACGACGAGCGCGTTGGGCCGGTGCACTCGGCACGCCTCGAGCGCTTCCTCCCCGGACGTGCACGAGGCGACGACGTCGTGGCCCTCCAGGCTGAGGTCCGTGCGCACGAGCTCGAGCCACTCGACGTCGTTGTCCGCGATCACCACTCGCTTCGCGAGGAGCCCAGCCATCTGAGAACGCTAGTTGCCCACATGGGACAGAACGCCACTCGAGACTGAAACCGGCGGGAAGGGTCAGGACTCGAGTGCGTCCGCGAGCTCGATGGCGTGGATGGCGGCGGGCTCGACCACGAAGTCCGAGTCCTCCTCGCGAGCCCGGTGCGGCAGGAACCGAGCCACGATCGCGGCAGCGATCAGGAGCACCAGCATGGCGACCACGACGGCGACGTGCATGCCGTGCACGAAGCTGTGCTTGGCGTCGCCAACGATCTCCGCAGCACGCGACTGCGCGTCCGGCGAGGTCTGGACCGCCGCCAGCGCCCCGCCGATCGAGTCCTTCACCGACGCCAGCACGGATGCAGGCAGCGTCCCGAGCTGGCGGCCGACTTCGGACGTGTACTGCGACGCGAGCAGCGAGCCGAACACGGCGACTCCCACCGCGCCACCGAACTGCCGGGTCGTGTCGTTCACCGCCGACCCGACACCGGCCTTGGCCCGCGGCAGCGATCCCATGATCGAGTCGGTGCACGGCGCCATCACGTTGCCCATGCCGAGGCCCATCAACATCGTGACGCCGATGACCTGCCACGCCGTCGCATCGGCGCCGAGCTGCGTGAGCAGCAGATACGAGAGCGAGACGATCAGCAGTCCCGTCGTGACAACCCACTTGTTGCCCCAGCGTCGGACCCACACGCTGCTCGCCGGCGCGGCGATCATGATCGTCGCCGCCTGCGGGAGCAGCACCGCGCCGGCTTCGACGGTCGAGTAGCCGAGGACCAGCTGTAGGAACTGCGTCAGGATGAACAGCGTTCCGAACAGAGCGAAGAACGTGATCGTGATCGCGCCGCTGGCCGCACTGAAGCGCGGGTTCTCGAAGAAGTGCAGGTTCAGCATCGGGTGTGACGTGTGGACTTCCCAGGCGAGGAACGCGCCGAGCAACACGAACCCGACGACGAACGCCGTGAGGATCGAGCTGTCGGCCCACCCGTACGTCGGAGCCTCGATCACTGCCCACAGGACCGCGGTGATCGAGGCGATCGACAACGCCGCGCCGATCGGGTCGAGCTTCGCTTCGGCGGGATCCTTCGACTCCGGGACGAGGAGGTAGCCCGCCACGAGACCGATGATCACGATCGGCACGTTGACGAGGAAGATCGAGCCCCACCAGAAGTGTGCGAGCAAGAGTCCGCCGGAGATCGGCCCGATGCCGAGACCGACAGCCGAGACTCCGGCCCAGATGCCGATGGCTTTCGCCCGCTCGGGAGGCCGGGTGAACACGTTGGTGAGGATCGACAACGTCGACGGCATGATGAACGCGCCGCCGATACCCATCAGCGCGCGGGTGGCGATGAGCATCGTCGCCGAGGTGGCGAACGCGGACGAGAGCGAGCCGATGCCGAACATGCTCAGCCCGAAGGTCAACGCCTTGTAGCGACCGAATCGGTCGCCGAGGCTCCCGGCTGTCAGCAACAAGCCCGCGAACACGATGACGTAGCCGTCGACGATCCATTGCAACTGGCTCGTCGTCGCGCCGAGGCCGCCCTCAGACGTGGGGTGCGCCAGCGTGGGGATGGCGACGTTGAGGATCGTGTTGTCGAGCACGATCACGATCAGGCTCACGCACAGCACGAGCAAGGTGAGCCAGCGCCGCACTTCGACGAACTCCGGATCCCGCATCCGCTCGCGCATAGACCCGCCGTTCTACCGCCAAACTCGTCAAAGGCCACCCGCGTCCGGAAGGATCTGCGGCCGTGGGGCGTGAGGAACTGGTCTTCGATCGCGCCGACTGGGCGAAGCTGCGAGCCAACACGCCCCTCGACCTCGGCCCGAAGGATGTCGAGGAGATCCGCGGCATCAACGAGCGACTCGATCTCGACGAGGTCGCGGACGTCTACCTGCCGCTGTCACGGCTGCTGAGCCTGCACGCCATCGCCACGGCCGACCGTGAAGTCGTGACCGACACGTTCCTCGGCGCGTTGCCGGCCCGCCGTCCGTACATCATCGGTCTGGCCGGCAGTGTCGCCGTCGGCAAGAGCACGACCTCGCGCATCCTGCAGGCGTTGCTGCGGCGCTGGCCCGCGCACCCGCACGTCGAGCTCGTCACCACCGACGGCTTCCTCTATCCGAACGCGGTGCTCACTGAGCTCGGACTCATGGAACGCAAGGGCTTCCCGGAGAGCTACAACACCGGCGCGCTCGTGCGGTTCCTCGCCGCGTTGAAGGCCGGTGAGCCCGAAGTCGACGCGCCCGTGTACTCACACGTGCGCTACGACATCGTCGACGGGCAGCGTCAGGTGGTGCGCGACCCCGACATCCTGATCGTCGAAGGCCTGAACGTCTTGCAGATCAGACCGGGCGCCGAGCGTCACGTCTCTGACTTCTTCGACTTCACCATCTACGTCGACGCCGACGAAGCCGACATCGAGCAATGGTTCATCGAACGGTTCTTCACGCTGCGCGAGACGGTGTTCGCGGATCCCCAGTCGTTCTTCCACAACTACGCCGAGCTCGGCGACGACGAAGCCGAGCAGCTGGCGCGCTTCGTATGGCGCGAGATCAACGGCGTGAATTTGCGCGAGGAGATCCTCCCGACTCGAGCGAGAGCCCAACTCGTGCTCGAGAAGGGACTCGATCACCGCGTCAGGCGCGTCCGGCTCCGCCGTTAGGACGAGCCGTAGGCGAGTCCGCAATCGGGACAGGTCGCAGGCGGTGCGAAGCGCCGACTGTGGCTCGTAGTGGGCGCTCGCCGTCCAACCGTGCTGTCAGAAATCGGCGCGAACGGAGAGCTTCCGCAGGAGGAGGCCCAGCGCCACCATCGCGAGGCCGAGCACCAAGAACGACGCGCCGCCGGTGTTCGGGTGCGTCGTGATGCTCGGCGTGCCGGTGCCGCCCGTGCTCGACTTCGGCGCGGTCGTCGTGGTCGACGATGCCGGCTTGGTCGTCGTCGTCGCCGAGCCGCCGGAAGAGCTGGAGCTGGCCGATGACGAGCTGCTTGCCGACGACGAACTGGACGTCGTCGACGCGGAGCTCGACGAGCTCGACGAACTGGAGGTGGAGCTCGCACTCGAGCTCGACGCCT
The DNA here is from genome assembly GCA_036275935.1 of Acidimicrobiales bacterium. Classification (GTDB taxonomy): domain Bacteria; phylum Actinomycetota; class Acidimicrobiia; order Acidimicrobiales; family JACDCH01; genus DASUCS01. The sequence goes on from DASUCS010000325.1 coordinate 9,038, forward strand.
GCTGCGAGGACGGCTTCGGTGCCGTGGTCGAGGTCGTGGTCGACGTGGTGGACGTGGTCGTGGATGTCGACGTGGTCGAGCTGCTGCTCGACGACGAGCTCGTGGTCGCGGCCTGCGACGACGGCTTCGAGTCGTCGAGATCGCCCGGCTTCGCGATCGCCAACGCGACGCCCGCGACGAGCACGACGACTGCCGCAAGAAGGAGGGGGAGGGCTCGAGATCTCATCGTGAAGGGAGAGCGGGTGACGGGAGTCGAACCCGCGTCACCAGCTTGGAAGGCTGGTGCTCTGCCATTGAGCTACACCCGCGGGCCGGGTGGACGGTAGTTGGTCGGACATGTTCCTTTTTCCATCATTGTCCGGCCGCGTACTTCCAGAGGGGATCATGCCTTGTCGGGGAGGCGGGATTCGAACCCGCGGCCTCCTGCTCCCAAAGCAGGTGCGCTAGCCGGACTGCGCTACTCCCCGTGGTTCGGGGAGGTTACAGACCCACCGGTACACTCACCGCTCTGTGAAAGCCGTCGTCGAACCCCTCGAGGGCAACAAGGTCAAGCTGTCTGTCGAGGTCGACGAGGGCGAGTTCGAAAAGGACATCGACGCCGCCTTCCGTCGCATCGCCAAGGAGGTGCGGCTCCCGGGCTTCCGTCCCGGCAAGGCCCCCCGGCGCATCCTCGAAGCCAAGCTCGGCAAGGACGTGGGCCGCGAAGAAGCGCTGCGTGAGGCGCTACCGACCTACTACTACCAAGCCGTCAAGGATCACGACGTCGACGTCATCGCCGCGCCCGAGATCGACATCACCGCCGGCAAGGACGAAGGCCCCGTCACCTTCGACGCCGTCGTCGAGGTGCGGCCGAGCGTGTTGGTACCGGGTTACGCGTCGTTGCGGGTCGAGATCCCGCGGCCCGAAGCGACCGACGAGGAGATCGACGGCCAGATCGAGCGTCTGCGTCAGCAGTACGGCGAGCTCAACGCCGTCGACCGCCCCGCGATCGACGGTGACCACGTCACGATCACCATCAACGGCAGCCGCGACGGCGAGGCGATCGCCGGCTTGCAGGCCGACGACTACCTCTATGAAGTCGGCAGCGCGTCGATCGCCGACGAGCTCGACGAGAACATCCGCGGCGCCAAGGTCGGCGACATCTTGAACTTCGATGCGCAACCACAGGATCCCGACGAGCCGCCAGTTCAGTTCCGCGTCATCGTGAAGGACATCAAGGAGAAGGTCCTTCCCGAGGTGACCGACGAGTGGGCCAACGACGTGTCGGAGTTCGAGACCGTCGACGAGCTGAAGTCCGACATCGCCGAGCGCATCACTCGTGTGCGCACGATCCAGGCGCAGATGGCCGTGCGCGAGAAGGCGGTCAGCGCCCTCGTCGATCTCGTCGACGAGGACGTCCCCGAGCCGCTCGTGAACTCGGAGATGCAGCAGCGCTTGCAGGACTTCGCACTCCGTCTCCAGGCGCAAGGGATGGCTCCCGAGCAGTACTTCGAGGCGACGGGCCAGGACCAGGACGCGTTCGTCGAGGAGCGGAAGGAGCTCGCGATCCAAGGTGTGAAGGCCGACCACGCGCTACGAGAGGTGGCGGACGCCGAAGAGATCGAGGTGGAAGACGCCGACCTCGACGCCGAGATCGAGAACCTGGCGACGCGCGTCAACGAGAAGCCGGCCAAGGTTCGTCAGCAGTTGGAGCGCGCTGATCAACTCTCGGCGGTACGCTCGGACATCAGGAAGCGCAAGGCGCTCGATTGGCTCGTCGAGCACGTCGAGCTGGTCGACGAGCAGGGAACTCCCGTGGAACGCGAAGCGCTCGAGTTGGCTGACGCGCAAACCGACGAGAACGACGAAGAGGAAGACGACTAGATGGAGCCCGCGTTCAATTACTTGGTGCCGACGGTCGTCGAGCAGACCAACCGTGGCGAGCGGGCGTACGACCTCTACTCCCGTTTGCTCAAGGAACACATCATCTTCCTGGGCACCCCGATCGATGACACGATCGCCAACCTGGTGTGCGCACAGTTGCTGCACCTCGAGTCCGAGAATCCGGACAAGGACATCAACATCTACATCAACAGTCCGGGCGGAGACATCACTGCGTTGTTCGCCATCTACGACACGATGCAGTACATCAAGCCCGACATCGGCACGATCTGCTTCGGGCAGGCCGCGTCCGCCGCAGCAGTGCTGCTCGCCGCCGGCACGAAGGGCAAGCGCCTGGCGCTGCCGCACGCCCGAGTGCTGCTGCACCAGCCATGGGGGAGTGGCGCCGGCCAGGCCGCCGACATCGAGATCCAGGCCAAGGAGATCCTGCGGATGCGTGATCTCCTCAACGAGATCCTGGCCAGGCACACCGGCCAGCCCGTGGAGAAGATCCACAAGGACACGGATCGCGACTTCGTAATGGAAGCCGAAGAGGCCAAGAACTACGGCATCATCGATGAGGTCATCTCCGCACGGGAGCTGGCAGACAAGACTGGGGCCATCCGGGCCAGCTGAGGCCCAGGATCTCGAGAGGGGGCAGCAACGGTGGCCAAGTTCGGAGACGGGGGAGAGCTCCTCAAGTGCTCGTTCTGCGGGAAGTCGCAGAAGCAGGTCAAGAAGCTCATCGCCGGTCCCGGCGTGTACATCTGCGACGAGTGCATCGATCTCTGCAACGAGATCATCGAAGAAGAGCTGTCCGAGACTTCAGAGCTGCGCTTCGACGAACTGCCGAAGCCGCGTGAGATCTACGACTTCCTGAACGACTACATCATCGGACAGGAGCACGCGAAGAAGATCCTGTCGGTCGCGGTCTACAACCACTACAAGCGCATCCAGTTCGGCGCGGGGCCCGAGGCGGACGTCGAGCTGGCGAAGTCGAACATCCTGCTGATCGGTCCGACGGGCTGCGGCAAGACGCTGCTGGCGCAGACGCTGGCGCGCATGCTGAACGTTCCGTTCGCGATCGCGGATGCGACCGCGTTGACCGAAGCCGGTTACGTCGGTGAGGACGTCGAGAACATCCTGCTGAAGCTGATCCAGGCGGCGGACTACGACGTCAAGAAGGCCGAGACCGGCATCATCTACATCGACGAGATCGACAAGATCGCACGCAAGAGCGAGAACCCGTCGATCACGCGTGACGTGTCAGGTGAGGGTGTGCAGCAAGCGCTGCTCAAGATCCTCGAAGGCACGACGGCGTCGGTGCCGCCGCAGGGTGGACGCAAGCACCCGCACCAAGAGTTCATCCAGATCGACACCACCAACATCCTCTTCATCTGTGGTGGTGCGTTCGCTGGTATCGAGAAGATCATCGAGAGCCGGGCCGGACGCAAGGGTGTCGGGTTCGGTGCCGACATCCGCCGCGCCGACGAGAAGGACA
>DASUCS010000326.1:0-6654 GCA_036275935.1 Acidimicrobiales bacterium
CCTCCTTGTCGTGCTGGGGCAACGGGGGGAGTCGAACCCCGTTGGCGCTGCCTTCCGTCGCCTGCAGAGCGAAGGTGCGGGGCGAAGGTCCACCTCCGGATGGCGCCGCTGCCACCTCGAGCGTCTCGCATCCGCGGGAGCCATGAGTAGAGGCGAACGTCCCGACACTCTGGACCTCGGTCTCTGGTGGCGGCGGGCGGGGCGACGGACACTGTGTCGCGAAGGAGGTGTCGCCGATGTCCGGATTCGCGCCGAATGGCGTGGCGGGCGAGCCGCACACGCGCCTCGTGATCGGCGTCATGGGCTCGGCGAGTGGCCCGATCGATGCCGCGACTGCAGCCGTGGCCCGTTGTTTGGGTCGCGCGATCGCAGAGGCCGGCTGCACCCTCATCACCGGCGGCTGTCCGGGCCTCCCGCAAGAAGCCGTGCTCGGCGCCCACGCGGCCGGCGGGCTGGTCGTGGGCATCAGCCCGGCGCTCTCCGAGACCGAGCACGTGACGCGCTACGGGTCGCCGATCGAGGGATTCGACATCATGGTGTACACGGGCTCGGGGCTCATGGGCCGCGAGGTCGTGAACATCCGATCCTCGGACATCGTCGTCATCATCGGCGGCCAGTCGGGCACCCTCGGCGAGTTCGCGATCGCGTTCGACGAAGGTCGCCTGATCGGCGTGCTCTCCGGTACAGGCGGTATCGCCGATCTGGTGCCCGAGCTGCTCGACCGGTTGACCAAGGACACGGGTTCCACCGTGCTGCAGGACCGGGATCCGGCGCGCCTGATCGAGCGACTCGTGGAGCACTACCAGACGGTGCACTTCCGTCGCCCGCATCGCTTCGCGGACGACGTCGTCGGCTCGGCTCAGTCGAGACGAACGCGCTCCCCGAAGGCGGGCAGCACGCTGTTCCAACCGAGCTCGGCCTCCATCCGACCGCGCAACACCGCCGACGCCTCGGGCTCGCCGTGAACGACGAACGCCGTTCCGGGTGACCGCGGCGCGCTCGACAGCCACGAGATGAGCTCGTCGCCGTCGGCGTGAATCGAGAAGCCCGGAACATCGACGATCTCCGCGCCGACCGGCAGATATCGCCCGTGCATCTTGATGTGCCGGACCCCCATGAGGAGGTCGCGGCCTCGGGTGCCCTCGGCTTGAAACCCGACCAGCACCACGGAGTTGCGGACATCACCGATGCGATGCGCCAGGTGGTGCAGCACGCGGCCTCCCGTTGCCATCCCGCTCGCCGAGATGACGATCGACGGGAAGCGCTGCTCGTTGAGCGCCTTCGACTCGGCGACGTCGCGGACTTCGGTCAGACGACCGGCGTCGAACGGATCTCGATGGCGAGCGAAGCCCGCTCGGATCTCGGCGCCGCCTCGCGCGATCGCCTTGCGATACACGTCGAGCGCGGCGAGGGCCATGGGACTGTCGACGAAGATCGGCAGATCGGGGATCTCGTCGGCCTCGAGGAGGCGACGCAACTCGAGGAGCACGACTTCGGTGCGATCCACCGCGAACGCGGGAATCACGACCGTGCCGCCTCGCCGAGCCGTGCGCACGATTGCATCCCGGAACCGCTCCCGCGATGCCTCGTCGTCGTGACGCCGGTTTCCGTAGGTCGACTCGACCAGAACCACATCGACCTCTGGCACCGCCGCCGGAGGACAGAGGATCGGATGCGCGGGACGACCGACGTCGCCGCTGACGAACAACGTCCGGCCCGATCGCTCCAACGTCAGCGTCACCGTGGACGATCCGAGGATGTGACCGGCTCGGCGAAACGTGACCGTGACGCCGTCGGCGACCTCGAAGGGATGCTCGAACGGAATCACGCGGAATCGCTCGAGCACGCTGGCCGCGTCGCTGACCGTGTACAGCGGCTGCGCCGGGTGATGCCGCGAGAACCCCTTGCGAGTGGCGTACTCCGCTTCCTCCTCCTGCAGGTGCGCGCTGTCAGGGAGGACGATCCCGCTCAGCTGCGTCGTTCCCGGCGTCGCATACACGGGCCCGGTGAAGCCGAGGCGTTCGAGACGCGGGAGGTAGCCAACATGATCGACGTGCGCATGGGTGAGCACCACGGCGTCGATCGAGCGCGGATCGAAGGGGAAGGGTTCCCAGTTGCGCTCGCGCAGCCGCTTCACGCCTTGGAACAGACCGCAGTCGACCAGAACCCGGGATCCCGCGTCGTCGACGAGGAATCGCGAGCCGGTGACGGTGCCGGTGGCTCCCAGGAAGGTGAGTATCGGCGCTCGAGTCGGGGTGCTGGTCAACCGACCGTCATCGGAAGCGTCGGCTGCGCATGGCCGAACAGCACCTGCGCCGTCAGGGGTCGAGTCGCCTCCGCGAGGTCCTGGGCAAGGTCGACCACGAGATCATCGATCGTCACCATTCCGCAGACGCGATCGCCGTCGACGACGGGCAGCCGCCGGATCGCGTGATGCGAGAACAGCGCGATCGCGTGCCGCAGGTCGGCGTCGGCGTCGATGGCGACGAGACCGGTCGACATGACGCTGTCCACTCGAGCGTCCACTGGCGCGTGCCGGGCCAGACCTCGCACGACCAAGTCGCGATCGGTGACGATGCCCACCGGGCGACCGCCGTCGACCACCACCAGAGCCCCCACGGCCGCGTGATCCATCTGTTGCGCCGCCGCGCCGATCGTCCCGTTTGCCTCGATCGTCTCGGGCGCCTTTCGAACTGCGTCCTTCACCTTCATGGGGACCTCCCTGGTTCGCCTCGTCGTCCTCATCGTGCGGCGTGAGCACGGCTGGGCGGTAGGGCCAGAGGTAACACGCGGCTGGCGCCGGCGTGGCGGTTGGGACTTCGGTCACACGCGTCGCGGGCCTCGGACTCTGGGGAGTGGCGGCATGTCAGCGGATGATCATCCGAAGGAGTCACGACACAGAGGGGTGCGGCGATGTCGGGTACGGATCGGTGCGACGAGATCCTGCGGATGATCGACGAGGTGTTGGGTGAGGACGGGTCGCGTGAGCGCCGCACCGAGCCGAGGAACTCGGCGGGCGAGTCGTGACTGAGCTCGAGCACAGCATCGACCCGGCCTCGTCCTCTTGGTGCTGGCCCGACCAGGAATGGCCCACGGTCCGCTTCGCGCAAGAGCTGCGCACGGCCGGCGAGCTGGTGGCCGCGGACGAACGGCGCGCCGAGAACCAGACCACCATCAGCGACGCCGCGTGAGCCGGCGTTCAACCCGACGCTGAGGGAACCACCACCACGGCACAGCCGGCGTGATGGACGCACTGCCGGCTCACGGAGCCGAGCAGCATGCCGGCGAGCCCGCCGCGTCCGCGACTCCCGACGACCAGCAATCCCGCCTCCGTCGCGCATTTCAGCAGCGCGGTGGTGGGTGCCATGTCCATCGCGAGCACTTCCACCTCGACATCCGTCTGCGGTGCAGCGGCGCGCGCGACATCGAGCATGCCCTGGATCATCGCGACAGCCCGCCCCTTGATCGCCTTGCGGTCGACCTCGAGGTACGGAGACGCGTCTCGCGGAGAGCCGGGGAAACCAACCCACCAGCCGTGCACGACAACCAGCCGCGCGCCGCGTACGGCCGCTTCTCTCATCGCGAACTGCAGGGCGGCGTGCGATCCTGACGACCCGTCGACACCCACCACGACGTCGGAGGACCCCGGGAGCGCTGCATCCTCTCGAACTACTGCGACGGGCGTCGTCGGGTGGGTGATGCAGTGTTCGCTCACCGATCCCGTCAGCAGCCCCGCGAATCCGCCCTGGCCCCGACTGCCGACGACGAGCAAGCCCGCATCCGACGACTGCGTCATGAGGACGGCAGGCGCGTAGCCCTGGACGACGCGCCGTTCGAGACCCTTCTCCGGCGCCCTCGTGGTTTCCAGGACGCGGGTGACGTCGTCGTCGAGGATCGACGCCGCCCCTTCCTCGTAGACGGTCGGATCGCCGTCGAGCACCACGGAACCGACGAGCACGGCGGGTGTGGGCGTTGCCCACGCGTGCACCACTGTCAGCTCGGCATTCCGCAGCCGCGCCTCCTCGATCGCCCATCGCAACGCGTAGCGACCGGTCTCCGATCCGTCGACTCCGACAACGACGGCGTCGCGGACCCCAGCAGGGAACGCCATGGTTACGACGTGGGCTGGTGCTCGAGGTGATGCACGATCGCATCACTCCCGGGGAAGAAGATGCATTCGTGTGGGCTGTCGTCCCACTGCACGCGATACGGGGGCCCGCCGTCTTTGCCGCGAACCTCGAGGATCTCCCCTCGACGGGGCAGGTCATCCACGTGCCGGCCGCGGACCTCGATCATGTCTCCAACGTGCGCGTACATCGATGCCTCCTGCGGTGTCGTACATCGTCAGGGTCGCGCCCGTCGTGCGCGCCGAGCAGAGGCGAAGGTCCCGACGTCCGTTGCGGGAGCGTTCTGGTCTTTGGACCCTGGGCCATCGCGATCGCGCGAGTCAGGCTGAGACGTGTGTGGGCGTCGCTCGCCCGCAGCGCTCGCCCGCAGCGCGGATGGAGGTGACAGTGATGATCAAGTTCCGGGATCGCTTGGAAGCCGGACACCGGCTGGCGACGGCGCTGCAGCGCTTCGGTGGAGAGGACATCGTCGTGCTCGGACTGCCGCGCGGTGGCGTTCCGATCGCTGCGATCGTCGCAGACGCGCTGTCGGCGCCACTCGACGTGATCGTGGTGCGCAAACTCGGCGTGCCCTTCCATCCAGAGCTGGCGATGGGGGCAATCAGCGAAGGCGGCGTTCGGATCGTGAACGAGGAGGTCGTCCGCGCCGCGCGAGTCACCACACAGCAGTTCGCGCAGGTCGAAGCCCGTGAACGCGCCGAGTTGGCACGACGCGCGCGTCTGCTCAGGGGAGACCGCCCGCCGGTGCCCGTTGCGGGGCGCACCGCGATCGTCGTCGACGACGGCATCGCCACTGGCTCCACCGTGTGGGCCGCATGCCAGGTCGCGCGAGCGCTCGGTGCCCGTCGCGTCGTCGTGGCCACGCCTGTTGGTGCGCGCCACTCGATCGAGGAACTACGCACCATCGCCGACGAGGTCGTGTGCCTGGAGACCCCGGAGCCCTTCCACGCCGTCGGTGAGTGGTACGCGGACTTCTCGGCGACACCGGACTCGGAAGTCGAAGCACTTCTGCGAGATCGTCAGCCGTCCGACGGGATCGACGTCGAGGTCCTCGCGGGCTCGACCCGGCTCTCAGGACTGCTCACGGTCCCGAACGACCCAACCGGGCTCGTCCTGTTCGCCCACGGCAGTGGCAGCAGCCGCAACAGCCCGCGCAACCGTTGGGTCGCCGAGCTCCTGAACGAGGCCGGTTTCGCCACCCTGCTGTTCGATCTGTTGACGCCGTCGGAGCAGCACACGCGGTCGAACGTGTTCGACATCGAGTTGCTCGCCCGACGTCTCGCCGACGCGACGCGCTGGATCGCCGACCGACCTGACGTTTGCGGTCTTCCAATCGGCTACTTCGGTGCGAGCACGGGCGCGGCAGCCGCGCTGTGGGCGGCCGCCGAGCCGGACCTCGACATCGCGGCGGTCGTGTCGCGCGGCGGGCGCCCCGACCTCGCCGCCGCCCGCCTGCGCGGGGTGCGCGCACCCACGCTGCTCATCGTCGGCGGCGACGACTTCAGGGTGCTCGAGCTCAACCGCCACATGGCGCGCTACCTGCATGCGGACTGCCGGCTCGCGGTGGTCCCCGGCGCCACGCACCTGTTCGAGGAACCGGGAACCCTGCGGGAGGCAGCCGAGCTCGCCCGCGACTGGTTCGCCCACCATCTCGTTCATCGGCCCGGCGTGGAGGACGGTCTGCGGAGGTCGAGCTGATGGCATCGATGCTCGAGGCCGCAGCCGCTGATGTCGACCACCACAGCGTCGCGCTCTGCGGATCTGACCACGACTACGACGATCTGCTGGCTCTCGTCGGACGGAAGCGTTTCGTGCTGCTGGGTGAAGCCACCCACGGCACGCACGACTTCTATCGAGAGCGCGCCCGTATCACGAAGCGACTGATCGAGGAGAAGGGCTTCACTGCGGTCGCCGTCGAAGCCGACTGGCCGGACGCGTACCGCGTCAACCGGTACGTGCTCGGTCAGTCAGACGACATCGACGCTGACACCGCGTTGTCCGACTTCCGCCGCTTCCCCGCGTGGATGTGGCGCAACCACGACGTCGTAAGCTTCATCGAGTGGCTCCGCGCCCGGAACGACGCGCACGGTCAGCATCAGACCAAGACGCGCTTCTACGGGCTCGACCTCTACAGCCTGCGAGCGTCGATGGAAGCCGTCGTCGCGTACCTCGATCGCGTCGACCCGGCTGCCGCGGCCGAGGCCCGGGCGCGGTACAGCTGCTTCGATCATGTCCAGGGCGAGGGCCCGGAGTACGGCCATGCCGTTGCGCTCGACATCACCGTGCCGTGCGAGCAGGAGGTCGTCGCGGAGCTGATGGATCTACGCGAGCGCGCCGTGCGACTGCTCAGCCGCGACGGCTGGGTGGCCGAGGACGAGTTCTTCTTCGCCGAGCAGAACGCCCGGCTGGTGCGCAACGCCGAGCGCTACTACCGCGCCATGTATCACGGACGGGTCGCGTCCTGGAACCTTCGCGACCGGCACATGGACCAGACCCTCGACGCACTGGCGACGCACCTCGATCGTCA
>DASUCS010000327.1:0-5058 GCA_036275935.1 Acidimicrobiales bacterium
GATGAGCTCGATCGGGTGGCGCACCGCAACACCGGCGGCGGCGAGATGCAGCGTGCATCCGGGGTTCGCCGACGCCACCAAGGTGGCGCCGGACCGTCCGATGCTGTCGAGCTTACGGCGGCGGATGTCGGCGGCCATCTCCGGATGGAGCGCGGCGTACGCGCCGCCGGCGCCACAGCACAAACCCTCGTCGTCGAGCTCGACCAGCCGGTCGACGTGGGGCCGCAGCACCGTGCGCACGTCGCCGTGCACTCGCTGCACGTTGCGAAGGTGGCAAGGGTCGTGCACTGCGACTGTGCCCCCGATCGGACGCCGAGCGGCCGGCAGACGATCGATACGAGTCGCGAGCCATTCGTGGACATCGCGCACGCGTGCACTGAACGCCAGCGCCTCTTCGGTGTTCAACAGATGTCCGTACTCCTTCATGGCCGCGCCACAGCCGGCACTGTCCACGAGGATCGGAGCGTCTCCGGGCATCGAGCGCATGACCGCGCGCGCCATCGCACGGCCTTGGTCGAGGAGGCCGGCGTGCACTGACAACGCGCCACAACATCCGGCTCCACCGCGCGTCGACGGCAGCTGCACTCCCGCGCCCGTCGCCTCGATCACCCGAGCGGCCGCGGCGTGGACGCGCCGCTCCCACGCGTCCATGACGCAGCCGGTGAACAGCCACACGTCGGTACCCGTGGATCGCAACGTGGGCTGCCGCAGTGGCACCTGCGCGGGCAGGCCAAGTCGTCGGGACAGCGACCGGGGCCACAGTCGGGCACGCTGCGCGACGCCCAGGGCCTTCGAACCGGCCAGCACCACTGAATGGCGCGCCAGAAGCTTGAAGCCGAGGCGCCGCCACCGGGGCGCGTACGACGGCCGCGTGTCGGCCAGCACGGCGCGCGTCTGTTCCATCAGGTGTCCGAACGGCACGCCTGACGGACACGCGACCTCGCACGCCCGGCACTGCACACACGCGTCCATGAACCCGACGAAGGCATCGTCGACCGGTGCCCCGTGGCGGTCCACCTCGCGCATCAGCGCAATGCGACCGCGGGGTGACGCGGACTCTTCGCCGGTGACGCGATACGTCGGGCAATGAGGCAGGCACAGCCCGCACTGCACACAGACCGACAGGTCGTCGTCGTCGAGCAGCAGGTTCACGGCATTCGCCCCGGAGCGAACCGCCCGGCCGGGTCGAACGCATCCTTGATCCGCCGTTGCAGCTCCACGATCGGCTCGGCGACTTCGCGCCGAGGCTGAGGAGCATCTCGGTGCACGACACCAACGCCGACCTCCGCAACGAAGGCGCCGTGACCGTCACCTGGCAGATTCGTGAGCTCGGACGGCGGCAGCGACCAGCGATGCGGTGGCAGCGCGGGAAGTGTGGAGGGATCGATCTCGGACAACCCGCTGGCGCGGCCCTGCGCGTCGACGTCGTCGGGATGGCCGTCGAGCAGCATCCACGTGGTCGTCCCGTCCCACAGCACCGACGTCGGTCGATACGTACGGCGCAACAGCACGAACGGGTCGACCCCCTCCCCGGCGAACCACCGCTCGAACGCCGAGATCGGTCGAGTTCGCAGCACCACCTCGCCGATCACACCCAGCGTCCCGAGCGAGCCGACGAAGAGACGCGGCACGTCGTAGCCGCTCACGTTCTTCACCGTGGGGCCGCCGCCCTTCACCACACGACCTTCGGCGGACACGTAGCGCACCTCGAGGACCGCGTCGCGCACCGGACCCCAGCCGAGCCTGCGCAACCCGCTGTGACCGACGGCGAGCACACCTCCGATGGTCGCGCCCGTCCACGACGGCAACGCCACGCACTGTCCGGCCGCTGCCAGCTCCGCGTCGAGATCTGCGACGGTCGTTCCGGCCCGCACGCGTACCGTCATCTCCGCAGGTACGTGTTGCACGATGCCGTGCGGCGCGCGCACCTCGCGAGCGGCCGGGTCGACGGCGCCGCCCACCTCGTACTGCGTCCGCCCTCCCACGGCCACCACTGCGCCGGCGTCACCGATCTCGGCGGCGAGCGCATCGAGCACGTCGCTCACACCCACACCCCTTCGGGGATCCGTTGCAGCTCGCCACAGCGCGAGCCCTTCGGCAGCACCTTGCCGGGGTTCGCGGCGCCGTCGGGGTCGAACGCGTCGCGCAGGCGCGCCTGCGCATCCAGGTCGTCGACGGAGAACAGCCTCGGCATCAGGTCGCGCTTCTCGATGCCGATGCCGTGTTCGCCCGACAGCACACCGCCGGCTTCCACGGAGGCGACCACGATCTGGTCGCCTGCCTCGTGCACGCGTTCGAGCACTCCCGGTTCACGCGCGTCGAACGCGAGCAGCGGGTGCAGGTTCCCGTCACCGGCGTGGAACACGTTGAGCACCATCAAGTCGTGTGACCGAGCGATCTCCTCGACCTTGCGCAAGACTTCCACGAGACGGGTGCGGGGGACGACCGTGTCGTGGAGGTAGTAGTCGGGCGCCAAACGCGCCACGGCACCGAACGCAGACTTGCGGCCCTTCCACAGCAACTGGCGCTCGTTCTCGTCGGCGGCGACCCGGACTGTGCGGGCACCATTGGTCTGGGCGATGTCCCGCACGCGCGCGACGGCATCGTCGACGAACGACGGGAGACCATCGACCTCCACGAGCAGGACCGCTGCCGCGTCGACGGGGTAGCCAGCGTGCACGAAGTCTTCGATCGCGCCGATCATCGGACCGGTCACCATCTCGAGCGCGGCCGGCACGAGACCTCCGGCAATGATGGCGCTCACACATGCGGCAGCGTCGTCGATCGACAGGAAGTCGACGAGCAGCGTGCGCACAGCGGGCGGATTCGGCGTGAGTCGTACGGCGATGCGGGTCGCGATGCCCATCGTCCCCTCGCTGCCGACGAAGACGCCGCGAAGGTCGTAGCCACCTGGCTCTGGATCGAGGCCGCCGAGCACCGCGACCTCACCGTCGGGCAGCACCACTTCGACGGCCAGGACGTGCGCAGACGTCACGCCGTACGCGAGACAGTGCGGTCCGCCGGAGTTGTTCGCGACGTTGCCGCCGATCGAGCAGGCCTGCTGACTCGAGGGATCCGGCGCGAAGTGCAGTCCGTACTGGCCGAGCGCGCGCGTGAGATCGAGGTTGATGACACCCGGTTCGACCCATGCCACTCGCTCGTCGGCGTCGATCGACAGGATGCGATTCATCTTCGTGGTGACGATCACGACGGGATCGCCGAGGGGCACCGCGCCACCGGCCAGCCCGGTACCGGCCCCTCGCGCCGTGAAGGGCCGTCCGTGAGCACGCGCGACGCGCACGCACGCACGCACCTCGTCGGTCGAGAGCGGGAAGCACACGACCGCGGCGTGACCCCCCTCGACGATCGACGCGTCGTGTCCGTAGAGCGACAGCTCGATCGGTTCTGTGCGCACGCGATCCGCGGCGAGTTGCGCACGCAGATCCTCGACGAGCGATGGCACGATCTCCATCTTGGCCCGCTGTAGGGTCGACGTGGTGAAGACGGCTCCCCTCGAAGACCTCCACGAATGGGTCTCGTTCGAAGATCCCGACGAGCAACGCACCTGGGTGTGGGACGTGACCTTCCTCACGAGCTCGTGGACGTGCATCTTCGGGAACGGCTGCGAGGGAGTCTTGACGGAGCCGGCGCCCGAGCTGGTGCAGGGATGCTGTTCGTACGGCGCGCACTTCACGAGCGGCAAGGACCGTCGCCACGTCGAACAGCTGGCCAAGAAGCTCTCGGCCGACGAGTGGCAGTTCAAGAAGGTGTCCGAGAAGCGCGGCGGTCCGATCAAGGTCAACAAGGACGGCGACGTCGTGTCGCGCCTCGTCGACGGCGCCTGCATCTTCTTGAACCGCACTGGCTTCCACACCGGCCCTGGTTGCGCACTCCACCAGGCGGCGCTGCGTCGAGGTGAACGTCCGCTCGACTGGAAGCCCGAGGTGTGCTGGCAACTGCCGTTGCGACGCGAGGACGAGACCGACCAGTACGGCCACGTCACGTCGACCGTGCGCGAGTGGAAGCGCCGCGACTGGGGCGAGGGCGGCGAGGAGTTCCACTGGTGGTGCACCGAATCGAACGATGCGTTCGTCGGCACGGCACCCGTCTACGAGACGATGAAGGACGAGCTGATCGAGCTCTGCGGCGAGAAGCCCTACCGGATGCTGGTGGCTCATCTGGCCCAGGCCAAGCGGAGCCGAACGGAAAATGGCACCTGGCTGCCCCACCCGGCGCTAAAGGCTCGCCCGTCGCGACCGAATTAGAACCTCATGCTGAGTTTCAGCGCCGAGGAGCTCAACAAGGCAGCCCAGGAGCTGGGCATGAGCTACCCGGAACACGTGCTCGACCAATTGGTCGCCGCCATCGACAGCGGCAAGCACGTGGTGCTGACGGGCCCTCCGGGCACGGGCAAGACGACCCTCGCCTACCTCGCCGCTGACGTCGGTCAGCACGCCATGCTGTGCACCGGCTACCTGCCGACGACGGCCACGACCGAGTGGACGACGTTCGAGACCATCGGCGGCTTCCAGCCCACGAACGAAGGGTTCATCTACCGGCCGGGGCTGTTCGTCGAGGCCATCGAGTCCGGACGCTGGCTGGTGATCGACGAGCTCAACCGCTCCAACTTCGACCGCGCCTTCGGCCAGCTGTTCACCGTGTTGTCCGGCCAGCCCGTCGTGCTGCCGTTCAAGCGCGCCGGGCAGCCCAAGCCGCTCTCGCTCGTGCCCTACGGGGTGGAACCCCCCGACGAGACCGAGCCGATCCGCGTGCCGCCGCGATGGCGGATCATCGCCACGATGAACGTGTTCGACAAGAACCTGCTGTTCGAGATGTCGTACGCGCTCATGCGCCGGTTTGCGTTCGTGGAGGTCACGTCGCCGACCGAAGACGTCTTCTCCGCTCTGCTCGAGGGCCCGGGATCGATCGCACGGCAGCTGCTGCCGCTGCGCTCGTTCCGCGACCTCGGCCCCGCCGTCTACCTCGACTCCGCTCGCTTCGCCGCCCGCCGGCTGAACGACAACGTCACGGAGTCCCGGCTGCTGTACGAGATGTTCT